>NZ_CP090953.1:3242500-3542500 GCF_021513175.1 Sphingomonas sp. S2-65 | reverse complement strand
GTCGGCAGCAGCGAAGGCATGAACCAGGGCATGTACCGTCCGCGCCAGCCGCGGGTGATCACGCGCGTAAGGCCGGGCACGGAGAGCGCCAATCGCGAGCAGCTGGGTGATTTCTATCTGTACCCGCTGGCCGAGCGCACCACGATCGCCGACAAGCAGACCAAGCAAGTCAGCTTCCTGGACGTGAAGGGTGCGACGGCAAGTTCGGCCTACCGCTTCGAGAATGGCTGGCTGGGCAGTTCGGAAGAACCGCGCAGCGCCCAGTCGGTACTGCGCTTCGCCAATTCGGGCGCGGCCGGCCTGGGCGATGCGCTCCCCAGCGGCACGGTGCGCGTCTATGTCCGAGATGCGCGTGGGCAGCCGCAATTCACCGGCGAGAACGTGATCGGCCATACGCCGCAGGGGTCGACCATCGCGCTGCCGACCGGCGACGCCTTTGACGTGAAGGTGCAGCCGACCACCGTATCGCGCACCCGGATCTCGGGCGACCGCTGGCGCACGCAGATGCGGTACCGCCTGACCAATGCGCGGGCGCGGTCCGTGACGGTAGAACTGGTGCAGAGCGGGCTGCAATGGGGCGATACGCGCGTGATCGAGGATAGCCGCAAGGGCGAGCGGACCGACGCCGGAACGATGACATGGCAAGTGCCCGTACCGGCAAATGGGGAAACGGTGGTCACCGCGACGTTCGACACCCGTTTCTGAGCATGTGGCGGCGAGCCCTTCAGGCGCTGATCGCCGTCGGGACGGCGGCGGGAGGCGCGGAGGCGCAGACCGTCACGTCGCCGGCGCCCGAGCGCGTGTCGCTCACCGTGTACCGGGCGCCCAATGGCGGCGGAGCGATCGACCTGCGCTATCTGGCTGGCTTCGCGATGGTCACCGAAACGCGGCGCGTGAAACTGCCGCGCGGACCATCGGTGGTGCGGTTCGAAGGCGTCGCCGAAGGGATCGTCCCGGTCAGTGCCGTCGTGGACGGGCTGCCGGGGGGCACGATCGAGAAGAACAGGGACGCGCGGCTGTTGTCGCCCGCCTCGCTGATCGACGGGACGCTGGGGCGGCAAGTGACCCTAACCCGCACCGACAAGGCAACCGGGCGGCAGGTGCGCGAGGAGGCGACGGTGGTCGCCGGCCCCTCCCCCGGCGTGATCCTGCGCACGAAGAACGGGATCGAGGCGCTGCGCTGCTCGGGCCTGCCCGAGAGGCTGACCTATGACGGCGTGCCCGCAGGGCTGTCGGCCAAGCCGGTGCTGAGCGTGACCACCACCAGCGCGCGGGCGCAGACGGTGACGGTCAAGCTCAGCTACCTGGCCTCCGGCTTCGATTGGCGGGCGAGCTATGTCGCAACGATGGCCGCGGACGGGGAAAGCTTCGGGCTGTTCGCCTGGCTGACGCTCGCCAATGGCAATCCCGAGAGGTTCGCCGGTGCGGAGGTGCAGGCAGTGGCCGGGCGGCTGAACCGCGTGGCGACTCCTGTGCTGGAGCGTGCGGTGTCGGCCTTGCGGCTCACCTGCTTCCCGCTGGGCACCACTACGTCGGACTTGCGCGAGCAGCGGTTCGAAGAGGCCGACGAAATCGTCGTTACCGGCAGCCGGATGGTCGCCGAGCCGGTGACGATGTACGCTCCGCCCGCACCGACGCCCGAGCCGGCCCCGCCACCGGAGGACCTTGGGGACCTGAAGCTATACCGCGTGCCTGAGCGGGTGACGGTCGCCGCGCGTGCGCAGAAGCAAGTGGCGCTTTTGTCGCAGCCGCGCGTGCCGTTCGCGCGGCGCTATCGGCGGGCGGTCTGGCCGGGGCAGAAGATCGACGCGGCTACTACCGAGATCGTGCTGGTGCTCGCGAACCAGAAGGATGCGGGACTCGGGGTGCCGCTGCCGGCGGGTGACACCGCGCTGTATGCGCCGCGCGGCGACCAGCGGCTGTTGCTCGGGCTTGGGACGATGAAGGACCGCGCAGTGGGCGAGACGCTGCGGCTGGCGGCAGGGATCAGCAGCCAGGTTCTGGTCGAGCAGACGGTGCCGGGCGACAACCAGGCGGTGCTGCGCGTCACCAACGCCAATCGCTTTGCGGTGACGGCCGAGCTGCCGATCGGTGGCGCGGGGCAGAAGATCACGGGCGAAAGCCAGGAGCTGCGACTCGTCGACGGTATCGCCACCTGGACCGTCATCGTGCCGCCAGGCGGGCAGGCGGAGTTGCGCTATCGCTACTGAAAGCAGGCGGCGCTTGGGCTGAGGGCGCTAGCCTGCTAGGGGCGCGGCCATGCTCAACCTGACCGACATCACGGTGCGCCTCGGCGGACGCACGATCATCGACAATGCCACCGCCAAGCTGCCGCCCAAGGGCCGGATCGGGCTGATCGGCCGCAACGGCGCGGGCAAGTCGACGCTGGTGAAGGTGATCGCCAGCCAATTGGAGCCCGATACCGGCAACGTCGAAATGCCGCGCGGCGCCAAGCTCGGCTATATCGCGCAGGAAGCGCCGTCGGGCGACGTGACGCCGTTCGAGACGGTGCTGGCCGCCGACACCGAGCGCGCCGCGCTGCTGGAGGAGAGCGAGACCAGCCAGGATCCGGACCGGCTGGGCGACGTCTATGAGCGGCTGATGGCGATCGACGCGTACACCGCGCCGAGCCGGGCGTCGCAGATCCTGGTCGGGCTGGGCTTCGACGAGGACATGCAGCACCGGCCGCTCGACAGCTTTTCGGGCGGGTGGAAGATGCGCGTGGCGCTGGCCGCGTTGCTGTTTTCCCAGCCCGACATGCTGCTGCTCGACGAGCCGTCGAACCACCTCGATTTGGAAGCGGTGCTGTGGCTGGAGGACTTTCTGAAGTCCTATCCCGCGACGATCCTGCTGGTCAGCCACGAGCGCGACTTCCTCAACAATGTCGTCGACCATATCCTGCATCTCGATCGCGGCAAGCTGACGCTCTACCCGGGCGGCTACGATTCGTTCGAGCGCCAGCGCGCCGAGCGGCAGGCGCAGATCGCCTCGGCGCGGGCCAAGCAGCAGGCGCAGCGCGAGCATTTGCAGGCCTATATCGCCAAGAACAGCGCGCGTGCCTCGACCGCAAAGCAGGCCCAGTCGCGCCAGAAGGCGTTGGCCAAGATGCAGCCGATCGCCGAATTGCTCGACGATCCGACGCTGAGCTTCGACTTCCCCAATCCCGACGAACTGCGCCCGCCGCTGATCACGCTGGACCTGGCGAGCGTGGGGTATGATTCGACGCCGATCCTCAAGCGGCTGAACCTGCGGATCGATCCCGATGACCGCGTGGCGCTGCTGGGGCGCAACGGCAACGGCAAGACGACGCTGGCGCGATTGCTCGCGGCGCAGCTGACGCCGATGGAAGGCGAGATGAACGCCAGCGGCAAGATGCGGGTGGGCTATTTCACCCAGTATCAGGTCGAGGAGCTCGACCGCGACGAGACCCCGCTGCAGCACATGACCAGCCTGATGAAGGGCGCGACGCAGGGCGCGGTGCGCGGCCAGCTGGGGCGGTTCGGCTTTTCGGGGCAGAAGGCGACCACCGAGGTCGGCAAGCTGTCGGGCGGCGAGCGGGCGCGGTTGGCGCTGGCGTTGATCACGCGCGACGCGCCGCACATGCTGATCCTCGACGAGCCGACCAACCACTTGGACGTCGACGCGCGCGAAGCGCTGATCCAGGCGCTGAACGAATATACCGGCACCGTGGTGCTGGTCAGCCACGATCGTCACATGCTGGAAATGACGGCCGACCGGCTGGTGCTGGTCGACCAGGGGACCGCCAAGGAGTTCGACGGGTCACTCGACGATTACATCGCCTTCGTGCTGAGCAAGGATGGCGCGGGTCCCAAGCTGTCCAAGGCCGACAAGAAGGAAGCGCGGCGGCTGGCGACCGAGGCGCGTGAGAAGGAGGCCGAACTGCGCAAGGCGGCCAAGTCGGCGGAGGCGGAGCTGGCCAAGCTTACCGAGCAGCGTAGCGCAGTGGAGCGGGCGATGTTCGATCCCTCGACGGCGGAGGGTGCGCTTGCCAAGCTGAGCATGACCGACCTGATGAAGCGGCGCTCGGAGTTGAGCGACAAGATCGACGCGGCAGAGGCGGCGTGGATGGAGGCGAGCGAGGCGCTGGAGGGAATCGAGGCGTAGCGCCCGCGCGCTCCGGCCTGTTTTTCATCTGCTAATCAATACTTTGTTATTGGCTGAGCGGTACGGAGAAACCTGGGAAAAGGTTCTTGCATGGCTCAAGTCGGTTGCGAAGGTTGCAGGTCGGGTGCCGAGGATTTCCGGCTGGCCATGGCGTTCCAGCCGATCGTCGACGTCGAGACCGGCCGCGCCTTCGCCTATGAAGCGCTGGTGCGCGGTCCGGCCGGCGAGAGTGCCGGCGAAGTCATCGGCGGGGTAACCCCGGCCAGCCGCTATGCTTTCGACCAGCAATGCCGGGTGGCGGCGATCGAGCAGGCGGTAGCCGCCGGCATCCTCGACACCGACGCGCGGCTGTCGATCAACTTCCTGCCCAACGCCGTCTATTCGCCGGTCGCCTGCATCCAGCTGACGCTGAAGACCGCGCGCGCGACCGGCCTGCCGACCGACCGGCTGATCTTCGAGTTCACCGAGAATGAGGAGATGGTCGATACCGATCATGTCGCGACGATCATCGATGCCTATCGGCGGCTGGGCTTCGCGACCGCGCTGGACGACTTCGGCGCGGGGCATGCGGGCCTTGGCCTGCTGGCGCGGTTGCAAACCGACCTGGTGAAGCTCGACATGGAACTGATCCGCGGCATCGACGCCAGCCTGCCGCGGCGGATGATCGTCGAAGGCATCATGCGCATGATGCAGGGCCTGGACATCACCGTGATCGCCGAGGGTGTCGAGACCGAGGCCGAATTCGCGGCGCTGGCTGCGCTGGGCGTCCGCTACCAGCAGGGTTTCCTGTTCGCGCGGCCCGGGCTGCGGTCGCTGCCGGCGATCTTGATGCCAGCGAACGCCGCGCGGCATGCCGCCTGACCTGGCGGCGCGAAACACGGCGAACGCTTCCTTAACCGTGCGCGTGGCACATTGCGCAGGCTCTAGAGGAACGCTCGTGATGGTTCGCCCCGCCCTTCTGCTTGCCCTGCCCCTGATGCTCGCCGCGTGCGGGAAGAAGGACGAGCCGGTGCCCGTCAACGACACCGAACTGGGCAATATCGCCGACCCGCAGGTGACCAGCGCGCTGCAGGGCCAGATCATGGTCGATCCGCAGCTGACCCAGATGTCGAACAAGGATGCGCTGCGTCCGCCCCCCCAGCCCTATTCCGCCATGGTGCCGAGCGATGCGATCGCCACCAACAACGACAAGATCGACATGCGAGGCATGCTGAAGGCGCCGCCGGCGATCGCCGCGGGCAAGGATTGCCCGCAATGCGCCGCCGCCCGCGAGAGCATTACCCTGGACGGGCTGGCGTCGCGGCAGAAGAACGCGCGCACCAGCCAGTGCGCGAGCGCTCTCAATTATTCCGCGCGCTGGGCGACTCGCCTACCCGCCGACCTGCCGCTGTTCCCACAGGCGCGGGTGATCGAGGCCGCGGGCAACCAGAGCGGCAAATGCGCGCTTCGAGTGGTCACCTTCTCGACCGCGCAGCCGATGGAACTCCTGCTCGACTGGTATTACACCAAGGCCAAGCGCGGCGGGTACACCGCCGAACACCAGGTCGACGGCAAGGAACACATATTGGGCGGCACCCGCGCACGCGACGACGCCGCCTATGTGCTGTTCCTCACGTCGCGCCCCGATGGCGGCACCGACATCGACATGGTCGCCAACAACGGCATCTGAGCTGCTTTCGGGTTAGAAGAGGGTTTCACGCGGAGGCACCAGGGGCAGAGGGGGCACGCCCCGCCGCGCCAGCGGTCCTCAGCCATCAGCCTTGTCCATTTCCGGCCGCTGATGCGGCAGATGCAGGCGCCACAAGCTACCGCCCTCTGCGCCTTTGCGCCTCCGCGTGACCCCTTTCTTCACGCCCTTGCCCGGAGCGCGGCGTTGCAAGATGACGCGGGAATAGGCAAGGCGCTGATTTCCCGCTACCGGCCCATAATGCCAAATCTTTTTCTCGTGATGCTGGGCGGCGCCGTCGGCGCCGGTGCCCGGCACCTGGTCGGTCGGGCGACACTCGCCTGGTGGGGACCGGGCTATCCCTGGGGCACGCTTGCCGTGAACGTGCTGGGCGGGTTCGCCATGGGCCTGCTGGTGGGCAATCTTTCCCGCTTCGGCAATGGCGGCGAGACCTGGCGGCTGTTGCTCGGCGTCGGCGTGCTGGGCGGCTTCACGACCTTCTCGGCCTTTTCGCTCGACGTCGTCCTGATGATGGAGCGGGGCGCCTTGCCGATGGCGCTGGGCTATATTCTTATTTCCGTGCTGGGCGCGCTCGTCGCGCTGATGGCAGGTCTTTCGCTGACAAGGGCGGTAGCATGAGCAACGATGTACGCCAGTTTACGGTCGCTCCCGACGATGACGGCATCCGCCTGGACCGATGGTTCAAGCGGCACATGGAGGATGTGAGCTTCAACATCGTGTCACGCTGGGCACGCACGGGACAGCTGCGCGTCGATGGCGCCCGCGCGACGCCTGCCGACCGGCTTGCCGCCGGCCAGGTGCTGCGCCTGCCCCCGGCCGAAGCCCCCAAGCCGGCCAGCACGCCCCGGCCCAAGCGCGATCGTCCGGCGCTGAGCGCGGAGCAGACAGAACTGGCCGAGAGCATGGTGATCCACAAGGACGCCTCGGCGATCGTGCTCAACAAGCCTCCCGGGCTCGCCACGCAGGGCGGCACCAAGACCTTCGAGCATGTCGACGGTTTGCTCGACGCGCTCCAATACGAAGCCGAGGGCCGGCCCAAGCTGGTCCACCGTCTCGACAAGGACACGTCGGGCGCGCTGCTAGTCGCCCGCTCGGCAAAGGCGGCGGCGTTCTTCTCCAAGTCGTTTTCGGGACGCACTGCCAAGAAGATCTACTGGGCGCTGGTGGTCGGCGTGCCCGACATCGCCGATGGCTTTATCGACCTGCCGATCGGAAAGCAGCCGGGCACCGGCGGCGAGAAGATGCAGGTGGACGAGAAGGAGGGCCAGGCGGCCCGCACTCGTTATCGCATGATCGAACGCGCGGGAAACACCGGCGCATGGGTCGAGCTTCAGCCCTTTACCGGGCGCACCCACCAGTTGCGCGTGCACATGGCGGCGATCGGCCACCCGATCGTCGGCGATGGCAAATATGGCGGCCCCGAAGCATTCCTGACCGGTGGTGTGTCGCGGAAAATGCATCTGCATTCGCGGCGGCTGCGCATCGACCATCCCGATGGCGAGAAGATCGACATCACCGCCGAGCTGCCGAGCCACTTCGCCGAATCGATGAAGACGCTGGGCTTCGACCTGGCATTGGGTGAGATGACGGCGTTCGAGGACCGTCCGCCGCTCAGCCGCGACGAGCTCAAGTCGCAGGCGCGGGCGCACGCGAAAACCGTTCGCAAGGAGCGCCGGGGCGAACGCCGCGGGCGCGCGGAAAGCAATAGTGCCCGCGCCGAGACGGCGCGCAGCGGCAAGCCTTCCGCGAAACCGCGCGCGCCTGCGGGACGTGCCGCGGAGGGGCCGCGTGCGGGCGGCAGCGGCGCACGGACCGGAGCACCCGGCCCGCGCACCGGCGGCGCTGGCCCACGAACCGGCGGCCCAGCCGGGCGGAGTGGCGGCACCGGCCCGCGGACTGGCGGTCCCGCAGGAGGCAGTCGAGGTTCCGGCCCGCGCACCGGCGGCGGCGGCAGCGGCGGCGGTTCCGGCCCGCGCGGTGGGGGCGGCCGAGGCGGTCGGTGACCTTCAACTCTGTTAAAACCTCCCCTTTCGGGGAAGGATTCTTCTCGTGGTGAACCGGCTCGCGATCTTCGATTGCGATGGCACGCTGGTCGACAGCCAGGCGAGTATCTGCCTGGCGATGGAGCAGTGTTTCGAGGGGCAGAAGCTGGCGCCCCCCAGCCGCGAAGCGATCCGGCGGATCGTCGGGCTGAGCCTGGTGGAAGCGATCGCGCGGCTGCATCCGGATGCGGAGGCGGACCTGCACGAAGCGATGGCCGAGGCGTACAAGCAGGCCTATTTCGCGCTGCGCAGCGCCGGGCAGATCGAGGATGAGCCGCTATATGACGGCATCCTCGAAGCGATCGAGACGCTGGACGCGCGGGGCTGGCTGCTCGGCGTGGCGACGGGCAAGTCCGATCGCGGCCTGATCCGGGTGCTGGAGCATCACGGCCTGCGGCACCGCTTCGTGACGCTGCAGACCGCGGATCGGCACCCCTCCAAGCCGCACCCGTCGATGGTCGAGACGGCGATGGCGGAAGCCGGTGCGGCGCCCGCGACTACCGTGGTGATCGGCGATACCAGCTTCGACATGGCGATGGCCCGGGCGGCGGGCGCGCACGCCATAGGTGTTGCATGGGGATACCACACCCGGCATGAACTTCTCGACGCCGGCGCGCGGCATGTCCTGGAGCATGCCCGCGAACTGCCGGCGCATCTGGAGGATTTATGACCGAGGCGGATCGGCTGGCGCGCAAGCGCTATTACCTGATGAGCGGCGTCAACCTGGCGGCGGCTGCGGGCGCGGTGCTGGGGCTGTTGATCATGGGGCGATCGCAGGCGACGGAACATACCCTGCTGGGCGGCGCGTTGATCCTCGCCTCGCTCTACGTCATGGCCGTGGTGCCGCGTGCCATGGCCCGAAAATGGAAGACCCCCGCCCCGTGAGACGATTCTGGAAGGACGTACGCGTCGAGAACGGCGAAGTCGCGCTGGACGGGAAGCCGGTGCGCACGCCTGGCCGAGTGCCCTTGGCCCTGCCCACGCCACAGCTTGCCGAGGCGGTCGCCGAGGAGTGGCGCGCGGTGGGCGACACGCTCAATCCACGGGCGATGCCGCTGACCGGGCTGGCCAATGCCGCGATCGACCGCGTGTCGGCAGCGCGCGAGGCGTTTGCCGAGGGGCTGGCGGCTTACGGCGAGACCGACCTCCTTTATTACCGCGCGGGCGAGCCCGAGCCGCTGGTAGCACGGCAGGCCGCCGCCTGGGACCCGCTGCTCGACTGGGCACGCGGGCGGTATGACGTACATTTCGAAATCGCCACCGGCGTGATGCACCGCGCCCAGCCCCAGGCGACGGTCGCACGGCTGCGCGAGGCGGTGCTGGCGCTCGACGCGTTCCGGCTGGCGGGACTCTCGCCGCTGGTGACGATCAGCGGGTCGATCGTGGCGGCGCTGGCGCTGCTGGAGGGTGCCGCCGACGCCGAGACGGTGTGGCGCGCGGCGCGAGTCGACGAGGACTGGCAGGCCGAGCAATGGGGCGAGGACGTGCTGGCGGTCGAAGCCGAGCAGGCGCGGCGGCGAGACTTCGATGCGGGGGTGCGGTTTCTCGGGTTGCTGTGAAGCTTCATCCTCCCCTGCCAGGGGGAGGATTGGGAGTTACTTGTTCAGGCCGCGGATGAAGCCGATCAGGCCGGTTTGGCGGGAGCGGCGGAGGCGTTCGGCCTTCAGGATCGTGTGGACGCTTTCATAGCACTGCTCGACTTCGTCGTTGACCAGAACATAGTCATAGCCGTCCCAGTGGCTGACTTCGTTATTGGCCCGCGACATGCGCGCGTCGATCACTTCCACCGAGTCGGTGCCGCGATTGATCAGCCGCTCGTGCAGCACCTTCAGGCTGGGCGGCAGGATGAAGACACGCACGACGTCGCCGCCGGCGAGCTGGAACAGCTGCTGCGCGCCTTGCCAATCGATGTCGAACAGCACGTCGCGGCCCGAGGCGAGGATCGCGTTTACGGTCTCGCGCGGCGTGCCGTAGCGATGGTCGAACACGTGCGCCCATTCCAGGAACTCATTATCCGTGACCATCTCGCGGAAGCGGTCGAGGTCGACGAAGTTATAGTCGACCCCGTCCTGTTCGCCCGGGCGCATCGGACGCGTAGTGTAGGAGACCGACATTTCGAGAAACGGATCCGCCGCCAGCAATTTGCGCGCGATCGTCGACTTGCCGGCTCCCGAGGGCGAGGACAGGACGAAGAGAACGCCGCGACGGCGGAATTTATGCGGATCGTTTTCGGTGCGGTGCGGCATGGGGGCTAGTGGCGTGGAGACTATGCCCCGTCAAGTCACACCCGGCGGTTCCGCCGGTCCTTGAGCATGCGGTACACGCCATAGCCGCCGGCGAGCACCAGGCCGGGCGCGCCCATGCGAGTCAGCGCGCGCTGGGCGGCATAGCCGAGCACCGCGCCCTTGACGCCGCCGCGGCCGTCGCGCCGATCGATCTGGCTGCCGATCACGGCGCCCAGGATGTTGCGGATCATGCGTCGTCGCCCTGATTGGCCAGATAGTGGATGCCATAGGCGATCGCGCCGAAGAACAAAGCGGCGGGGATCACGGCCTTGGCGACCTTCCAGACGGCCACGCCAGCCACCGCGCCGACCGCGCCGCCTTCACCATCGCTGGCATCAATCTTGTGGCCGATAAGGCCGGCAATCGCTTCGCCGATCATGTGTGTCTCCTTGTGCGAGGACAAGCGAAGGAGACGAAGATGGGTTCCGTGTAATCCTCCCCGGCACAGGGAGGGGGACCGCCCTCACAGCGAGGGGTGGAGGGGGCTTCCGCGAACTACTCGCCTGTGGCGCTCCCCCTCCACCATGCTTCGCATGGTCCCCCTCCCCGTGCCAGGGAGGATTTATAGATTACCGCCCGACCATGGTCTCGGGGCGGACGTACTGATCGAAGGTCGCTTCGTCGACCAGGCCCAACGCCAGCCCGGATTCTTTGAGGGTCAGGCCCTTTTCATGCGCGTTCTTGGCGATCTTGGCGGCATTGTCATAGCCGATCGCGGGCGCGAGCGCAGTCACCAGCATCAGCGAACGGCCGACCAGATCGGCGATCTGCTTCTCGTTGGCCTTGGCGCCGTCCACCGCGCGCTCGGCGAAGCTGACCATGCCGACCGACATCAAGTGGATCGAGCGCAGCACGTTCGAGCCGATCAGCGGCTTGAACACGTTGAGCTCGAAATGGCCCTGCATGCCACCGACAGTGACGGCCATGTGGTTGCCGATCACCTGCGCCGCGACCATCGTCAGCGACTCGCTCTGCGTCGGGTTGACCTTGCCGGGCATGATCGAGCTGCCCGGCTCGTTCGCCGGCAAGTCGAGCTCGCCCAGGCCCGATCGCGGGCCGCTGCCCAGCAGGCGGATGTCGTTGGCGATCTTGTTGAGCGACACGGCCAGCGTGTTGCAGACGCCCGACAGGTTAACGAGCTGGTCCTTGGTCGCCAGCGCCTCGAACTTGTTGGGCGCAGTGACGAACGGCAGGCCGGTGATGTTGGCGATCTCCGCCGCGACATCCTCGGCATAGCCGGCCGGCGCGTTGAGGCCGGTGCCGACGGCGGTGCCGCCCAGCGCGAGCTTGAAGATGTCGAGCTCGAGCACGCTGGCAAAGCGTGCGCGCGCCGAATCGAGCATCGCGGCATAGCCGGAAAATTCCTGGCCCAGCGTCAGCGGCGTCGCGTCCTGAAGGTGCGTGCGGCCGATCTTGACGATGTGATCCCAGGCATCGACCTTCGCCTGAAGCGAGGCGTGCAGGCGATCGAGCGCCGGGTAGAGCTGCAACGTTACGGCGCGCGCCGCGGCGATATGCAGCGCGGTCGGAAACGAATCGTTCGACGACTGCGCCATGTTGACATGGTCGTTGGGATGGATCGGCGACTTGCCGCCCTTGTTGCCGGTCAGGATCTCGTTGGCGCGGCCGGCGATGACCTCGTTCACGTTCATGTTGGTCTGGGTGCCGCTGCCGGTCTGCCAGATCACCAGCGGGAACTGGTCGTCGAGCTTGCCGTCGACGATTTCCTGCGCGGCCTGGTCGATCACCTTGGCGATTTCGGGGTCGAGCCCGTGCTTGACGTTCACCCGCGCCGCTGCCTGCTTCACGATCGCCTGGGCGTGGACGATGCCCAGCGGCATGCGCTCGGTCGCGCCGAACGGGAAATTCTCGATCGAGCGCTGGGTCTGCGCGCCCCAATAAGCGTCGGCGGGAACTTCGATGGCGCCGATCGAGTCGGTTTCGGTGCGAGTGGTCAAGCGGTCCTCCAGTGCCTCGGAATGCAATTGGCCCGGCTCTAGCCCCGCTGCCTGGCGGATGCCAGCGCAGCCGAGATGTCAAAATTGCTGAAGCGCGCGGCGCGGCATTTACCAAGCGTTGTCAGAAGCCGGGTATGGCAGGCGCGGGGCACAACGCTCGGGGGTGGAGTGATCGCGACGGTGGGTACCGCTATACCGACAGATCCAGGCTTTGAAGGACAGGTTTCGCGCGCGCCGCGAAAGAACCTGCTGCTGGCCGCGACGATCGAGGCGGGAACCCTGTCCGCAACCGTCCGCATCCGCAACCTGTCCCCGGGCGGAGCGATGCTGGACGGCGTGGCGCTCCCCAATATCGGCACCAGGCTGGTGCTGCGCCGCTCGGTGATCGAAATGCCGGCCACGGTGGTCTGGCAAGCGGCTGGCCGCTGCGGCGTCCAGTTCGAAGCCACCACCATCTCGGTCGACGAATGGGTGGCGGGACTGCTCACACCCACTTTCAACGGCCACAAGGGGCAGCAGCGCGTCGATGCGATCCAGCGGGCATTGCGCGCGGGGGCGGCGTTGCCGCCCGAGCCGAGCCCCGCATCGCCCTCCGCACCCGGCAAGGAGGCGATCGAAGCGCGAGTCGCCGAGGAGATCCTGTACGTGCAGCGCCTGCTCGACAGCCTGGGCGAAGATCTGGTCGAGGACCCGATCCTGCTCCAGCGCCACGCACGCGCGCTACAGAACCTGGACCGCGCGAGCCAGATGCTCGAACATCTCGGCGCGATCCTCAACGCGCCCGACCGCGCCGCCGCCGCGGGTCAAGTGAAGATGGAGGATCTGCGGATCCGGCTCATGCGCCCGGTGCAGGCCTGAACGCCTTCATCGCTGCAAGGACAGGGTGAAAGAGATGGCTCCCCGGGCCTGATTCGAACAGGCGACCATTCGATTAACAGTCGAACGCTCTACCGCTGAGCTACCGGGGAACACGGCCGTTGGGCCAGGGGCGATCGCCCGTAGCGGTTACTTCTTCCGCTTGAAGTCCACCGAGACGACGTTGGAGCCGTCCTCTGCCGGCTTCACGACGACGGTGTCGCCGTCATTCTCCGCGGCATCATGCTGCCCTGGCTCTTCGCCCAGTTCCGTCACGTGGAAGCGCAGTTCGAAGTTGACCGCGGGATCATGGAAACCCGTGATCGCGGAAAACGGGACGGTCAGGATCGACGGCACGCCGCCAAAGCTGAGGCCCACCGAAAACCGCTCGTCATCGACCTTCAGGTCCCAGAAACGGTGCTGGAGGACGATGGTCATCTCGTCAGGGAAACGCTCGATCAGCCGTTGCGGGATGTCCACCCCCGGCGCATGCGTCTTGAACGTGATGTAGAAATGATGCGCGCCCGGCAGTGCCTGAGTCGCGGCCACCGAATTGAGAACGCGGCCGACAACGGCGCGCAGGGCTTCCTGCACGATTTCGTCGTAGGGAATCAGGCTATCGGGCACGGTGGCGTTCATCCCCTCTGGGTAGCGGCTGGAGCCCGCTGGTCAAGATTGCATGCGCCGCCCGCGTCGCTATGTGAGGCGGACATGCGCACCGCCACGATCAGCCGCAAGACGAGCGAAACCTCGGTAGACGTCACCGTCAACCTGGATGGTACGGGAACGTACAGCATTTCCACCGGGGTCGGCTTCTTCGATCATATGCTCGAACAGCTGAGCCGCCATTCGCTGATCGACATGGACGTGAAGACGGTCGGCGACCTGCATATCGATCAGCACCATACCGTCGAGGACACGGGGCTCGCGATCGGCGAGGCGGTGGCCAAGGCGCTCGGCGACAAGAAGGGCATCCGCCGCTACGCCGATGCGCTCTCGCCGATGGACGAGACGCTCGCACGCGTGGCGATCGACATCTCCGGGCGCCCTTACCTGGTGTGGAAGACCAGGTTCAGCCAGAAGAAGCTGGGCGAGATGGACACCGAGATGTTCGAGCACTGGTTCCACAGTTTCGCGCAGACCGCCGGCGTGACGCTGCACGTCGAGACGCTGTACGGCACCAACAACCACCATGTCGCGGAGGCTGCCTTCAAGGGCCTGGCGCGGGCGCTGCGCGAGGCGGTCGAGATCGACCCGCGCAAGGCCGGCGCCATTCCGTCGACCAAGGGAGTGCTGTGATGATCGTCGTGCTGTTGTCCTACAAGGTCGACATCGCCGAGATCGACCGGCTGCGGCCTGCGCATGTCGAGTGGCTGAAGCAGGGGCTTGCCGATGGCCGCTTGTTGCTGGCGGGCCGCCAGGTTCCGGTTACCGGCGGCATGTTGATGGCGCGCGGGAGCCTGGACGAGGTGAAGGCCTGGGCCGCGGGCGACCCGTTCGCGGTCGAGGGCGCGGCGGACTACCAGTTCGTCGAGGTCGCGCCGAGCATCCTCGCCCCGGGGCTGGAAGCGCTGGCGCAGTGACGCTCGCGCTGATCGATTATGGCGCGGGCAACCTCCATTCGGTGCACAACGCGCTGAAGGCGGCGGGCGCGCAGGACCTCGTCATCACCGCCGACCCCAATGTCGTCGCCAAGGCCGACCGTATCGTGCTTCCTGGAGTGGGCGCGTTCGGCGCGTGCGCCAACGGCCTGCGCGAGATCGACGGCATGGTCGCCGCAATGGAGCAGCGTGTCCTAAACGAAGGTGCGCCGTTCCTGGGCGTGTGCGTCGGCATGCAGCTGATGGCGACGCGCGGCGAGGAACTGGGCGTGCATGGCGGGCTGGGCTGGATCCCCGGCGTAGTCCGGCAACTGCCCCCTTCCCCCGAAGTCCGAGTGCCGCACATGGGCTGGAACGACGTCGTGCCATGTGGCGACCATCCGCTGCTCGAGCCGGGCGAGGCATATTTCCTGCACAGCTTCGCCTTCGAAGGCGAGCATGTGCTGGCGACCACGCAACACGGCGCGCAGGTCACCGCGGCGATCGGCCGCGACAATCTGGCCGGCGTGCAGTTTCACCCCGAAAAGAGCCAGCGCTACGGTATCGCGCTGCTGCAAAGGTTTTTGGCATGGAAGCCGTGATGAAAACATTCCTTCCTGACATGGGGAGGATTTGATGCCGCTCATCATCTTCCCCGCGATCGATCTCAAGGGCGGTCAGGTCGTGCGGCTTGCCGAAGGCGACATGGACCGAGCGACGGTCTATGGCGACGATCCCGCCGCGCAGGCTCAAGCGTTCGCGCAAGCCGGCGCCGAGTGGCTGCACATGGTCGACCTGGACGGCGCCTTCGCCGGTGAGTCCGTGAACGGCGCCGCGGTGGCGGCGGTGCTGGAGCGGTTCGGCGGCAAGGTCCAGCTGGGTGGCGGTATCCGCAGTCGCGAGTCGATCGAGCGCTGGCTGGATCTGGGCGTGCAGCGGGTGGTGATCGGCACCGCCGCGCTGGAAAATCCCGAGCTGGTCCGCGAAGCCGCCCGCGACAATCCCGGGCGTATCGTCGTCGCGGTCGACGCCCGCGACGGCATGGTGGCGACGCGCGGCTGGGCCGACGTGTCCGACGTGGCGGTCGCCGACCTCGCCCGACGCTTCGAGGATGTGGGCGTCGCTGCTTTGCTGTTTACCGATGTCGGCCGCGACGGTCTGCTCAAGGGTTGCAACGTCGCGGCGACGGTGAAGCTCGCGCGTGACGTCGCGATCCCGGTGATCGCCAGCGGGGGCGTCGCGAGCATCACGGACGTGCAGGAACTCGCCGGCCATGTCCTTGACGGAGTCGAGGGCGTGATCACCGGCCGTGCGCTGTACGATGGCCGGCTCGACCTGGCCGACGCGATCGAGACCGCGCGCCTGCGCGCCTCTCCCGCCGACTTCGCATGAGCGTCCGCGCCCGCGTCATCCCCTGCCTCGACGTGGCGGAAGGCCGCGTGGTGAAGGGCGTGAACTTCGTCGAACTTCGCGACGCCGGCGATCCGGTCGAGCAGGCGCGCGCCTATGACGCGGCCGGCGCGGACGAGCTCTGCTTCCTGGACATCACCGCCAGCCATGAGGCGCGTGGGACGATGATCGACGTGGTGCGGCGGACTGCCGAGGTGTGCTTCATGCCGCTGACCGTGGGCGGCGGGGTGCGGACGGTGGAGGATGCGCGCGCGCTGCTGCTGGCCGGCGCGGACAAGGTGGCGGTGAATTCCGCGGCGGTAGCCCGCCCTGAAGTCGTGGCGGAGATCGCCGACCGCATGGGCAGCCAGTGTGTCGTCGCGTCGGTCGACGCGCGCCGCGTCGCCGAAGGTCGCTGGGAAGTGTTCACGCATGGCGGCCGCCGCGCCACCGGCATCGATGCGGTCGCACACGCATTGCGGCTGGCGGAACTTGGCGCCGGCGAGCTGCTGGTGACGTCGATGGACCGTGACGGCACCCGCGACGGCTATGACCTCGCGCTGATCCGCGAGATTGCCGACCGAGTGACGGTGCCGGTCGTGGCAAGCGGGGGCGTGGGCAATTTGACGCACTTGGTCGAGGGTATTCGCGACGGCCATGCCTCGGCGGTGCTGGCGGCGTCGATCTTCCATTTCGGCGAGGCTACCGTCGCCGAGGCGCACGCGGCGCTGGCGGCGGCTGGGATACCGGTGCGCCGGTAGGTTCTTTTTCTTCGTCACCCGGCCTTGAGCCGGGGTCCCGCTGCCTTGCTCCACAGAAGAAGAAGCGGGAGCCCGGCTCAAGGCCGGGATGACGAGGGAAGGCGCGCATTAACCCTTCGCCAACTCCGGGACCTTACCCTGCGCGCATGCCCCGCATCGCCGCAGCCCTGCTCCTCATTGCCGCACCGGTGGTCGCCCAGCCGCACAGCGGCGTGGCCAGCAGCCGTTCGATGCCCGAGCTGTCCGATCTTGCGCTCGCCGCCTGCGCCGCAGCCGGCGTCTGGTTCGCGCGGGCAAAGCTCCGCGCCCGCTTTCGCCGCAAGGATTGACAGCCGCCCGCCGCTCCCGCAGCGGCACGGCATGGATACCCTCGACGCGCTCGAACAGACGATCCGCCAGCGCCGCGCGGCCGATCCCGACACCTCCTATGTCGCCAAGCTGACCGCAAAGGGCCGCGCCAAGATCGCGCAGAAGGTCGGTGAGGAAGCCGTCGAGACGGTGATCGCGGCGATCGCCGACGACAAGGCCGGAATGGTGAGCGAGGCGGCGGACCTGATGTTCCACCTGCTGGTGCTGCTGGCGGACGCAGGGCTGAGCCTGGACGATGTGCGTGCGGAGCTGGCCCGGCGCGAGGGGTTGTCGGGGCTGGAGGAAAAAGCGGGGCGAACGTCGTAAATCCTCCCCGGCACGGGGAGCATTGGGTAAGGCTGGCTCGAAGGAGTTCACCATGCCGATCGACGCCACCCAGCCTTATGACTCGAACAACATCTTCGCGAAGATCCTGCGCGGCGAGATCCCGGCCAAGGCCGTGTATGAGGATGACTTCGCCCTCGCCTTCCACGACATCGCGCCCCAGGCGGCCCATCATGTCCTGGTGATTCCCAAGGGCGCCTATGTCAGCTGGGACGATTTCTCCGCGCGCGGCAGCGATGCCGAAATCGCCGGCTTCGTCCGTGCGGTCGGGCATGTCGCACGCGCGGCGGGGTTGGTCGGCGAGGGGTACCGCCTGCTCGCCAATGTCGGGGGACATGGCGGCCAGGAAGTCCCGCACCTGCACGTCCATGTGTTCGGCAGCGAGCCGCTCGGGCCGATGCTTGCGCGCTAGGCCTTTCGCGCGACGGCTTGCGCCGGTCCGAGGCGTGGGCGGCGCACTAAAGGATTGCACGCACCGCGTTTGCGGCTAGGCTCGCGCCTTTCATCAAGGGTGCGGCGTCAACGAGCGCCGCGTAGGGGACAACTCAATGATATTCGGGCGCGTAAAGCCACTCGATGCCATTCTAGCGACAGCCGAAAAGAAAGCGCTCCACCGCTCGCTGGGTGCGTTTCAGCTGACCATGCTCGGAATCGGTGCCGTGATCGGTACCGGCATCTTCGTTCTCACTGCCGAGGCTGCGCAAAAGGCCGGGCCGGGCATGATGGTGTCGTTCATCATCGCCGGCGTGGTCTGCGCCTTCGCCGCGCTCTGCTATGCCGAGATGGCGGCGATGGTGCCGGTTTCCGGCTCGGCCTACACCTATAGCTATGCCGTGATGGGCGAGCTGATCGCCTGGATGGTCGGCTGGGCGCTGATCCTCGAATATGCCGTCGCCGCGGGCGCGGTGTCGGTGGGCTGGTCGGGCTATGTCGTCGGGCTGCTCGAACATACCTTCGGCATCGACATACCCGATACGCTGGTGCTCGGGCCGTTCGATGGCGGGCTGATCAACCTGCCGGCGATGGCGATCTCCGGCCTGGTCACCTGGTTGCTGGTGATCGGCACCAAGGAGAGCGCCACGATCAACGCGGTTCTCGTGACGATCAAGGTGGCGGCGCTGACGCTCTTCATCATCCTGGCGGTGCCGGTGATGAACAGCGCGCAGTTCTCGCCGTTCGCGCCGACCGGCTTTGTCGGCATCTCGATGGCGGCCGCGTCGATCTTCTTCGCCTATGTCGGCTTCGACGCGGTTTCGACCGCCGCCGAGGAAACCAAGAACCCACAGCGCAACATGCCGATCGGCCTGATCGGCTCGCTGGGCATCTGCACGATCTTCTACATCCTGGTGGCAGCGGGCGTGATCGGCGCTCCGGGTCTCAGCACCCAGCCGGTGGTCGACGCCGCCGGCGCGGTGCTCGAGCCCGGCAGCCGCGACCTGACCGCGCAGTGCGTGGCACGCGCGGCACAGGGCTTCAAGGACGTGGTCTGCTCGAAGGAAGCGCTGGCGTTCACGCTGCGTGAGATCGGCTGGCCGCAGATCGGCAATTTGCTCGGCCTCGCCGCCGGCCTGGCGCTGCCGTCGGTCATCCTGATGATGATGTTCGGCCAGACCCGCATCTTCTTCGTGATGAGCCGCGACGGCCTGCTCCCCGCCGCCTTCTCGAAGATCCACCCCAAGTTCAACACGCCGCACGTCATCACCATCCTGACCGGGATCGCGGTGTCGCTGTTCGCGGCGTTCTTCCCGGTGGGCCAGCTGGCCAACATCTCCAATTCGGGCACGCTGTTCGCCTTTGCCGCGGTGTCGATCGCAGTGATGGTGATCCGCAAGACCGATCCCACCCGCAAGCGCCCGTTCCGCACGCCAGCGGTATATGTCACCGCCCCGCTCGCGATCCTGGGCTGCCTGTATCTGTTCATCAGCCTGGATCATAAGAGCATCATCCTCTTCCTGATCTGGGCGGCGATCGGCCTGCTGGTTTATTTCGGCTACAGCCGTTCGCGCAGCCATGTCGGGCGCGGCATCATCGATGTCTCGGAAGCCGATCCCGACGCCCCGCCGCAGCCGGTGCCGCCGCTGCCGGGCGCACCGACGCCGGGATACAAGGACGCCTGAACTCTTTCGGGAGTTCGGATACAGAAAGGGCCGGAGGAGCGATCCTCCGGCCCTTTGCTTTGTGCAAATCCTCCCCGGCACGGGGAGGGGGACCGCCGTCGAAGGCGGCGGTGGAGGGGGCTCTCCGCAAGCGTTTCGCCTGTGGCGCTCCCCCTCCACCAGCCTGCGGCTGGTCCCCCTCCCCGTGCCGGGGAGGTATAAAAAAGCCGGGAGTTACCCCGGCCTCTTCCTCTAATCGCTGGCTTCAGCTCAGCCGAGCTTCTCGGCGGCGAGCTTCTTCAGGTCGACCTCGGCGCGGGCGCCGTAATGCTGGATGATCTCCGCCGCGCAGATCGCGCCGAGGCGAAGCGACTCCTCGATGCTCCGGCCCTGGGCCTGGCCGTGGAGGAAGCCGGCCGCGAACATATCGCCAGCGCCGGTGGTGTCGACCAGCTTGGCGATCGGCTCGGCAGGCACCTGGACGCGCTCTTCGCCCGATACCGCCAGCGCGCCCTGCTCGCTACGAGTTACCACCGCCAGCGGGACTTGCGCGGCGATCGCGGCGATGGCTTCCTCGAAACCGTCCTTCTGGGTGAGCGCGAGCAGCTCATTCTCGTTGGCGAACAGGATGTCGATCAAGCCATCCGCGATCAGCGCGCGGAAATCGTCGCCGTGGCGCGAGATGCAGAACACATCGGACAGCGTGAAGGCGACCTTGCGGCCATTGGCACGCGCGATGTCGATCGCCTTGCGCATTGCGGCGCGCGGCTCTTCGGGATCCCACAGATAGCCTTCGAGGTACAGGATCGCGCCGGCGGCGATCACCGTCTCGTCCAGCGCCGCCGCGGGCAGGAACTGCGACGCGCCGAGGAAGGTGTTCATCGTCCGCTGGCCGTCCGGCGTCACGAAGATCAGGCAGCGTGCGGTGGTCGGCTGGCCTGGACGGACCGCGGTGTTGTAGTCGACGCCGGCCGCCCGCAGATCGTGGGCGAAGACCGCGCCAAGCTGGTCGTCGGCGACCTGGCCGATGAACGCAGTCCTGCCGCCCAGTGCGGCGATGCCGGCGACGGTGTTGCTGGCCGAGCCGCCGGAGACTTCGCGGCCCGGGCCCATCTTGGCATAAAGCGCATCGGCTTCTTCGGGCGAGAACATCAGCTGCATCGACCCCTTGGCGACGCCGATCTCCTCGATGAAGCTGTCTTCGGCCTGGGCAAGGATATCGACGATGGCATTGCCGATCGCGACCACGTCATAGGTGGGGCTGGTCAAGTCTGGGCTCCAATTGGGTTGCGCCAAAGCCCTAGGGGCGGGCAAGGGAGAGCGCAATGATCCAGGCTTTCTTCCTGTCGCTGGGGCAATTGTCCGACCGGCGCATCCTGGCGGTGTTCGCCAAGTCGTTCGCGCTGACGCTGGTGCTGTTCGCCATCGCGGGCGTCGGGCTCTGGTACGCCCTGCACGGGCTGCAAGGTATGCTGGCTTCCTGGACGGGAGCGGCTGGCGGGGGCTGGATCGCCGATGTGGCGACGGTGCTGGTGCTGGTACTCGCCTGGTGGCTGCTGTTCCGCGCAGTGGCGGTCGCGGCAGTGGGAGTGTTCGCCGATGAAGTCGTCGCGGCGGTCGAGGCGCGGCATTATCCCCAGGCGCATGCCGGCGCCCGCGACGTGCCGTTCACGCGGTCGGCGGCGATGGGGCTCGGCTCAGCGGCGCGCGCGATCGGAGTGAACCTGCTGCTGTCGCCATTGTATCTGTTGCTGCTGGTGACCGGCGTCGGCACCGCGGCGCTGTTCTTCGTGGTCAATGCCTGGTTGCTCGGACGCGATTTGGGCGACATGGTCGCGGTGCGGCACATGGCTTATTCGGCACTGCCCGACTGGCGGGCACGAACCCGCCCGCGTCGCTTCGTTCTGGGTGCGATCGGAACAGGGCTGCTGCTGGTGCCGTTCGTCAACCTGGCCGCGCCGATCCTGGGAGCGGCGATGTCCACGCATATGTTCCACCGCGGGAGACGCGCATGAAGTTCTGGTTCCTCGTCTCGGCGCTTGCGCTGGGTGCGTGCAGCAGCGGAGCGATCCCCCCTGCCCGCCCGGCCGGCCACGTCCCGGTGCCCAGCGGCCCGGTGCCGGCCAGCGTCAGTGCGATTCAGGGCCAGACTGCCAACTCGCTGCTAGCCCAGTTCGGCAAGCCGCTGCTCGACGTCACCGAAGGCGTGGCCCGCAAACTGCAATTCGCCGGTCCGATCTGCGTGCTGGATGCCTATCTGTACCCGCCGCAGAAGGGGCGCGGCGAGCCGGCGGTGACCTATATCGACACGCGGCAGCGCGACGGCAGCCCCATCGACCAAGCGAGCTGCCTGGCAGCGCTCGACGCGCGGCGGAAGTAGCTTAGATCCTCCCCCGGAGGGGAAGGGGGACCGCTCGCGGTAGCGAGTGGTGGAGGGGTATTTGCCCCGAGCCATATCGCTTGCGGAGACTACCCCTCCACCAGCTTCGCTGGTCCCCTTCCCCCTCCGGGGGAGGATTGAAGCCACTCCTCCCTCACGGTTGGATCGGCTTCAGCCGTTTGCCGCCCTTCGCGCTCCGCGTCCCAACGGGCGGCATCCAATCGCCGCAGCGCCCAGACAGCCGCTCCGCGCACCTCAGGCGCCGAGTCGTCCAACAACTCGACGACCCTCGGCACCAGTTCCAACCGCGCGCTGTTCCCCGCCGCGATCAGGCAGTTCCGCACCATCCGGTCGCGCCCGATCCGTTTGATCGGCGATCCCGCGAATACCTGCCGAAAAGCCGCATCGTCGAGCTGCAGCAGGTCGCCCAGTTCCGGCGCGACGAACTCGGCGCGGGGCAGAAAGGCCAGGTTCGCCTGCGCCGCCGCGGCGAACTTGTTCCAGGGGCACACCGCCAGGCAATCGTCGCAGCCATAGATGCGGTTGCCGATCGCCGCCCGGAACTCGCGTGGGATCGGCCCCTTGTGCTCGATCGTCAGGTACGAGATGCAGCGCCGGGCATCGAGCCGGAACGCCGCCGGGAATGCATCGGTCGGGCATGCCGCGAGGCACGCATCGCAACTGCCGCAGGTCGTACGCCCAGCCTGGTCGGGCGTCAGATCCAGCGTCGTGTAGATCGCGCCTAGGAACAGCCAGCTGCCGTGATCGCGGCTGACCAGGTTGGTGTGTTTGCCCTGCCAGCCGAGCCCCGCCGCTTCCGACAGCGGCTTCTCCATCACCGGCGCGGTGTCGACGAAGACCTTCACGTCCGCACCCGGCGCCGCCGCGACCAGCCAGCGCGCGAGTTCCTTCAGCCGCCGCTTGATGACATCATGATAGTCGCCGCCTTGAGCATAGGCCGAGATCCGGCCGAGCTGCCCCTCGTCGGCCAGCGCCAGCGGGTCGGTGGCCGGTGCATAGCTCATGCCCAGCGCGATGATCGAGCGCACCTCGGGCCACAGCGCGGCGGGGCTCTCGCGGTGGTGGGCGCGCTCCTCCATCCAGATCATCGACCCGTGCGCGCCGTCGGCCAGCCACTCGCGCAGCCGCACGCCGGCCTTGGGCGCGGCATCCGCACGCGCGACCCCACATGCGGCGAAACCGATTTCCGCAGCCTTTGCCTTGATTTGCGCTTCGAGTGGGTTGCCGTGGTCCACGCCGACCCGCTACCACGAACGCTCGTCACGGGGGACCCATTTTGAGCAGCGGACCGGCGGTAAGCGCCGCCAACCTCGTCAAGCGCTTCGGCGACCGGCGCGCCGTCGACGGGGTAAGTATCGCCGTTCCCGAGGGACTGATCTATGGCGTGCTCGGTCCCAATGGCGCGGGCAAGACCACGACGCTGCGCATGCTGCTCGGCATCATCGAGCCCGACGAGGGCGAGCGCATGCTGCTCGGCCACCACCGCCCGCGCGACGCGAGCGACCAGGTCGGCTATCTGCCCGAGGAACGCGGGCTCTACCCCAACATGAAGTGCCGTGAGGCGATCGCGTTCATGGGCGCGCTGCGCGGGCTGCCGTGGAAGACCGGCCGCAAGCGCGCGGTGGAGCTGCTCGACGCGGCCGGGCTCGGCCACGCCGCCGACGACAAGATCCGCAAGCTGTCCAAGGGCATGGCCCAGCTGGTCCAGCTGCTCGGCTCGGTGGTGCACGAGCCTGCGCTGCTGGTGCTCGACGAGCCGTTTTCCGGGCTGGACCCGGTCAACCAGGAGCGGCTTGAGGCGCTGATCCGCGCCCAGCAGGCGCGGGGCGCGACCATCCTCTTCTCGACTCACGTGATGGCGCATGCCGAGCGGTTGTGCGACCGGCTGTCGATCATCGCCGGCGGCAAGGTGCAGTTCGAAGGCACGGTGAACGAGGCGCGCGCCACCCTGCCCTTCAAGGTCCAGTACACGCCGCATCATCATCCGGAGAGCGCCCGCGCGCTGCTGCCGTCCGATGCCGAGCGCGACGGCGAAGGCTGGCGCTTCACCATGCCCACCGAGGGCGTCGAGGCACTGCTCGTCCGCTTGATCGAAGCGGGCCATGGCATTTCGGGACTGTCGATCGAACGCCCCAGCCTGCACGACGCGTTCGTCCGCATCGTCGGGCGCGACGCGCTGAAGGAGACCGCCGCGTGACCCGTTTCCGGCATGCCGCGCGCCAGGCGCTGACCGTCGCCCGCCGCGACTTCACTGCCACTGTGCTGACTCCGACCTTCCTGTTGTTCCTGCTCAGCCCGCTGCTGATGATCGGCTTCGGCGTGATCGGCAGCCTGAGCGCCACCACCGCGGCCACCGGCGGCGACGCCAAGCAGCGCATCGTTGTGATCGCGGGCCCCCAGCAGGCGCGGGTGGTGCAGGCGGTCGATCGCCGTTTGCGCGCCGTTTTCTCCGATCTCTCGGCCCGACCCGAGCTACGCATCGACATGCCCGCCGGCGACCCCGCCGCTCAGGCCCGCAAGCTGTTCGCCAGCGACCGCGTCGACGTCGCCGCCGTGCTCTATGGCCCGTTCGCGCGACCCCATATCCTGCGCGCACCCTCCGCCGGGGTGGAAACCAGCTATCTGGAACAGGTGGCGGAACAAGTGGCGCGGGCGGAGCGGGTCGGGATCGCGCCACTCAGCCGCGCGCAGGTAGAGGTCGTGCAGCGTGGCAAGCTGACGTCGACCGGCCGGAGCCAGGCCGCCTATTTCGCCGCTTTCGGCATCTTCTTTCTCACGCTGATGCTGTCCGGACAGGTCGTCGGCGCGATGGCCGAGGAGCGCTCGAACAAGGTCATCGAAGTGCTCGCCGCGGCGGTGCCGCTGGAAAGCGTGTTCTTCGGCAAGCTGATCGGCGCGTTCGGATCGGCGCTGCTGTTCGTGTGCTTCTGGGGAACGCTGGTCGCCAACATTCCCCGCTTCCTGCCCGACGGTATCGCGGCGGATGTGGGCGAGATCGGCACTGCCGTCGGGCCAGTGTTCGCGTTGCTGTTCGTCGCTTATTTCACCATGGCGTATATGCTCCAGAGCGCGGTGTTCCTAGGCATGGGCGCGCTCGCCGGCACCCAGCGCGAGATCCAGATGCTGTCGCTGCCGATCACCGTGTTCCAGTTCGGCATGCTGGGACTCGCTTCTTATGCCGCGGGGCATTCGGACAGCTGGATCGCGACCTTGGCCGAGATATTCCCGTTCAGTTCGCCGCTGGCGATGGCCGCGCGCGCCGCGAATTCGCCCGAGCTGTGGCCGCACCTTCTGGCGCTTGCCTGGCAGGCATTGTGGGTCGGCATCACCGTGACGGTAGCCGCCCGCCTGTTCCGCCGCGGCGTGCTGAAGTCAGGCGGGCCGAAGCGGCGCAAGGCGGCGAGCGCGCGCTGATCCCCCCCCGGGCGGGAGGATTGGAATCGCTCGGCAAGCCCCCACATTCGCGTGCATGCAGACCAACCGCCGCACCTTCCTCGCCGCCACCACCCTCGGTGCGCTAACCGCAGCCTGTGGCGGTGCGCCCGCGGAAGCGGCGCAGCGTTTCCCGTTCACGCTCAGCAATGCCGAATGGCGCAAGCGGCTGTCGCCCGCCGCTTACAACGTGCTGCGCAATGAAGGGACCGAGCGGCCTTATTCGAGCGCGCTCAACAAGGAACACCGGGCCGGCACCTTTGCCTGTGCCGGCTGCGGCCTGCCGCTGTTCGCGTCGAAAACCAAGTTCGAAAGCGGCACCGGCTGGCCCAGCTTCTACCAGCCGCTCGGCAATGCCGTGGTGACCAGGAGCGACCGGACGCTGGGGATGCTGCGCACCGAAGTGCAGTGCCGGCGCTGCGGCGGGCATCTCGGCCACGTCTTCGACGACGGCCCGCGCCCGACCGGCAAGCGCTATTGCATGAATGGCGTGGCGATGACGTTCAGGCCGTCGCCGGCCTGATCCCCGCTCAGTTAGCGACGCCGTTGGCGGTCAGATCGCTGAGGTCGAGGTCGAGCGAAGCTACCTGCACCCGGTCGGACTTCTTGGCGATCTCAGTCGCCGGAAGGTCGCTCTGCGGCGCGCCGTTGGCATAGATGAAGCCGTTGACCGGATAGCTCGAGGTGCCGAGCCCACCGACCGATGCGAACCACACGCGAACCTGGCTCCAGTCGCCCGCCGCCGACACATCGATCGCCCGCACGTTGCGCTCGATCCCGCCGCGGGTCGACCAGTTGGCGTGGGTCAGCAGGACCTCACGGTCGCTCACGACCTTGGATACCATCGCGACATGGCCGAACGGCATCTTGCCGGTCTTCTGGAAGGACATCACCGCGCCTGCCTTGGGTGCGTTGCCGCGGGCATAGCGGCCGGCAGCCTGGCTCCACCAGGTCCAGGCATTGCCGCGGATGTCGACGCCGGACACCTGGCGAGCGAAGGGCACGCATTGGAGGATACCGCCCTTCGCCTGGGCCGGGATCACAGTCATCAGGGCGCAAGCCGCCGTCAGCGCGAAACGCGCTGCAAAAATTCGGAAATTCATGTGACCCCCCGGTCAGGAAGCGTTGTTGGAGTGTTGCTACACAGATCATAGGACGGGGGTATACCCCTGCGGCGCACCGATCGGACGAAGCGTGGGGGCGAGCCGATGAGCCGACGGAACCCTGTAGAAGCCCGTAGGTAGCGTGCCTTTCGCTGCTCCGCGCTTTCCCGGAATGGCGGGACGCAGCAATGTTGCTCAAAAGCGACGCTGCGACGACATATTCGTGTCGTCGCTATTCGCTTCGTCGCAAGCAATGTTGCGGTGCAGCAGCTTCTGGGTTCCTATCGTGAACGGGAACCAACGGGCGCTTAAGCATCCGGTTAACCAAACCGGCGCAGGATGTTCGTGGCAGAGGGACTCGAGCGGGTGGGAGTTTAGGACGATGGCATCCAGAATGAAGCCGGCGCAGGGCGCGATGACGCTGGCCGAGATGAAGGAATTCGCAGGGTTCAGCGCTGCCACGCAGCGCTATATCCGCCGCTCGCTCGATATCGGGCTCGAGCGTCAGGATGCGATGGACCTCTGGTCGCGCGACATTGTCGAGGCGGCGAGCATCCGCGCCCAGGCGCGCATCTATGAACGCCTGCACGACGTGCGCGCGATGCTTCCCGAGGAGCCCGACTTGAGTTCGGTGGAACCGTTCCTCGCGCCCCTGGCGATGCTCACCGCCTTTGATCTGGGCCAGGGCAGGATCACCACCTTCTCGGCCTATCGCTTCCTGTACGAACGGTTGATCGGCGCCGAAGTGCGGCCATGGCTCCCTTCCGCCTTCTGCGCCGCGGCTGCGTTGCCGAGCCTGCACCCGGACCTGCGCCGCAAGCTGCTCCAGTCGATCAGCGAAGCCGCGGCCACCGCTTCGGGCTGGTCGAACCGCCAGCCGGCCTTCTTTCCGCAATGGGTGGAAAAGGTAAGCGCCGCCGCGCTGCCGAACTGACCCGCACGCCCCTCCCCGCGGCGGCGGCGGACGGGATCAGCGGCACACCCGCCAGCCCATCTCGCCTCGGCTGGCTTGATCCAGGTGAAAGTGATCGCGGTGCGCGGCATTATAGTCGGGCGAGAGCACCGTCGCGAACAGCTTGCATCCGCCGGTACGCACCTCGCGCAGGAACGCGGCTTTGTCGCCGCCCTTCGCCCAGTCCTTCACCACGCTGATGCGAGTACCGTCGGACAGCCTGAACGCGGCGATGTCGACCGCGTTGGCGGTGGCGTGCTCGCTCCAGTCGCCCGCGCTGCGGCCATAGATGCGGCGGCACGAATAGCTGCCGAAATGCTCGATCGTCTCGACCCGCGCGCCGAACAGCCGCTGCGCCGCTGGCTGGACGACGTCCCATTCCCATTTCGCGAGCCCAGCGGCCACCGGGCAGGACGTGCCAAGCCGCGCCGGACTATAGTCGATCGTCTGGGCGCCACCGGTCTGGAAGCGCACCGCATCGTCATAGCCGCAGCGTTTCCCCGAACGCACCGCCGGCAACCGGGTATAACGCACCCCGGCGGCATGCAGCAGCGCCCGGCATTCCCCCGAATGGCCGGCAAGTCCCGCCAGCTTGCGTCCGGTAAACGCGCCGATCGGCTCGCTCAGGTCGAGCCTGGTCCAGGGCACATCCTGCGGTCGATTGCGCAGGACGGCGTACAACGCAAAGGCGATGCCCAGCAGCACGGCGAGCGTGACCAGCACGCGCAGCAGCCGGCGCACCGCTTTCATGCACGAACCGCCTGGTCGAGCCGCTCGGCGGTCATGGGATAGCCCGCGTCATCGGGAATGCAGAGATAATCGCCATCATCGCGCGTCTCGATCCAGGGCGTGATGGTGCGGACCGGGTGGGCCTGGGCGCTAGCGACGGCGTCATCATACGAAGCGAATGTCGCCAGCCGTTCCAGGTTTCGCCGGGTCGGAAAGATCAGCATCGCCTCGCCGGCGTCCGCCGCGGCAAGCACCTCACGCGCGGTGGCCCAAAAGGCGCGAACATTCTCGCTGCCATCGACCATCGGCTCGACGCCCTCGGGCGCGCGGGCGAGATAGAAGCGCGTGTCGAAGATGCGGTGCGGAACCCCCTGCGGCAGCCACCGCGCGAACGCCACCAGCGCGTCCAAGCGCAACGCGCCGTCATGTTCCTTTAGAAGTCCGCTCAGCCCTTCCCCGGCATGAAGCCGCTCGCGCACTGGCGACGCGGCGCCGAGACCAAGGTCCAGCCCGACGATGATCCCCGCTTCCTCCAGCGTTTCGCGGATCGCCGCGATCCGCGCGGCCATGTCCTCCGCGTCACCCTTGAGCAGCGCGGCGGCGGCACGATCCGCCGGGTCCACGCGCCCGCCCGGAAACACCAGCGCGCCGCCCGCAAAGACCATCGCGCGCGCTCGCTCGACCATCAATATCTCGGGCGGGCCTGATCGCCCCTCGCGCATCACGATGAGAGTGGCGGCGGGGATAGGCTCGGGCTCAGGCATGCCACCGATCTAGGATGCCGCGTGCGGGAAAGGAACCGGTGCGATCCCCTGCCCCACTGCGGATCTTCACTCACCAGCCCGAGATGTTCAGCCTGATGCGCGCCACGCTGTCGCTCGAGGTCAGGAACAGCGTCCGGCCATCCTCGCCGAAGCAGCAATTGGCGATCGCCTTGCCGGTCGAGATCAGCCCCAGCCGGCGCCCGTCCGGCGCCAGGATATGGATGCCGCCAGGCCCGCTGGCGAACAGGTGGCCGCTTGCCCCCACCTTCATGCCGTCGGGGAGCCCCGGGAGCTTCGCGTCCACACCGCTTCGGAAATCCGCGAGCACGCGCGAACCCTGCGGCAGGCCCGCGGGGTCGAGAGCATATGCCAGGATCACCGGGTGCTGCTCATCGGACTGCGCAATGTAAAGCGTGCGCTGGTCGGGCGAGAGGCCGACGCCATTGGGCCGCGTCAGGCTGCCGTCGATCTGCACGACGCTACCGTCAGGGTTCAGCCGATACACGCCGTTCGCCTTCATCTCCTTGAGCGGCGAAGCATCCCCTTCGGTCAGCCCATAAGGCGGATCGGTGAAATAGATCGCCCCCGAGCGCGCGATCACCAGGTCGTTGCAGCTGTTGAACCGCTTGCCTTGATAGCGGTCGGCCAGGATCGTCTTGCGCTTGGTCTTCAGGTCGACGCGCGCGATCGCGCGGGTGCCGCTGTCGGCCATCACAAGCCGTCCTCGTCCGTCGATCACCAGGCCGTTCGAACCGGCCTCGCGGATCGACGCCGGGATCGGCCCGGCCAATCCCGAGGGCGACAGGAAGGGCGACGCCCCGCTTGCGCGACTCCAGCGATGCACGACATTCGCCGGCACATCGGAGAACAGCAGATAGTCGCCGTCGCGCACCCAGGCGGGGCCCTCCGTCCAGCGATAACCGCTCGCGATCACCTCGAGCTTGGCGTCGACCGACACGATGCGGTCGAGTTCGGGATCGAAGCGCTGTACTGCCGGCGCAGCGAACGCCGCGGCCCGGGTTGCCACCGGAATGGCTGCGGCCGCTGCAAGGCAGGCCCGACGCGTCAGTTGCACATCCTCTCCTCTTCTCGTTGCCGACGCTTGTCGCGGCTATCGGTCAGCCGGGCAAGGTCACGCGTGCGCAAAGGCCCCCTGTCTCGACATTTTCCACGACGATGTCGCCGCCATGCGCGCGGGCGACCGCACGCGCGCTGGCTAGGCCCAGCCCGATTCCCCCGGTGTCGCGGTTGCGTGACCGCTCCCCGCGAAAAAACGGCTCGAAAACATGATCGATGTCTTCCGGCGGGATACCGGGGCCGCGGTCGCGCACTTCCACCCGCACCTCGCCGTTATGGCGTTCGAGCGAGACATCGGCGCAACCGCCATATTTGAGCGCGTTGGAAACCAGATTGGTGATCATCGCCTTGAGCGCCGCCGAGTCGCCCTCGATCACCACAGGGTCTCCGAGCGCGAGCGTAACAGGCTCGCCGCGGTCGCTCAGGTCATCGGTCACCGTCTCGGCCAGCGACCGCAGGTCGAGCGGGCGGCGCGCCGCGGGTTGGCCGCTCTCGCGCACATAAGCCAGGGTGGAGGTGATCAGCGCCTGCATGTCGCGTATGTCGTTCTCACACGCGCTGCGGACGCCATCCGGCACCGCCTCCAGGCGAAGCGCCATGCGCATCAGCGGCGTGCGAAGGTCGTGCGCCAGCGCACCGATCACCGTGGTGCGATCATCGACATAGCGGTTCAACCGCGCCTGCATCTGGTTGAAGGCGGCGGCCGCCTCGGCGATCTCCGATGGCCCGCTCAGCGCCAGCGGCTCGGTATGGGGATTGCGGCCAAGCCGCTCGGCCGCGGCGGCGAACGCGCCGAATGGCTTGGCGATGCGGTGGGCGAGCGCCCAGGCGAAGGGCGCGACGGCCAGCACTGACATCAACAGCCACAGCATGCCGAACCAGCGCCAGGGCTCGACCACGCCGGCGGGCTCGACGCGCAGCCAACGCCCATCGGTGCGCTGCACCCACACACGAAAGGTGCCGAACACGTACACCGCGCGGGCGGCGGTTGAATCGGCGAACGGCAAGGCGCGCGGCAGGTTGCGGCTCTCGTACACCGGTCGGCGCGCCAGCAATCCCGGTGGAAAGTCGAACCGCACACGCGAAGGATCGACTTGCAGCACCATGCTGAGCGCCAGCCCGAGCCGCTCGGCCCGGGGATTGGCCGGCACCGTGGGTATCTTGGAAGCCGGGGCGACGGTGAGCGCGTCGGGCTCTCCGGGCCCCTGCCGGACGGCGTCGGCAATCTGGCCGATCGTATGCAGCTTCTGCTCGGGCGTCTGCGCGGCCACGACCAGGATCAGGTTCATCAGCTGGACCACGCCGACGCACAGCAGCATGAACACGAAAACCCGCAGGAACAGCGGCGACCCGGCCGCGCTCCGCGGTTCGTTCACAGCCGCGTCACGCGCGGCACGAACAGATACCCTTCGTTGCGGACGGTGCGGATGATCTCGTCCGCGCCCGAGCGAAGCTTGCGCCGCAAGCGGCTGACCTGGACGTCGATCGCACGATCATATGCGTCGGAGTCCGGCCCACGCGCGGCCTGGAGCAGCACTTCGCGCGACAGCACCCGCCGCGGCCGCTCGATAAACACGCGCAGCACCGCGAACTCCCCGTCGGTGAGGCCGACCAACACGCCTTCGGGATCGAAGAGTTCGTGACTGCCGAGGTCGATGTGCCACCCCTCGAAGGCGAACATCTCGTTCTTCGGCGCGGCGATCGAGCCGCGCCGCCGCAACGCCGCGCGCACCGTCGCCAGGATCTCGCGCGAACTGCACGGCTTCGCCAGATAATGCCCCGCGCCGCCTTCCAGCCCCAGGATGCGGTCGGCCTCTTCGCCGAGCGCGCTGAGCATGATGATCTCGGGACCATCGGCGCGGGCTATCCGCCGGCACGCGGACAGGCCGTCCTCGCCGGGCATCATCACGTCGAGGATCACCAGGTCCACCGGCGTGCTGGCCAGGATCTCGTCCATGTCGCGCGTGTTGGCGGCGGTTTCGACACGGTAGCCACGCCCGCCCAGGCTGTTGGCCAGCAGGAGGCGGATGTCGCGGTCATCATCGACGACCAGCAGCGTGGCGGTGTTCTCGGCGGTTTCGGCAAGCTGGAGCATGGGTGCACTGATACGCCAAAAAGGTCTGCAATACTTCCCTATTTTTTCTTGCACTTAGGCAAGTGGCCATAGGCGCTGTCCCCGTGCCGGCCAGGGTCTTCTAGGCCTTCCGAATGCGGCGGCGACTGGATGCAGGATGTTGAGACGTTCGTTCCGGCGGCTGGTGGAGCTGAGGGGAATCGAACCCCTGACCTCTGCAGTGCGATTGCAGCGCTCTCCCATCTGAGCTACAGCCCCGCCGGCGCGTCCTGCTAGTCCAGAACGGCGAACCCCTTAACCACGCTCGCACGGCAATGCAACCGTTCGCCCGATCGGTGGAGCGACGCGCCCGCGCGCCGGGTTCCCTCACCTGGCGGAACCGCATTCCTTCCAAATCGCTGAAGCATCCGGAAGGCGCGACCAGCCGCGTTCTGCGCGGTGCCGTGCCTGCCCAGACGAGCAGGAGAGACGAACATGGACGATCGCAACAACCGCTACGGCCGTGGCGGCGCGAATTATGGCCAGGATAGCTCCGATCGCGACCACCGCTATTCCAGCGCGCGCGACTATGCCGCAGCCGGCATCCGCGGTGACGAGGGACGCGGCCGCGGCGACTATGCCGGGCGCGGCAACCGCGACGACGACCGTTGGAACGAACGCTCCGGCCAAGGCGGCCAGACCCGCGACTGGAGCGGCGACCACGGCTATTCGGGCGGGCCGCAGAACACCGGATATGGCGCCTATCAGGGCAGCAACTACAGTCCGTATCAAGGCGGCGGCTATGGCTCCTATCAGGGTAGCAGCTATGGCGCGCACCGCGATCGCGGCCAAGCGTTCGGCGGCGCGCCGCGCGACTACGGCCAGGGTCAAGGCGGGCGCGACTATGGATGCGGCCGGGACGATGACCGCGGCTTCTTCGAGCGTGCCGGCGACGAAGTGCGCTCATGGTTCGGCGACGAGGAGGCCGAGCGCCGCCGCGAGCAGGACCAGCGCTATGACGAGCGCCAGAGCGGCCAGGAGCGCTGGGCCGACCGTGGCCCCAGCGACACCCATTATCACCAGTGGCGCCGCCAGCGCATCTCCGAGCTGGACCGCGACTATGACGAATATCGCCGCGAGAACGCGCAGCGCTTCCACAACGAATTCTCCAACTGGCGCAGCGAACGCCAGGGGCAGCGCGACTCGCTCGGCCGCGTGACCGAGCACATGGAAGTGCTCGGCTCGGACGCCACCCATGTCGGCACCGTCGACAAGGTGCGCGGCGACCGCATCATTCTGACCAAGAGCGACGCCGCGGCCGGCGGTCATCATCACTCGATCCCGTCACGCTGGATCCAGACCGTCGATGACAAGGTGACGCTGCGCAAGACCGCCGACGAGGCGAAGGCGCATTGGAAGGATGAAGAGGATTCCGGCGCGGCGTTCGGCGAAGGCCGCAGCGAAGACCGCGACGCCGGTGAGAATTGGCGCGGCGGCGGCAACCTGAACCGGAGCTTCTCCGGTACCTACTGAGCCGACTCGGCGCAGGTGAGCGAACCGGGCCCGGGAATCATCCCGGGCCCCTTTCCTGTCAGCCGGCGAATGCCGCCAGTGCTCGCGCGAACGCCTCGGGCTGGTCGAGCATGATGAAGTGGCCGCTGTCGCCGATCGCGACGAAGCGAGCGCCCGCCGCCCCAGCATATTGTGCCCGAAAGAACGCCTCTGCCTGCGCCCCACGCGGATAGACGTCATTCCATGCATAAGCGATCGTCAGCGGCGCGCGTATCCTGGTCAGTTCAGGCCGCATATCGGTCGTAAGATCCTCGTACATCGCTTGTGCGCTGACGCGAGGGTCGGCAGCCATCGCCCACGCCTTCATCTTCGCCAGGCTGCGCTCGGGCTTGCGCGTCAGCCCGGCAACATTGGCTTCAGCCGCGGCGGGATCGGGCGCCTTGCCATAGCCCGCGGCTACCGCGTCGCGCATCTGCGCCGCGCGCGGCTCGACCATCGCGACGCTGACCTCGCTTCCTGGAGGTGCCATCATCACCGAGAAAAACGGCAGCGCGTCGACGACCATCAGCTTGCCAACGCTTTCAGGATGCCGCGCGGCGAGCATCATTCCCGCCAGGCCGCCCATCGAATGCCCGACGACCGCCGGCTTGCGCAGCTTCCGCTCCGCGATCAACGTCCGCAGGTCGGCCACGATTCCATCCAGGATGCCAGGCCGAAGGTTCGCCCGAGGATCGTCGCCGCCAAAGCCGTTCACCTGGACAAGATACACCGTGTGATTGCGCGCCAGTTCGGGCGTCACCCCCTCCCACGCCGCACGCGGGCTCGACAGGCCCGGGATCAGGATCACCGGGCTGCCCTTGCCCACTATCTGCACGGAAATGTGATCCATCTGGATGAGGCCGGTCGGAGCCGAGGCCGCCGCCTGCTGCGCAGGCAGGATCGGCGCGCCGACTCCGGGCGAGCCGTTCGCCGCCCAGATCGCCACCAGAATGGCGAACAACGGAAGCCGGCCGCCGCGGCGGCACGCAATTGTGCGGAAGAAACGAGTCATTGGTCCTGCTCCTTGGCGGGATTGACGAAGATGTTCTCGATGGCGAGATCGAACAGGTCGGCGATCTTGAAGGCCAGCGGCAGCGACGGATCGTAGCGGCCGGTCTCGATGGCGTTCACGCTCTGGCGCGACACTGTCAGGCGGTCGGCCAGGTCCTGCTGGCTCCAGCCACGCTCGGCACGCAACTCGCGAAGGCGATTGTTCATGCCGCCCGCCGCTCGATCAGCCGGTTGATGCAGTCGCCGAGCCCCAGCCCGCCGAACCACACGACGACGATCCAATAGCTGTCGACGTGCGGCGCCAGATCGGAGCTTTCAAGGAAGCCCCAGACGGTCGCCAGGCTGAGCGCCAGTCCGGACGCGACCAGCGTCTGGCGAACCATCAGCATCCGCAAATACTCGTCCGTCTCCTCGACCAGATAGCGCCCGATCACGAAGAACATCGCGAGGACCGGCAACGCCGGCGCGATTGCCGCGGCATAGGCGGTCGCATGATGCGCGCCCGGATGATTGTGGAGATACGCCTTCCCGCCGAACAGCGCCAAGGCGTATCCGGCCGAACAGAAAAGTACCGCGATATTGTAGCGACGTAGTGCTGCGCTGGCGGCCATGGTTGCTCTCCCTTGTTTGTAAAGGGAGCTTTACGTAAAGCACCCTTTACGTGTCAAGAGTGCTTTACTTCGCTTAGGAACGTCACTCCGGGCTCGCTTCCCCCTCCGTCAGCTCTTCCCGATGGTGCCCCTCTGGCGGTTTCCGCACATGCGCCTCGACGCGCCAGCCTGAATAGTGCCGCCGCAACTCGCATCCGCAGCCCGTGCACCAGGAGGCGTACCGGTCTCCGTCACGCCAGGCGAGTTTGCGGTCGCGGCGATGCCGGCCGATAGCGCAGCTGAAGAGTTGCAGGACGTTCATGGCCGCCTCCATTGCCTCAGGACGAGTCCCGGCATGGTGGAGAGTGCCAGTTCGGTACGGCGAGTCTAGCTGCTATCTCGCGAAGCCGTTGCGCGTTCGCGCAACTGGCTGACCATATGCGCCGCCAGCAGGCTGAGCGTGTCGTCGCGCGCGCCCATCACCACGATGCGGTCGCCAGGCCGAGCCCGCGCCACCAGGTGCGCGGCGGCGGCGTCGCGTTCTGGAACGTGAACCGCCGTCTTTCCTGTCACCGCGATATCGGCGACGATGTCGGCGCTGGTGACTTCGCGCGCGACCGTGCCGCCATGATATACCGGGTCCGGCAGCACCAGCATATCGTCGGCGTGCAGCTTGTCGGCGAACATTGCCACCAATTCGCGCCGCATCACCTTCAGCGGACCATAGCCATGCGGCTGGAACAGCAGGAGCAACCGTCCCGGAAAAGCATGCAGGGTGTCGAGCGTGGCGGCGATCTTGTCGGGATTGTGCCCGAAATCGTCGATCACCGCGACGCCGCTTGCCTCGCCCACCAGTTCGAAGCGGCGTTTCAGTCCGGCAAAGCCTTCGATCGCCCGTGCCGCTTGCGCGATCGGCACGCCGGCAGCCCGCGCGGCGCCGATCGCCGCGAGCGCGTTGGCGACGTTGTGCCGGCCAGGCACTTGCAGGGTCGTGCGGATCGGCTCCTCGCCGCGCGCGATCAGATCGAAGGCGATGCCGAACGGCGTCGGTGCCAGGTCGCGCGCCACCAAATCGGCTTCGCCGTCGATCGCGAAACTGGTCACGCGCTCCGGCGGCACCGTCATCGCCAGCGCCGCGCCCTCGCCATTGTCGAGGTTGACCACCGCCGTGGCGGCCTTGGCGATGAAGCCGCCGAACAATTCGCGCAGCGCTTCCATCGACAGGTGGTCCAGGCTGACATTGTTCAGCACCGCGATCCGGGGCCGGTACAAGGCGATCGATCCGTCGCTTTCGTCCACTTCGCTGACGAACGCGTCGCCCTGCCCCACCAGCGCGCTCGCAAACGGCGCCTCCGCGCTGGCGAAGTTCTTCATCACCGCGCCGTTCATCACGGTCGGATCGCGCCCGCAGGCGTGCAGGATCCAGCCGATCATGCCGGTCACCGTCGATTTTCCGCTGGTCCCGGCCACGCCGATCGACAGCGGTGCGGCGTTGAACAGCTGCGACAGCAGCTGCGGCCGGCTCATCCGCTCGGCGCCGACCCGCTGCGCGGCGATCATGTCGGGCACGCTGGCTTCGATCGCGGCGGAGGCCACCACCACTTGCTCCGGCGAGGTGATGCCGCTCCCGTCCTGCGGAAACAGTGCGACGCCCTTGGCCCGAAGGTCGTCGAACTTGGCGGGCAGGCGGCCGGAGTCCAGGCTGCGGTCCGATCCCGCGACGCGGGCGCCCTGCCCGGCCAGGATCATCGCCAGCGGCATCATGCCCGAGCCACCGATGCCGACGAAGAAGTAAGATTTGCCGTGCTGCATGGCTGCGCGCTATCGACGTTTCGGCAAAAAGGGGCAAGCATGCGCATCGGAGTGGTGGCACCGGCACGGCCGGTTCGTCGGGAGGGTTCGGCCCGCATGGCGGCGCTGATGGCGCTGACCTACCCCGCGCACGAGATCGTGTTCCACCCGCAATGCTATCTGGAGGATGGCCATTTCGCCGGACCGGACGATGTACGGGCGGCCGCGTTCCTGGAATTCGCCAACGATCCCGGGTTCGACGCGATCTGGTTCGCACGCGGGGGCTATGGCGCCAACCGCATTCTCCAGCGCGTCGTCCCGCAGCTCGGCCCGGCGGCCAACCACAAGATCTATATGGGCTTTTCCGACATGGGGTTCCTGCTCGGCGCGCTTTATGCCCGGCGGATCGGCAAGGTATGCCACGGGCCCATGGCGAGCAGCCTGGGGATGAACGACGCCGGCGAGTCCACCGGCTGGGCGCTGGGCTGGATGATCGACAAGGATCGCCGCGGGCTCGAGCCGAGCCTGGCCGACGGCAAGCCCGCGGTCGCGTTCAACCTGGCGATCCTGGCGGCGTTGATCGGCACGCCCTGGCTCCCGGACCTGACCGACCATGTGCTGATGATCGAGGAAGTCGGCGAGCCGCTGTACCGGATCGATCGCATGCTGTTCCAGATGGCGCACGCCACGCAGCTGAAGGGCATCGCCGGCGTCCGCCTGGGCACGATCAGCGAAGTCGTGCCCAACACCCCCGAATTCGCCGAGGGCCCGGAACAGATGATCGTGCGCTGGTGCGCGGAGATGCGCGTGCCCTATCTCGGCCGCGCCGAAATCGGCCATGTGGAACGCAACCGGGTGGTTCCGTTCGGCGTCGCGTGAACCGCGCATCATACTAACGTTGCAGTAACTCTTGGCGCCTAACCCGGCTTCCGGAGGTGCCGGTGCGACTGTCGATTGCTACCCGCGTGACGCTCGCTTGTGCGGCGCTCATCGGGGTTTCTTTCCTGTTGCTCCTGCTTGGCTTGCGCGTCGCCGACGGCATCCACGATGCCAACGCGCGCGTCGCAGGGCTCAGCCATGAGCTGCAAATCGAGGGCGAACGGAACGCCGCACAACAAAAGCTCCGGCTCGCCGTCGGCGATCTCACCCGCCGGCGCGAACAAGGCGTGCCGGTGTCGGACGCCGAATGGACCAGGTTGTCGCATCAGATCGACGGGTTCGCGTCGCTCAATATCCGCCTCGACCTGCCCGATGAAGGCAGCGCTGCCGCAGCCGACGCCGCGTCGCGCGATGCGTCCTTTGACTTGGTACGGGCCTCGCGGTCGCTGGCCGCGGTTGCACGCACCGATCCTCGCCAGATCAAGAGGGCGATGCCGGACTATCTCACCGCGCTGAAGCGGCTCGAAAGCATGCAGTTCGTCGAACAGGAAAGGCTCGCGCTCGAGATCAGCGAGGCGGTGGGCCAAGCGGCGGAGATGAGCCACCGCGACATCAAACGCGTGCTCGGTGGCGGGCTGCTGATCGTCCTGATCGTCATGGCGATGGCGACGTGGCTACGCACGCACTTGCTGTCGCCGATGGTCGGGATCGCGGCGCGCCTGCGCGAATTCAATGCCGACGCGCCGATCGGGCCCATTCCCGGGCTGACGCGCGACGACGAGCTCGGCGACCTCGCCCGCGGACTGGCGGAGTACCGCTCGGCGGTGGAGGAACGCAGAGTGGCCGAGCGCAAGGCCGACTATCTCGCCCGCCACGACGTGCTGACAGGGCTCGCCAACCGGCTGCAGTTCGAGGATCGGATAGATCGCGAACTGGCTCATGGCCGCGCCAGCGGCACCGCGCTCGCCCTACTCGCCATCGATCTCGACAACTTCAAGGCGATCAACGACCGCCACGGCCATGCCGGCGGCGACCGGGCGCTGAAACGCGCCGCGGACATTCTAGAATCCTGCGCCGGCGACAACGATCTGGTCGCCCGCCTCGGCGGCGACGAGTTCGCGATACTCCAGATCGGTGCCCCGCAACCCGCCTCCGCCGAGGCGCTGGCACAGCGCCTCCTCAAGCACGCCGCGGCGACCGCGCAGGAACCGATCGAAATCGGGATGAGCATCGGCATGGCGGTGGCCAGCGGCGATCTCGGCCGCGAAGACCTGCACAACGCCGCCGATCTGGCTTTGTATCGCGCCAAGTCCGACGGGCGCAGCCGCGCGCGGCTCTTCGACGCTGCGCTGCGGGAGCAGGAACGGATGCGCGTTCGCCTGGCCCGCGACCTCGAGCATGCGATCGCCAGGCGCGAGCTTCATCTGGTTTATCAGCCGATCGCCGATGGCGCCACGCTGCGGGTGATCGGATATGAGGCACTGCTGCGCTGGCGCCACCCGGTCATCGGCGAGATCTCGCCGAACCTGTTCGTTCCCGTCGCGGAAAGCGCCGGACTCATCGAGGAGATCGGGCTTTGGGTGGTGGACCAGGCGTTCGCCGCCGCCGCCGCTTGGGACGATCCCCTGTGGCTGTCGCTCAATCTTTCGCCACTGCAATTCCGCAAACCCGGATTCGCCAAGGCGGTGTTGATGCGCGCGCGGCACCATGGCCTCCCGCTGGACCGGCTGGAGTTCGAAGTGACCGAAAGCGCGATGCTGCTGGGCGTCCAGCGCGGCGAGGTGCTGCAGGCGCTCCAGGTGTTGCAGGCCGCCGGCGCCCGGATCGTGATGGACGATTTCGGCACCGGCCACTCCACGCTCAGCAACCTCAAGGATTTCAACTTCGACAAGCTCAAGATCGACCGGAGCTTCATCGCCGAGCTGCACGATCACGAATCCTCCGCGCTGATCGTCAAGACCACGATCGCCTTGGCCAAGAGCCTGGGGCAGATCGTCGTCGCCGAAGGCGTGGAAACCCCCGCGCAGCTCGCCGAGTTGAAGCTGTGGGGCTGCGATCAGGTCCAGGGCTATCTGATCGGGCGTCCCCAGTCCCGGCCAGAGCCCGGGGAACCGACCCAGCTCGCGGCTTTGTCGCTCGCGCGCTGAGCCGGTTCGCGCGCATCGGCGCGGCGCGGGTCAGAAACCCTCCAGCGGCTGCACTTTCGCGGGCGCTTGCCTATATCGCACCCGCGCGGGCATAAGCCCGCGCCTATACCTTTCATAAAGCGAGTGTCCCCGTGTCCGAGATGTTCCGTATCACGCTGCCCGACGGTTCCGTCCGCGAGGTAGCCCCGGGGACTACCCCGGCGGACATCGCCGCGGCGATCGGGCCGGGGCTGGCCAAGGCGGCGATCGCCGCGCGGGTCGATGGCGAGCTGCGCGACATCATGCGCCCGCTCGAAGGCGACGCCCAGCTGGCGCTGGTCACGTCGAAGGACGAGAAGGACGCGCTCGAGCTCGCCCGCCACGATTACGCGCACATCCTCGCCGAAGCGGTGCAGCACCTGTTCCCCGGCACCCAGATCACCTTTGGACCGTCGACCGACGACGGCTTCTACTACGACTTCGCGCCCAAGGACCGCCCCTTCACCGAGGAGGACTTGCCGGCGATCGAGGAGGAGATGCGCCGCATCATTGCTCGCGACGAGCCGCTGATCCGCGAAGTGTGGAGCCGCGCCGACCTGATCGCGCGCTGGGAAAAGGAAGGCGAGACCTTCAAGGCGCAATGGGCGGCCGAACTGCCCGAGGGCGAGGAACTGACCGTATACCGCGCCGGCAAGGGCGAGGACGCCTGGCTCGACATGTGCCGCGGGCCGCATCTGGCCTCGACCGGCAAGGTCGCGCCGGACGCCTTCAAGCTTACCCGCGTTTCGGGTGCCTATTGGCGCGGCGACCAGAAGAACGCGATGCTGTCGCGCATCTACGGCACGGGCTGGCTCAACAAGAAGCAACTCGCCGAGCATCTCACCCGGCTCGAGGAAGCCGCCAAGCGCGACCACCGCAAGCTGGGCCAGGAAATGGACCTGTTCCACTTGCAGGCCGAAGCGCATGGCTCGGTGTTCTGGCACCCCAACGGCTTCGTGATCTGGCGTGCGCTCGAGGCGTATATGCGCCGCGCGATCGACGCCGCCGGCTATCAGGAGGTCAAGACCCCGCAGGTCATGGACGCGCGCCAGTGGGAGCAGTCGGGCCATTGGGGCAAGTATCGCGAGAACATGTTCGTGATCCCCGACGAAGTCCCCAATGTCGAGGATGAGGGCCCGATCGTCTCGAACGACGCGCAGTGGATGGCGCTCAAGCCGATGAACTGCCCGGCGCACGTGCTGATCTTCCGCCAGGGGATCAAGTCGTACCGCGACTTGCCGCTGCGCCTCTACGAGAATGGCTGCTGCCATCGCAACGAGCCGCACGGCGCGCTGCACGGGCTGATGCGCGTGCGCCAGTTCACCCAGGACGACGCCCATATCTTCTGTCGTGAGGACCAGATCGTCGAGGAAGTGCAGGCCTTCTGCCGCCTCGCCGACCGCATCTATCGCGACTTCGGCTTCACCTACGCGATCAAGCTGGCGCTGCGCCCCGACAAGCGCTTCGGCACCGACGAGATGTGGGACAAGGCCGAAACCGAATTGCGCGACGCCGTCGTCCGCGCCGGCCTTGCGACCGAGGAATATGGCTGGGAGGAACTTCCCGGCGAAGGCGCCTTCTATGCGCCCAAGCTCGAATGGCACCTCACCGACGCGATCGGCCGCACTTGGCAGGTGGGCACGATCCAGTCGGACCGCGTCCTCCCCGAACGCCTGGACGCCAGCTATGTCGGCGAGGATGGCGAGCGCCATCGCCCGGTGATGCTCCACCGGGCGATCTTCGGCTCGTACGAGCGCTTCATCGGCATTCTGGTCGAGCATTTCGCCGGCAAGCTGCCGGTGTGGCTCGCCCCGACTCAGGCGGTGGTGGCGACGATCGTCTCGGATGCCGACGGCTATGCCCAGGAAGTGGCCGCCAAGCTACGCGCCGCGGGCATCCGCGTCGAAAGCGACCTGCGCAACGAGAAGATCAACTACAAGGTGCGCGAGCACTCGGTCGCCAAGGTCCCCAACCTGCTGGTGGTCGGCAAGCGCGAAGCCGAGGAAGGCACCGTCGCGCTCCGCGTTCTCGGCAGCCAGGGCCAGCAGATGCTGACGCTGGACGAAGCGATCGCCAAGCTGAAGGCCGAGGCCACGCCTCCCGACTTGGTGCACTGACGCCAGCATGGTAGTTCAGCAGGCATGACGCTGTTCCAGAACATGCGCAAAGGCCTGCTCCCCGCCCGCCTGACGGTGGCTGAGATCTACGATCTCACCGCCGCGGGCGTGCTGGCGGAAAATGAGCCTATCGAGTTGATCGAGGGAGAGGTGATACCCATGGCGGCTGCCAAGGTGGACTGGCACTCGATCATGGTGTCACGCCTCATGCACGGCATCATCCCGCGCTTGTCAGGTGACCCGCGCTTGTACGCCGAAGCCTCGGTAACGCTTTCCCTAGACACGCTGGTCGAGCCCGACTTGGCGATTTGGAGCCGGCGAATCCTGCCGCGTCAGGTGCGCGGGCCCGATCTGTTGCTGTTGATCGAAGTCTCCGACAGCTCGATTGCCTACGACCTTCACGTAAAAGCCCCGCTCTACGCGGCGCACGGCGTCCGCGAATATTGGGTCGTCGATGCGGTCCGCCAGACGATCCGCGTGCATCGCGCGCCACAGGGCGGCGTCTATAGCGACGTCGAGGAATATGAGGCACACGACTCGGTAACCGCGCTGCTGCTGCCAGAGGTCTGCGTCCGTCTCGACACGCTGGACTGATGCCGGCGACACTCGCGATCTACGCCGCCGCCGCGTTGGCGGAGATCGCCGGCTGTTTCGCTGTCTGGTCGGTACTGCGCCTCGCCAGATCGCCCTGGTGGCTGGTCCCCGGCGGCCTCTCGCTCGCGCTGTTCGCCTGGCTGCTCACCCTCAGCAGCGCCGACGCGGCGGGCCGCGCCTATGCGGCCTATGGCGGCATCTACATCCTCGCCTCGCTGGGCTGGATGATCGTGGTGGAACGCGTGCCGCCGACGCGCTGGGACCTGCTCGGCGCCGCGCTGGCGGTGCTCGGCTGTGTCGTCATCTTGGCCGGGCGGCGGTAATCATGTCACAGCGCCACGATTTCATGACGCCGCGGAACCTCTGCGCCTTCCAAATCTTACCGCGAAAGCCTATATTGGCGGCTGCAAGCTAAACGATTCAGGAGCAAGTCTTATACGTCCTCCCATGGCCCGGCGCCCGAACGCGCCCCCGATGCCGACGAATGGGCCTCGGTTCAACGAATTCATTCAGTCCCCGAAGGTCCGGGTGATTGATCAGGACGGCGAGAATCTCGGCGTGATGTACACGCGCGAGGCGATGGAGCAGGCGCGCGAGGTCGGTCTCGACCTGGTCGAAGTGTCGCCCAACGCCGATCCGCCCGTCGCGAAGTTCCTCGACGTGGGCAAGTTCAAGTACGAAGCCCAGAAGAAGGCGAACATCGCCCGCAAGTCGCAGAAGACGCAGGAGATCAAGGAGATCAAGATGCGTCCGAACATCGACGATCATGATTATGATACGAAGATGAAGGCGATCCACAAGTTCATCGGCGAAGGCGACAAGGTCAAGGTGACCCTGCGCTTCCGCGGCCGCGAGCTTTCGCACGGCCAGCTCGGCATGGCGCTGCTCAAGCGCGTCCAGGAGGACACGGTCGAGATCGCCAAGATCGAGAGCTATCCGCGCATGGAAGGCCGTCAGATGCTGATGGTCATCGCCCCCAAATGACGCTTTGGCGAGGGCTGCTGCCAGCGGCCCTCGCCGTGCTGTTCCCGGCCGGCGCCGCTGCGCAGACGACGCACAATCCGCCGATCACCGCCGGCACCGACGAGCCGCTCGTCCTGCCCCAGGGGTACACCAAGGCTTGGTCCGACGAGTTCGACCGTCCCGGCCTGCCCGATCCCGCCAAGTGGCGCTACGACACCGCCTTCAACAAGCAGGGCTGGTTCAACGACGAACTGCAATATTATGCCGACGCCCGGCGCGAGAACACGCGCGTCGAGGGTGGCCGCCTCATCATCGAGGCACGCCGCGAGCGGCTGTCCGACAAACCGGATTTCGGCGGCCAGGATTATGCGTCGGGCAAGCTGGTCACGCGCGGCGTTGCCGACTGGCAATATGGCTTCATCGAAGTGCGCGCCAAGCTCGCCTGCGGCGGCGGCGTGTGGCCGGCGATCTGGATGCTCGCCTCGGACGGCAAGAGCGGCTGGCCGGCGATGGGCGAGATCGACATCATGGAGCATGTCGGCTGGGATCCCGGACGCGTCCACGGCACGATCCACACCAAGGCATATAACCACAGCATCGGCACTCAGAAGGGGTCCAACCGCATCGTGCCCGATGCCTGCACCGCCTTCCACAACTACCAGCTAGACTGGACGCCCGAGCGCATCCTGATCGGCATCGACGGCCGCGCGCACATGCGCTTCGACAATGACGGCAAGGCCGACGCAGCAACCTGGCCCTTCGCCGCGCCGCAATACCTGATCCTCAATGTCGCTATCGGCGGCTGGGGTGGCCAGAAGGGCATCGACCCCACCGCCTTCCCGGCCCGCATGGAAGTCGACTATGTCCGGGTGTGGCAGAAGCACTGAGGGATCGTCCGCGGTTGGTGGAGAGCGGCTGGTCCGCTTTCGAGTTTCCCTCGATTTGACAACCAAGACCTCACCTTTGCGGCAAGCGGGATCGTCACTACACCCATTACGGCGAGCAGCGGAATCTGAGGAGAGCGTGATGCGTCATTGGACTCTGTCGGCGGCGATCGGAGCTGCCTTGATCTCTGGCTCAGGCTCAGCGAGCCCGGCGCAAGATGTGGTTTCAGGCAGCTATGTCCGGGACGAAAAACATAGCGACGACGCCTTTCAAGCGATCGAGAGCGCTATTGCCGACGTTTCCAACGCCAAGCGCCCTCTCGCTCGCATGAGGCTGCGCAAGTCCATTGCTACAACTAGATTCAGAATCTCGAGTTCAGGCAGTCGATTCTCGATCAAATACGATGACAAAACACCTATCGTCGTCTGGATCGGCGGAGAGCCGATCAAGTGGAAGCTCGTGGAAGGGCTCGTTTTCGATGTGTCGGCAAAAGGGAATGGTGAAGCCGTTTCGCTAACATTCCGTGGGGACGACATCGAGCGGACCACAGTGTATCGTAGCATTGGGCAGCAGTTGGTGGAGGAGACTACCATCATCAGTCCACTGCTCTCTACACCGATTGTCTATAAGCTCGTCTATAATCGAGCGAACTGACAGGATCGACGAGTCGGACCTTCCGGTGAGAAGCCGTTGAACGATCTTCGTTTCGTAGATGAGGATGCCGGTTCAGATGAAACGGCTCGACCCGGTTTCGATGCGATCCCCTCAGTCACATACGCGTTCGAACTGCATGATCCAGTTCACTTCCCATGTCGTGCCGTCGAGCGAGAAGGCCTGCTCCCACCGCGCTTGCGTCGCGCTGATTTCCGACCAGAGGAAACGCACCTGAACTTCGCGCCGGCCCTCGATCGCGACGCCCAGGAACATGCCCACTCCATCCTCGAACCGGCCGCGCATCGGCGGATCGAGCCCCTCGCGGCGGGAGTCGGCCCAGAATATCGACCAGTCGCCGTCGGGCTCCCGGCGCCGGAACGTCGCTGCCCGATAGGAGCCGGCGGGATCGTCGATGACGAAGTCGTCGACATTGCCCGCGCCGCCAAGCAGGGGATACGCCCGGCAGCTTCCGTCGAACTCGATCCAGTGCGTGTCGCCGAGAAGACGGCGGCTGAGCCGTCGATGCCGGACGCGCCAGGTCCCGGTCTGGAATGCAAAGGCGGAAAGCGGATCGTCCATGCGTTGTCCTGTCAGCCCAGGCGTTCTCGAAAGCGATGTCACTCCAGCGGCGGTTCCCAAAGCTCGATCGGATTACCCTCGGGATCTTGGATGCGCGCAAAGCGGCCCGTCTCGGGCGTATCCCATTCCGCCTTGGTGACCACCGCGACACCGGCGGCGTGCAGCTGTTCCAGCAGTCCGTCGAGATCGCGCACCCGAAAGTTGAGCATGCATGCCTTGTCCGCGGCGAAATAGTCGCTGTCGGCCTTGAACGGCGCGAACATCACCGGTCCGGGCTCGGGGTGCCAGAACCAGTCGCTCGACTGGCCCTGCTCGTCCTTGCCGCAACCTGCCCCGACGCCGAGCATGTCGCGGTACCAGGCACCCAGCTCTTCGGGGTCCCGCGCGCGAAAGAAGAAACCGCCCCACCCGATCACCGGCATACCATCCCTCCGTTTACGCGGCCTGGGCGATGTCCTGCCCCGCAGCCGCTTCCAGCAGGCGCCGCTCGATCGTCTTGAGCCGACCCGCGCTCTCGATCTTATCACCGATCAAATCGGTCAGATAGAAGGTGTCGACCGCGCGCTCGCCATAGGTCGCGACATGCGCCGAATGGATCGTCACCTTCGACTGGAACAGCGCGTGGGCGAGGTGGAACAGCAGCGCTGGCCGGTCGCGCGCGTTCACTTCAATGACGGTGAAGCGGTTGGAGGCGTGGTTGTCGATCAGCACATTGGGCTCGATGTGGAAGGCGTCGGCGCGCAGCCGGGGCAGCGGCCGCGCCTTCAGCCGCTCCTGCAGCTTGGCGCGGTTGGCGAGCGCGTCGGCGATGCCGGTCTTGATCCGCGCGAGCCGGGTTTCCTCGTCGAAAGGCTGCCCCAGCGGATCCTGGATCAGGAAATTGTCGAGCGCCATCCCGTCGCGGGTGGTGTGGATCCGCGCGTCGATGATGTTGCCCCCCGCCAGGTGGATCGCCCCGGCGATGCGGTAGAACAGCCCCGGATGGTCGGAGGCATAGACCGTGACGAGCGTGGCGCCGCGCTCGGGATAGACCTGCGCCGCGATCGACAGCTGCGAAAGGCCGGCCGCGTCGACTTGCCGCGCGTTACGCTCGAGCACGTCCAGCGGCTCGGCGATCCAATATGCATCGGTCTGCCGACCGGCGAAGGCGGCGAAGCGCTCCGCTTCCCAGCCCAGCAGTTCGGCCAGGGCCTGTTGCTTCGCGACGATGCGCTCGCCCCGCCCCTTCTGCTTGTGCCCGAGCTGGAGCACTTCCTCGGCGGCATCGTACAGGTTGGTGAGCAGCTGGCGCTTCCAGCTGTTCCACACGTTGGGACCCACCGCGCGGATGTCGACGATGGTCAGCACCAGCAGCAGGCGCAGCCGTTCGGGACTCTGCACCCGCTCGGCGAAATCCAGGATCGTCTTGAAGTCGCTCAGGTCGCGCTTGAACGCCGTGTCCGACATCAGCAGATGCCAGCGCACCAGCCATGCCACCGTCTCGGTCTCCGCCGCAGTCAGCCCCAGGCGCGGGCACAGCCGCTCGGCCACTTGCGCGCCCAGGATCGAGTGATCGCCGTGGCGCCCCTTGGCGATGTCGTGGAGCAGCACCGCGACATATAGCGCGCGCCGCGACACGATCCGCGGGAACAGCGCGGTGGCAAGCGGATGATCGTCGCTCAGCGCGCCGCGCTCGATCCGGCTGAGCAGGCCGATGGCGCGGATCGTGTGTTCGTCCACCGTGTAGTGGTGGTACATGTCGAACTGCATCTGCGCGACGACCCTGCCGAAGTCGGGCATGAACCGGCCGAAGACGCCGGCCTCGTTCATCCAGCGCAGCACCGTCTCGGGGTGGCGTGGGCTGGTCAGCACGTCGAGGAACAGCGCGTTGGCACGCGCATCGCCGCGAACCTCGTCGACCAGCTTGGCGTCCCTGGCGGCGGCGCGCATCGCCAGCGGATGCACCTCCAGCCCGTGCAGGTCGGCCAGCTGGAACAGCTCGATCAACCGCGTCGGATCCGCCTGGAAGAACCCGTCGCCGGGCAGCGCCAGCCGTCCACGGTCCAGCACGAAGCCATGCAGCTTGCGCGGCCGCCGGCGCATCGTCGGCAGGCCGAAGCGGCTGCCCCGCGCGGCGAACTTCTCGTCCAGATGCGCCAGGAACACGCCGGTCAGGTCGCCGACCTTCTTGGCCTGCAGGAAATAGAATTGCATGAAGCGCTCGACCTTGGACTTGCCCGGCCGGTCGGCAAAGCGCATCCGCTCGGCGATCTCGCGCTGCACGTCGAAGGTCAGCCGGTCCTCCGCCCGCCTCGTCAGCACATGCAGGTGGCAGCGCACCGCCCACAGGAAGTTCTCGGCACGACGGAACTGGCGGAACTCCAGCTTGGTCAGCAGCCCCTTTTCGACCAGCTCGGAAGGCTCGCCGACATTGTAGGCATATTTGCCGATCCAGAAGAGCGTGTGGAGGTCGCGCAGCCCGCCTTTGCCTTCCTTGACGTTGGGCTCGACGACATAGCGGCTGTCGCCCATCCGGCGGTGGCGCGCGTTCCGCTCGTCCAGCTTCTGGGCGATGAAGGTGCGCGCGGTGTCGTGCTGTATCTCCGCCTTGAAGCGCCGCGCCGCCTCGTCATACAGGGCGGTGTCGCCCCACACATAGCGCGCCTCCAGCAGCGCGGTGCGCACCGTCACATCGTCCTTGGCCTGGCGCACCATGTCGTCGAGCGAGCGCGACGAATGCCCCACCTTCAGCTGCAGGTCCCACAGCGAATAGAGCATCGATTCGATCACCTGCTCGCTCCAGCCGGTGACCTTCACCGGCGTGAGGAAGCCGATGTCGATGTCCGAATGCGGCGCCATCTCGCCGCGCCCATAGCCGCCCACCGCGATCAGCGTCATGCGCTGGGCGGTGGTAGGATTGGGATTGGGGTGCAGCCGTTCGACTGCAAAGTCCCACAACAACCGCAGCAGCTGGTCGATCAGGAACGCCCCCGCCGCCGCCGCCTCCAGCCCGCGCGAAGGATGCTCCTCCAGCCGCCGCGCGATCTCGGCACGACCGCCGGCAAGCGCGGCCTTGAGCTCGGCAGTCGCGGCCTTGCGCATCGCCGAGGCTTCGCCCTGGGGAATGGCGGCCAGCCGCTCGGCAACGGCCCGCCGCTCGATCAGCGCGCGGCGGTTCGGGACAGAGTCAAAGCGGCCAGACATGCGCGTGAGATAGAGAGGTTATGCGCGGCACGCCACACCTCCCCTTATTCTTAGCCCTCTCCCGCATCGCGGGAGAGGGTTGGGTGAGGGCCCTTATTCTTGTACCTTCGCGAAATGCTAGATCCGATCCACCGCCGGACCAGCCCTCACGCCGCAACTCTGCGCAAGAACGCAACGGACGCCGAACGCTTGCTGTGGCGCCATCTACGCAATCGCCAGCTCGGCAACTTCAAATTTCGCTTCCAAGCCTCGATCGGCACCTACATCGCCGACTTCCTCTGCAAAGAATCGGCTCTGATCGTAGAATTGGATGGAAGCCAGCATTCGGAAACCACCGATGCCATCCGCACACGCTTCTTGGAAAGCGAGGGCTACCAAGTCCTACGCTTCTGGAACACCGAGGTGCTCGAAAATCTCGACGGCGTGTTGCTCACCATCAAGGCAGCCGCCGAGGCGAGAACCTGGCGAAAACCAGAAGAAGAAGACGCCCCTCACCCAACCCTCTCCCGCGATGCGGGAGAGGGTAAAGAAGCAGAACTCAGTCCGGCTTCTTCGCCACGCCGACCAGCGCAGGGCGCAGCAGCCGGTCCTTGATCATGTAGCCGGTCTGGATTTCCTGCACGACCGTACCGGGCTCGGCATCCGCGCTCGGCATTTCCATCATCGCCTGGTGGCGGTTGGGATCCAGCGCCTCGCCAACGGCAGAGATCTTGGTGATGCCGTGCCGGCCGAACACCGACTCCAGCTCGCGGCCGGTGGCTTCGAGCCCGACGACCAGCCCCTTCAGCCTGTCGTCCTCGCGCAGGTCCGAGGGGATAGCCGCCAGCGCGCGCGACAGATTGTCGGCCACCGACAGCACGTCGCGGGCAAAGCCAGTCGCGGCATAAGCGCGCGCGTCCTGCGCTTCCTTCTCGGCGCGGCGGCGGACATTCTGCGTCTCGGCCTGCGCGTACAGCACCTGCTGCCGGGCTTCGGCGAGCTGCGATTCCAGCTCGGCGGTGCGGTCATGCTCCGCCACTTCGGGTGCCGCCTCCGCGGTTTCCTCGCGAAGGTTGGTGTCCGCGTCCTGCACGTCCGCGTGGTTGTTGTCGTTCTCGGTCATAATTCCCTGTACGTCTTCAAGCGAGCAATCGGGCCAAGGTCGCGGCCGTGAAATCCACCATGGGCACGACGCGGGCATAGTTCAACCGGGTGGGGCCGATCACGCCCACCACGCCGACCACGCGTCCGTCGAGCGAACGCACCGGCTTGGCGATCACCGACGACCCCGACAACGCGAACAGCTTGTTCTCGGATCCGATGAAGATCCGCGTCGCCTCGCCCTCGCGCGCGCTGTCGAGCAGCCGGGCGATCTCCTCCTTGCCCTCAAGCTCGTCGAGCAGCTGGCGCACGCGGTCCAGATCCTCGGTCGCGGTGGTGTCGATCAGCCGCGCCTGGCCGCGCACGATCAGCACCGGGCGATGGTCGCCATCCTCGCTCCACACCGCCAGCCCGCGCTCGACCAGCGCGGTGGCCGCGCTGTCCAGCGCCGCGCGGTGCTGGTTCAAGTCGCGCTCGATCCGGGTGCGCGCCTGGGCGAGCGTCAGTCCGGCCAGCATGCTGCTCATGTAATTGGCCGCCTGCTGGAGCGCGTGCGAGTCGATCCCGCCCGGCAAATGAACCACGCGGTTCTCGACCGATCCGTCCTCGCCCACCAGCACCGCCAGCGCGCGGTCCTGGCTCAGCGGCACGAAGCCGAACTGGCGCAGCACCGGCTCGGCCTTGGGCACCAGCACCAGCCCGGCACAGGCCGACAGCCCCGACAGCGCGGCGGTGGTCCGCGCCACCGCCTCCTCCACTGGCCCGCCCTGCCCGGCCCGCCCCTCGATCGCCGCGCGTTCCTCGGCCGAGGGTTCGTTCGCCTGCATCATCCCGTCGACGAACAGCCGCAGCCCGCTTTCGGTCGGCATCCGCCCCGCGCTGGTGTGCGGCGCGGCGAGCAGCCCGAACTCCTCCAGGTCCTGCATCACGTTGCGGATCGATGCCGGCGACAGATTGAGCGCCGAGATCTTCGAGATCGTCCGCGACCCCACCGGCGCCCCGGTGTCGAGATAGGATTCCACCACGATCCGGAACACGTCCCGCGCACGATCGGTCAATTCGGAGATCGGGGGGATGGTCATGCACCGTATGTAGCGCAGCGAAGCCGCGTCTCAACCTGCCAAAAAGATCCTCCTCTGGAAGGAGCACGGGGTTGGATCGTCCGGGGGACGATCCAACCTACCACTCCCTCCGGGGGGATTTCAGCGCCCCTTCCCGATCATCGCGCCGATCGGCAGCAGCCCCGGCGCGTCGCGCAGCGCCTGCGCCAGCGCGGCATTCTCGCTCCGGCATCCGTGATAGAAATGCAGCTTCTGCCCGTCGCCGATCGCGCGGGTCCAGCGCACCTCGGTGCTCGGCATGTCGGTCGGCGCATTGCCGCAATTGGGCGAACCCATCTCATAGCGGACGTCGCCGCTGGCGGGCCGGTAGGGCGCCAATGCGCCGGCGAACGCGTCATACTGCGCCCTGCTCAGCCTGAAGCTGCGCTCGCCGCTCACCGCAGTGAAGCGCTTGCCCTCGAACACCCCGGTCCCGTCGGGCTTCACCGTCACTGCATAGACCGGGCACGCGCCGAAGCACGGCCCGGTTTCGAGCGTGATCGAATCGCCTTCGATCGCGACCGGCGTGCCACCCGGCCGCGCCTGATCGCTCGCGCATCCCGCCAGCACCAGCGCCGCCGCGCCCATCGCCATCCACTGCTTGCCCATCTCGCACTCCCTGTTCGGATCACCCGCCGCCACTGGCGCGTTTCCCACGCACGGTCTACTTGGCGCGACCAAGTTTGCAGGAGAATGAACCGATGCGCCCATCCGGCCGCGCCCCCGACGAAATGCGTGCGATCACGATTACGCCCAACTTCACCCGCCACGCAGAGGGTTCGGTGCTGATCGGCTTCGGCGACACCCGCGTGCTGGTGACCGCCAGCATCGAGGAGCGCATTCCGCCCTGGCTGCGCGGCAAGGGCGAAGGCTGGGTCACCGCCGAATATGGCATGCTCCCCCGCGCCACCCACACCCGCGGCCAGCGCGAAGCCGCCAAGGGCAAGCAGTCTGGCCGCACCCAGGAAATCCAGCGCCTCATCGGCCGCTCGCTGCGCTCGGTCACCGACCTGAAGCTGCTCGGCGAGCGTCAGATCACCCTCGACTGCGACGTGCTCCAGGCCGATGGCGGCACCCGCACCGCCGCGATCTCCGGCGCCTGGGTCGCGCTGCGCCTCGCGGTCAACAAGCTGATGGCAGAGGGCAAGCTGACCGCCGACCCGATCACGCAGCAGGTCGCGGCGGTGAGCTGCGGCATCTTCCAGGGCAACCCGGTGCTCGACCTCGACTATGACGAGGATTCGAACGCCGACGCCGACGCCAATTTCGTGCTCCTGTCCGACGGCAAGATCGCCGAAGCCCAGGCCACCGCGGAAGGCGCGACCTATGACGAGGAAGGCCTGCTCCGCCTGCTCCGCCTCGCCCGCATCGGCTGCAACCAGATCTTCGCCGAACAGCTAAAGGCCGTGCAATGACCGGACCCAATGAAGGTGTGGGCGGCGACGCCCCCCAGGCCATCCGCAAGCTCAAGCCCGGCAAGCTGGTGATCGCCAGCCACAATCCGGGCAAGGTGCGCGAGATACGCGCGCTGCTCGGGCCCTATGGCATCGAGCCGGTCTCCGCCGCCGAACTCGACTTGCCCGAGCCCGAAGAGACCGGCACCACTTTCGTCGCCAATGCCGAGCTCAAGGCGCTCCAGGCCGCCGACCTCTCAGGCCTGCCCGCGCTGTCCGACGATTCCGGGCTGTGCGTCGAAGCCCTCAACAACGAACCCGGCATCTTCTCCGCCCGCTGGGGCGGCGAAGCCAAGGACTTCGACCTGGCGATGCGCAAGGTCGAGGACCGCCTTGCCGCGCTCCCGCCCGAGACCAGCCGCGCCGCGCACTTCATCTGCGCGCTCGCGCTCGCCTGGCCCGATGGCCATGTCGAATGGTTCGAAGGCCGCGTCGACGGCACCCTCGTCTGGCCCCCGCGCGGCGACAAGGGTTTCGGCTACGACCCGATGTTCGTCGCCGAGGGCAAGGACGAAACCTTCGGCGAGATGGACCCCGAAGCCAAACACGCCATGAGCCACCGCGCGCATGCGTTCCGGCAACTGGTGGCCGCGGTGTTCTGAGCTGAGCCGGCCACTCGAACCACTCCCTTCGTCATCCCGGCCTAGAGCCGGGATCCCGCTTCTTCTTCTGTCCTGGAAAGGCAGCGGGACCCCGGCTCAAGGCCGGGGTGACGAAAGGGCCTCAAGCCCCAACCAGCTCCGCCGAAGCCACCTCGCGCACATCGCGCACCAGCGCGTCCACCCGCGCCACATCTGCGTCCCAGGCGAACATGAACCGCGCGCCGCCACCGATGAAGGTGTAGAACCGCCACCCCCGCGCCCGCAGTCCCTCCAGCACCGCCTCGGGCGCGCGCAGGAACACCGCGTTGGCCTCCACCGGGAACATCAGCTCGATCCCGGGCAGCCCCGCCACCGCCTGCGCCACCCGCTGCGCGCAGTCATTGCCATGCTCGGCGTTGCGCAGCCACGCGCCGCTCTCCAGCAGCCCGACCCACGGTGCCGACAGGAAGCGCATCTTGGACGCCAGCTGCCCGGCCTGCTTGCAGCGATAATCGAAATCCTCCGCCAGCGCGGCGTCGAAGAACAGCACCGCCTCGCCCACCGCCATGCCGTTCTTGGTGCCGCCAAAGCACAGCACGTCGACGCCCGCCTTCCAGGTGATCTCGGCGGGCGAACAGCCCAAAGTCGCACAGGCATGCGCGAACCGCGCGCCGTCCATGTGCAGCCGCAGCCCCAGTTCGCGGCAGGTCGCCGACAGCGCCTGCACTTCGCCAATGGTGTATACCTGGCCCGTCTCGGTCGGCTGGGTGATCGTCACCACCCGCGGCTTGGGGAAATGGATGTCCGACCGGCTCGTCGCCAGCGCGCGCACCGCCTCGGGGGTCAGCTTGCCGCCCGCGGTCTGCGCCACCAGCAGCTTGGATCCGTTGGAAAAGAACTCCGGCGCGCCGCACTCGTCGGTCTCGACATGCGCCGAGGAGGAACAGATCACGCTGTGATAGGATTGCCCAAGCGATGCCAGCGCCAGCGAATTGGCCGCCGTTCCGTTGAACGCGAAGAACACCTCGCACCGCGTCTCGAACAGCGCGCGGAACGCGTCGGAAGCCCGCTGCGTCCAATCGTCATCGCCATAGGCCGTGGCAGAGCCCGTATTCGCCTGCGCCATCGCGTCCCACGCTTCGGGGCAGATCCCGGCATAATTGTCGCTGGCGAATTGCTGAGCTTGATCGGTCACGCGTGCTGCCTCTTCAACTGGTTACAGCACCAGAAGACAGGTCGACACGTGGCTTGGAACCCGATGGTTGCCGGTCCGGCCACATCCCTCCGCTTGGTTAGCGGAGGCACCACCTTGCTCGGGAGCAGGTTGGTGCCAGGCGTCGGCCCGACTCTTGATGCGCGGCCCCGTTAGCGCGGGGAGGCGAGCGGTTCAACCCGCTGCGGTGCAGCAAACGACAAGCGGTGTCGCAATCAGTCGACCTATCCGTTCATGCCATTAAAAGACCGATTCAGGGGAGGATCAAGGTTCCATGTCCGATCGTGTGAAGGTGCTGCTGCAATATGTCCTGCCCAAACAGGGCATCAGCACCCTCGCGGGCCGCTTCGCCGGCGCAAAGGCAGGCGGCCTGACGACCCGGGCGATCCGCTGGTTCGTCGGCGCTTACGCCGTCGACATGGCCGAAGCCGCGGATCCGGACATCGGCAGCTACCAAAGCTTCAACGAATTCTTTTCCCGCGCGCTGCGGCCCGGTGCCCGTCCCCTCGCCGACACCGCTTTCGTCAGCCCGGTCGACGGCGCGATCAGCCAGTTCGGCGCCATCGACGATCACCACATGCTCCAAGCCAAGGGCCACCGATTCACCACGACCGACCTGGTGGGCGGCGATCACACGCTTGCCGCGCAGTTTCGCCACGGCAGCTTCGCCAACCTCTATTTGTCGCCAAAGGACTATCACCGCCTGCACATGCCGTGCCGCGGTACGCTCAAACGCATGATCTACGTGCCGGGCACATTGTTCTCGGTGAACCCCGTCACCGCGCGCGGCGTGCCGAACCTGTTCGCCAGAAACGAACGCGTCGTGTGCGTGTTCGAATCGCCGGAACACGGCCCGTTCGTCATGGTGCTCGTCGGGGCGACCATCGTCGGCAGCATCGCGACGGTGTGGCACGGCGTCGTCAATCCGAAGCGCACCGGGAAGCCGTTCGAATGGAGTTATGCCGAACAGGACATCACGCTGGCAAAGGGCGACGAGATGGGCCGCTTCCTTCTTGGCTCCACGATCGTCATGCTGTTCAGACAGGGCGCCATCCGCTTCAACGAACACTGGGCGCCGGAAAGGTCCGTCCGCTTGGGTGAGGCTATGGGCGACCGGCCGTCCTCGCCATCGCCATGACCCGCTCTGCGTGAAAGCGCCTGGATGGAGGTTTCCGCTCGACGCGGCGGTGGTGGACAGGGCTGGATTCGAACCAGCGTACGGGAAACCCGGGCAGATTTACAGTCTGCTGCCTTTAACCACTCGGCCACCTGTCCAAACAGGCGCCGCGTCGAGCGAGGGCGGTCCAATGCCGAAGCGGGCCCGCCCTGTCAACGCCTTGCGTAGCGCTTCCTTGCCGCATAGCGTCGCCGCCACCCTTTCTCCGTTCCAAGGCTCTCAATGCGCAAAGCACTTGCCCTCTCCGCCGTCGCTCTCGTCGCCACGCCGCTCGCGGCCCAGCAGGTCGACCGTTCGGAGATCGCCCGCATCATCGATGAAGGTATGAACCGTTCCGAAGTGATGCTGACCGCCGAGCACATGACCGACCGCATCGGGTCGCGCCTGACCAACTCGCCCGGCATGCGCGCCGCCGAGGAATGGACGCTGTCGCGCTTCCGCGGCTGGGGCCTCAAGAACGCGCACAAGGAGGGCTTCGATTTCGGCCGCGGCTGGTGGGCCGAGCGCCAGAGCGCGCGGATGATCAGCCCGCGCCCGATCGATCTCACGGCGATGGCGATCACCTGGACGCCGGGCACCGCGGGCAGGATCAGCGCGCCGGTCGTCGTCGCGCCGATGACCGACGAGGATCATTTCGCCCGCTACCGAGGCAAGCTCGCCGGCAAGATCGTCCTGGTGACTTTGCCCAATGACGGCTCGGAGCCCGGCGAAGCGCCGTTCCGCCGGCTGAACGGCGACGATCTTGCCAAGCTCGACGTCTATCAGCAGCAGAATTACGATCCCGAAGGCGCCGACCGCCGGCTCAAGCGGCTCGACTTCTCCAAGAAGCTCGACAGCTTTCTAAAGGCCGAAGGCGCCGTCGCCTATGGCACGATGAGCCCGCGCGACGGCAAGCTGCTCCACGGCAGCGGCTATCTGTTCGGCGTCGGCGAGACCCAGCAGGTTCCCGGCTTCGAATTCGCCGCCGAGGATTATCGCCGCCTCGCCCGCCTCGCCAAGATCGGCCCGGCCCCGGTGGTCGAGCTCGAAAGCGTCGTCCATTTCGAGGATGCCGATACCAAGGCGTACAACATCCTCGCCGAAATCCCCGGCAGCGACCCGAGCGGCAGCTATGTCATGGCCGGCGCCCATCTCGACAGCTGGACCGCGGGCGACGGCGCGGCCGACAATGTCGCGGGCAGCGCGGTGGTGATGGAAGCCGCGCGCATCCTCCAGCGCATGGGCGTGAAGCCCCGCCGCACCATCCGCTTCGCATTGTGGTCCGGCGAGGAGCAGGGCCTGCTCGGCTCGATGGCTTATGTCGAACAGCATATCGCCACCCGCCAGCCCAAGCCCGGCGCGCCGGCTACCGGTCTCGCGCGTTTCTATGGCTGGGCCAATCGCTGGCCGATCGTCCGCCAGCCGGGCTGGGACAAGCTCACCGCCTATTTCAATCTCGATAACGGCTCGGGCAAGATCCGCGGCATCTATTCGGAGAACAACGTCGCCGCGGTGCCGACGCTGCGCGAATGGATGGCGCCTTTTTCGGCATTGGGCGCGAACACCGTGGCGCTGCGCACCACCGGCGGCACCGACCATGTGTTCTTCTCGGCCGTCGGCATCCCGGCATTCCAGTTCATCCAGGACCCGCTGGACTATGGCAGCCGCCTCCACCATACGAGCGCCGACACCTTCGACCACCTCAAGCCCGCCGACATGCGCCAGGCCTCGGTGATCCTGGCGGCATTCCTGCTCCAGGCCGCCAATTCCGAAAAGCCGCTGGCGCGCGCACCCTTCCCCACCGAGCCGACGGTTACCGACCCGTTCGCCTACCCCGATCCGGATGATCTCGACTGATGGCACGCAAAGGACACCGACCCAGCAAGGCACCCGCGTCGCGGCCCCGTTTCTACGGCCGCCACGCAGTGCTCGCCGCGCTGGACAACCCCGAACGCAAGATCCGCAAGATCTGGGGCACGCATGAGGTGCTGGCCGGCATCGTCATTCCCCCCGAGATCCAGGTGACCTTCGCCGAGGCCGCCGATCTCGGCCGGCTGGTGCCGAACGACGCGCCGCACCAGGGCATCGTCGCCGAAGTCGACCCGCTCGAGGAAATCTGGCTCGGCGACCTGCTCGAACAGGGCAAGGGCGACAATCGTCCGCTGATCATCCTCGACCAGGTCACCGATCCGCACAATGTCGGCGCGATCCTGCGCTCGGCAGCGGCGTTCGACGCGCTCGGCATCATCACCCAGGACCGCCACGCCCCGCCCGAATCGGGCTCGCTCGCCCGCTCGGCCTCCGGCACGCTGGAAACCGTGCCGTGGGTGCGCGTCGTCAACCTAGCCCGCGCGCTCGACGAGATCGGCGAGGCCGGCTTCTGGCGCATCGGCCTGACCGGCCATGCCGAAGGCACGCTGGCGCAAGTGATCGGCGACGCCGCCAAGGTCGCGCTCGTCCTCGGCGCGGAAGGCGAAGGCATGCGCCAGAACACCGAACAGCATTGCGATCAGCTCGCCAAGCTGCCGATCTCGTCCAAGGTCGAAAGCCTGAACGTCTCCAACGCCGCCGCAGTCGCGCTCTACGCGGTGACCGTCCGCGGTTAGGTCGAAGCACCTCGTCACCCCGGCCTTGAGCCGGGATCCCGCTTCTTCTTCAGCTTCGAGGTAGCGTCACCCCGGCTCAGGGCCGGGGAGCGCCGTGCCCCCCCCTCAATCCTCTTCGGCGATCCGCACGCGCAGCCCGTCCAGCGCGTCGCCGAACGGGATCTGGCACGACAGCCGCGAAGTTTCGTCCCGCGTCAGCGCGCTGTCGAGCAGGTCGTTCTCGTCTTCGCTGATCGGCGGGAGTTTGGCCGCAAATTCCGGGTCGACATGGACGTGGCAGGTGGCGCAGCTGCAGCAGCCGCCGCAAATCGCCAGCAGCTCGTCGAAGCCGTTGTCGCGGATCACTTCCATCACGCTGAGGCCCGCATCGCCCGTGACCGTACGTTCTTCCCCATTCCTGGTCACGACGGTAAGCTTCGGCATGGCAATCTCCTTTGTCGGCGGCGTCCATGCCGCGCAACTTGGCGCTCTGCAAGGATCGACGCGATGGGCTTAGGTGCCGAACAGTTGAAGGCATCGATCGATGCATTGGCGCAGCTCGAGCCCGGCTTTGCCGCCGCCCTGAAGCGCGCCGGCTACCCCGCCCCGCGCCTGCGCGATCCCGGCTACGAAACGCTGCTGCGCACCATCGTCGGCCAACAGGTCAGCGTCGCCGCCGCGGCCTCGATCTGGAACAAGCTGTCCGCCGCGCTGGGCGACCCGGCCGATCCCGCCACCGTCGCCCGAGCCTCGGACGAAACCCTGCGCGCGGTAGGCCTGTCACGCCAGAAAGCCAGCTACGCCCGCAGCCTGGCCGAGGAAGTCGCCACCGGCCGCCTGGACCTTCACAACCTGCCCGCCGACGACGAGGAAGCCATCGCCGCGCTCACCCGCATCAAGGGCATCGGCCGCTGGTCCGCCGAAATCTACTTGCTCTTCGCCGAGGGCCGCCCCGACGTCTGGCCCGCCGGCGACCTGGCCGTCCAGATCGAGATCGCCCGCATCCTCGGCCACCCAGAACGCCCGTCCGAAAAGCTCCTGCGCAGCTGGGCCGAACCCTGGCGCCCCCACCGCGGCGCCGCGGCGATCTTCGCCTGGCACCATTACAAGACCGACATGGACGTGATCTGACGCAATCAGCGTACGCTGACGATCTGGCTTTCCAACAGGATCTTCACGGTGTGCTGCCAGCGGTTGAAGTCGACGACCCGGCCGTTCTTTGTGTTGACGATCATCTGGCGCGCGACGGTACCCTTCACCACCACATGCTTGCCCCGCAAATAGGTTTCCGGGGAGGCTCCATAGCGCCGTTCCAGCGCCTTCCGAACATTGGGAGCAATGCGGAACGTCAAGGCGTCCGGCGAACGATAGTCCGCTTCGGAGTTCAGAAACACGACGCTGCCGATTCGGCCGGTGCCCTTGACGTCCATCTCGAAGACGCCTTGCTTGCCGCGCTTGCTTGCGTCGGCGAGCGCGACCGCTTCGGCGGCAGAATACACCTTGTCATTGGAATGGGCGGCAAGCGGGGAAACCAGCAAAGTCACGGCAGCAACAAATCGCAAGAACATAATACCTCCCTACAGGCACGTTCTTACTATCATCGCCATCTATACTGAACAAGCGACCACTATTGTCATGAAACTGCAAGACAAAGGCGTGGCCGCTATCAGCCCCCCAATGCCTCCAGCCCCATCGCCACCGCGCCCAGCGGCCCGGCCATCGTCCCCAGCCCCGGCGCGCCCAGCCGTCGGTCCAGCTCGCCGGCATAGCTCGCGATCGAGCCATAGCCGCCCAAACTCTCCGCCAGCCGCGTCCGCAGCCGGCCGAACAGATGCTCGCGCGCCGCGATCACGCCGCCGCCGATCGCAATCCGCTCGGGCGCGAAGCCCATCACCAGATTGTGCAGCAGGCCGGTAAGGTCGTGCACGAACAGGTCCCATTGCGGCCCGTCCTGCGGCAGCTCCTGCCCCGGGCAGCCGAACCGCTCGGCCAGCGCCGGGCCGGAGATCAGCCCCTCGACGCAGTCGCCATGAAAGCGGCACCAGCCCGGAAAAATATCGCCCGGCGCACGCGGCACCCGCATGTGCCCGGCCTCGGCATGGGTAACGCCCTGCACCGGCTTGCCGTCGACCACCAGCCCCACGCCCACGCCGGTGCCGATCGTGATATAGGCATGGCTGTGCAGCCCGCGCGACGCGCCCCAGCGCGCCTCGGCGATCGCCGCGCCGTTGACGTCGGTCTGGATCGCCAGCGGCTTCGAATAACGCGCGCGCAGCCGCTGCACCAGGTCGGTGCCGGTCCAGCCCGGCTTGGTCGTCGCGGTGATCGATCCGAAGTCGGGCGCGGCGGGATCGAGCTGCACCGGCCCGAAGCTGCCGATGCCGATCGCATCGAATCCCCACCCGTCGAGCACCCGCTCGATCGCGGCGAGCGTCGCATCGGGGTCCGAGCCCGTCGGGATCGTCTGGGTTTCGCGCACGTCGTCCGGCCCGGTGGCCAGAAGCGCGATGCATTTGGTGCCACCCAGTTCCAGGCCGGCGATCAGTGGTGCGGTCGAGGTCATGGCGCCCGGCTAGCCCAAGCTTCCGCCAAACGCCACTGGTTGCGCTACCGTAACCCCCCGGAGCCGCGCACCGCCTTTCGAAATATCCTCCGAAGGGAGGGTAGACCCAAGCTTCATAGGCTGGCCCGTCGGATACCGCTCCAACAGCGACCATTCGCCTCCCCCCGCCTTCACCCCGGCGAAGGCCGGAGCTCAGCTGCCAGGGTGCCGAGACGGCAGGACGCCGCCTTGCGTCGAAACTTGCGCCCGCCGGCTTCAAGATCCTCCCCCGGAGGGGGAGGTGGCACGCGCAGCGTGACGGAGGGGTATTCTCCTCAGGGGACATAGCTCGCGGAGACTACCCCTCCACCAGCTTCGCTGGTCCCCCTCCCCCGCCGGGGGGAGGATCTAGGCTCCTCAGCCCCCGCCAAACTCTACCACCAGCCGCTCGGCGAAGGCGCCGTTCTTCGACAGCTGGCCCGCGCTCCCCGGCGCCCGCTTCAGCCCCGGCTGGCGCAGCAACGGCTTCAGCATCAGGTGCAGCGTCGCCAGGTTGATGTGCAGCCCGAAGCATTGGTGCAGCCCATAGCCGAAGTGGATATAGTCGCTCGCCGGCCGCGCCGGATCGAACCGCCTGGGGTCCGCCACCCGCCGCGGGTCCATCATCGCCGACGCGAACGCCGCGAGCACGGTCTCCCCCGCTGTAACCTTCGCCTCATGCGGGGTTCCCCGCGCGATCACGCCGTCCTGCAACACGGTGCGCGGCAGCCCGGGCGCCAGCGGATCGAACCGCATCGCCTCCAGCACATAGCCGCGCAGCCGCGCATCGTCGTCGGCCAGCGCCGCGGCCCGCGCCCCGGCCAGCGCCTCGGGGCGGCGCAACAATTGCTCCATCGCCTGGGGCACCACCATCGGCGGCTGCGGCGGCCCGCCGACGATCATCCCCATCAGCGCGGTGCGGATCTCGACATCGCAGAACCCGCTTTCCCCCGCCGCCTGCATCGCCAGCGACCGCGACAGCACGTCGTCCTTGCCCGGCGCGCTTTTGCGCAGCGCGATCTGCGCGTCGATATGCGCCCGCAGCGCCGGCGCGATCACGTCCACCTCCGCGCGCAACGCCGGGTCGTTGCCCCCATCGGCGAACTGGAACTCGAACAGCCGCGTCGCCCATACGCGCAGGTCGCCGCTTGCGGGCCAGGGCACGCCCAGATAGTCGCTGAACAGGTCGAACGTGACTTGGCGGACCAGGCCGTCGACCACGTCGATCCGCCCGCCACAGCCCGCGACGATCACGCCCGCCCGCCGCTCCGCCTGCTCGGCCAGCATGCCCAGGTCGCCCGCGCGCACCACCTTGCGCATCGCCGCCACATCATGCCGGTATCGCGGCGTGTCGCCCATACCCAGGAAGAACGGCTCGCCGCCCATGATCACGTCGAGCTTGGACGCGTAGGTGACTCCGAACACCGGATCGGTCAGGAACACCTCGCGGACATCGTCATAGCGCGAGGTCAGCACCATCTTCCCCACCCGCGCCACCGGCTTCCACCGCCGCAGGAACGCGAAGACATAGGGCATGCCGGCAAAGAACAGCTGCTGCGTCCACCGCTTGAACCCCTTGGGGCCGGGCCGCAGCACATCGTTCGAAGTGAGCGGGTTCACAGCGCCTCCAGATACCGCAGCGCCGGCATGCTCGGCAGGAAGAAATACTCGCCCCCCGCCATCTGCACGAAGGTCTCGACCTCGACGATCCGCCGCAACGGCGTTTCCGGAATGGTCAGCTGCCCCTTGGGCCCGATCAGCGGATCGGTCTCGTCATACAGCGTCGCGAAGTTCGGATTGAGCACCCAGGTCTGCTGCACGAACTCGAATTGCCGGGTGATGTCGGTGTTGAGGCAGATGAACAGCAATCCACGGTCGACGCCGTCGTCCTGCATCGGATCGGCGATCGTCGGCCCGAATTTCCGCGCCCGGCGCAGGATGCGGTGGTTCTTGGACGCGTCGAGCAGCGTCTGCTTGTCGGCCACGGTCGGCGCCAGCCCGTCGCGCGGGTTCCCGCGCCGGACATGGCTCCCCATCGGGCACCCCTGCCCCACCCGGTCGCGGTCCCAGAATCCGAACGCATTGTCCGGCTGGTCATATTGGTTCGGCGGCAGCGCGCCTTGCGGGCACAACAGATTGCCGTCCAGATCGCGCCCCACCACGCGCGACGCGATCCAGTTCTGGTCGATATGCGCGCTCTTCTCGGGATCTTCCTCGGCGATCCGCGCCGCGTTGTCGCGCATCGACGTCCAGAACGCCGCGACATCCTGCTTCAGCTCGCGCACGACCATGTAGCTGCCGTCCAACCCCAGATCGAGGAACCCCTCGCCGCGCGGATGCTCGGCCAGCCCGGCGGCGCGCCCCTGGGGCGTATCGGGCACCACCGGCCCCGCCGCGACTTCGTTATGCCCGTTCCTGTGGCCCATCAGGACCTCGCCCAGCGGCACGCCGTTCCAGAAGTCGTTGGGCGCGTCCTGCCCGCTGATCGTCACCACGCCCGGTTCGAACGGCTGGGGCTGCGACACCCCGTCGGCGAAACCGAAATGCTCGCGCGCGATCCCGCGCGCGTCGAGCCGCAATTCCAGCGGCAGGCGGTGCACCACGCGCACGCCATGCTGGTCCAACACCGCGCTCACCGACGCGCACCAGGCGTCCGCCGTCGCCTCGTCGGCCTCGTACAACAGCAACAGCGCGTGCACGGTGATCGGCGTCGCGATCCGCTGCTCGGGCACGTCGGTCCCGTCTTCGGCGAACGCCCGTGCATCATCGTCGGCGGCCGCGCCGTCCAGCGGCGTGTTCCCGCCCCATTTCGGCCCGCCGGGGATCACCGTCTCCAGCCATGCGCCTTCGCGCCGGTCGCCCAGCCGCCGCAGCCGGTCTTCCTGGAACATGCCCTCCTGAAAGGCGCGGTCGAACGAGGCGAGCGTGTTGGCGCCCAGCCCCATCTTGCGCAGGCCTTGGCAGGTAAAGCCGATCGCCGCCGATCGCGGATCCCTGCCGTCGGCGTCGGTGATCGGCGCGATCGCCTGCAGCGCCTTCAGCCATTCGCCGCCGCCCGTCTGCGGCGCCCCCGCCCAGCCGAACTCCAGGAACAGCGCGCGCCCGGTCGGCAACGTTCCGAAGCCGCTCACCACCAGCCCCTGCGTCATCGCGTCGTGCGGCGCCGCCAGCTTCCAGCTTGGCGGCCCCCCGCCGGCCCCCGCGCCATCTCCCGCGCTGCCCGGCCCCACGCTCACAGGTCCTCGATCCACAGCGCGGCCTCCTTGTCGGTGAGGGTGGGTTTCCGGAGCCCCAAAGCGATCCGGTAATTGCGTTCGATCTGGTCGGCGGTCAGGTCCTTATACGCCGAATACCAGAAGCGGCTGACCGTCATCGAATGCCGCGCCCATTGCTTGAACTGGCTGCCATGGCTCGCCCCGTCCTTGACCAGGAAGCGAGTCGGCGGAAACCCCACGCCGCAGCACCACGCCAGCGTCAGCCCGGCATGCGCCTTCTCGATGAAGTCATCCAGATAGCTTTCCCAGGTCTGGTCGAAGTTGGAAAAGAACATCAGCCGGCTGCCGTTGTTCACGCGTGCCCAATGCGCGAAATGGATGGTGCGCATCGATCCCAGATAGCCGTTCCGCGCGATGATCCGCAGCAGCAGGCCCAATCCCAGATGCCCCACGCGGATCAGGATCGCGCGCAGGATGCCGGGCTTGATCAGCACGATCGATCCCATGTGGTTCTGCGGGATCCAGTCCTCGCGCCGCGCCATCTCGCGCAGCATCTTGGGGTCGACCGGCGGCGCGTCCTGCGACGAATCGCCGCGCTCCAGCACCCGTAGCCAGAACACGACCGCCGCGACCGTCACCGGCAGGCTCACCAGCCCCCAGCCCAGCCATTCCAGCATGCCGCGCCACGCGGCGCCCGGTTCCCTGCCGGTCAGCAGGATCGACAGCGGCGTGCCCGCCGCGCCCACCACGATCAGGTAGGCAAGCAGGAACAGGCCCAGCGGCAACAATTGCTTGAAGAACAGCCTCAGGAAGCTGAACCGGGTCGGCGTCGCGGTGCCCGGCAGCGCCACGCCGATGCGCTTCAGTGCCGCCGCGAACCCGGCGAACAGCACCGCCATCAGGATCAGGTAGCGCGGCCACGGCATCTCCAGCACCAGGATCAGCCCCGGCAGCGACAGCGCGAATACGGTTGCCAGCACGAAACCGGTCATCCGCGCCCAGTCGCCGACATTCTCGGCGGTGGTGATCCGCGGCGGCGCCTTGTCGGCCAGCCAGCCGAAACCGGGCAGCAGCGCGGACCGCAGCCGCTGGTGTATCTGCGCCGGGGTCATCCGCCGGTACGGGTTCGGCCCCGCGCCCGGGGTGCCGGCCAGTTCCACGCGCGTCGCGCCGAACAGCGCCGCCTCGCGCAGGATGCGGTCGCGCGGCATGCCGCGATTGCCATGGTGGTACACGCTGGGCGTCAACGTCCGCGCTTCCAGATAGGGCGCGATCGGCGCGCGCGACCCGGGATCGGTGATCGCCTTGAACAGCGCGCCCGCCCCGGTCAGCGGCTGCTTGCAGCAGCGCAGCATGACACGCAGGTCCTCGCCGATCGCCGCTTCCAACTGGCTCCAGAACGGCCCGCGCTCGCCGTCGAAATTGGCTTCGATCACGAACAGCGGGTCATAGTCGAAGCCCGGAAACACGCTCAGCGACAGGAAATGGAGCGCCGGCACCCGCGTCAGGAAGTCGGCGAACGGCCCCACCCCGCCCACCGGATCGGTGCTGCGCTTGTCCCGCAACTGGTCCAGCAGGCTCGATAGATGGTCGTAACTCTCGGGCTTAACCTCGAGCGCCACCGACAGCGTCGTCTGCCGCATGTGCCTGTCCCCCCTGGCGCCGGCGGTCCCCACCACCCGCGATCCGACGCAACTGTTCCACGTCAAATCCTACAAGAAAAGGACCAATCGCAAGTCCCGGCCAAAAAAGCCAAAGATGCCGCCACGCCGCTCGAAATACGACGCCGCGGCGTCAACTATAAGATCAACTAGCCACGCACTTGGCAGGATCGCGCACCATGTCTGGATCGTCCCCGCCGTTCGACGGTCCACAAGGACCGTTCCGCCGCGCCGGAACCGCTTTGGGACTTGCGGGCGCATGCCCAACCCGTTCACTCCGGAACCATGACCACCTTGCTCAGCCTCATACTGGCTCTCCTGTTCCTCGCGGGCAGCCCTGCGGCATTTGCCCAGAGCACGCCCATCGCGGCGCTCTCCAATCAGATCGCGCAGGCCGAAACCGATCTGCGCAGCGTCGACCGCGCGCTCGACCAGCGAGTCGAGGATGACGAACGCTCGGCACTGCGCGCCAAGGCGCTTGCGGCGCAGCAGGCGGCCCGCGCCTCAGCCGGCCAGCTGGAGGAACAACTCGACCTGATCGACGCCCGCATCGACGGCTTGGGGCCGGTCGCCGCCGGGACGACCGAAGCGCCCGAGATCCAGCGCGAGCGCGCCCGCCTCGGCCGCGAGCGCGCCGCCATCGATGCCGCCGCCAAACGCGGCCGCCTCGTCGATGTCGAGGCCCAGCAGCTGATCGACGAGATGGAGCGCAGCCAAGCCGAACAGCTCAACGAGCGACTGTCCACGCGCATCGCCTCGCCCACCACGCCGACCTTCTGGCGCGCGGTGGTGACGGCGGTTCCGCGCGACCTGCGCCGTATCGACCTGTTCCTCTCGCAGGGTGCGGACCAGATCCGCACGCAGTGGCGCGGCGGCCTGCCATGGCAGGCGGTGCTGGGCGCGGTGCTCGCGTTCCTGTTCTTCCTCCCGCTGCGGGTGCTTCTCCGCCATCTGGGTCAGCGATACCTGATCGGCAGCGCGCCCGGTCACCGCGTGCGCCGCTCGGCATTCGCGCTTTGGCGGGTGCTGGTCGGCACGGTGATGCCGCTGCTCGGCGCGCTGTTACTCGTACAGGGCTTCCGCTGGGCGGGGCTGTTCCCCGAGCGGTGGAGCACGCTGCTCGATGGGCTGGTCATGGCCACCGGGTTCAGCGCCTTCACCGCGGCGCTCGCCGGCGCGTTGCTGATGCGCCGCCAGCCTTCGTGGCGCGTCGCGCCGATCGCCGACGAGACCGCCGACCGGGTGCGCCCGCTATCCTGGGTGCTGGCGGCGCTCTCCTTTGCCAGCATCCTGATCGAGACCTTCAACCAGACCGTCGGGGCCAGCCACGCCGCGATCGCCGCGACCCAGGCGCTCGAAGCGCTGCTCCACATCCTTCTGATCGGCGCGTTCCTGTTCCTGCTCGGGCGGCTGCGTGCCGAACGCGCCGGGCAGGAAGACGCGAACAGCCTGTCCACCAGCGCGGGGCTGGGCATCGTCACTCTGGTCGCGTGGATGCTCGTCGCCGTCGCCGTGGTCGCATTGCTCACCGGCTATGTCAGCCTCAGCCTGTTCGTCGCCCGGCTGATCATCTGGATGGTGGTGCTGGGCGCCGCGCTCTACCTGCTGATGGGCGCGGCCGACGACATGGCGACCACCGTCTTCACGCGCAACAGCCGCCTGGGCATGACGATGATCCGCAGCATCGGCCTGCGCGGCAGCGTCGTCGACCAGTTCGGTGTGCTGCTTTCCGGTGCGCTCCGGCTGGCGCTGGTTCTCGTCGCGCTCGGCCTGTTGATGACGCCGTTCGGCGGCGGCGACGGGCTCGGCAGCGTGTTCGGCCGGCTCGGGACCTTCGCCCAGGGGATAGAGGTTGCGGGCATCGCGATCTCCCCGGGTGCCATCCTCCGCTCGATCGTCGTCCTCGTGATCGGCCTGGCGCTCGTCCGTGCGTTCATGAGCTGGCTGGAGGGGCGCTATCTGCCCGCCACCGATCTTGACGGCTCCGGCCGCAACTCGGTCGGGCTGGTCGCGCGCTATGTCGGCGTCGCGCTCGCGATCATCTGGGCCCTCGCCTCGCTCGGCATCGGCGTCGAGCGCATCGCCCTGCTGCTCTCCGCCCTCTCGGTCGGCATCGGCTTCGGCCTCCAGGCGATCACGTCGAACTTCGTGTCCGGCCTCATCCTGCTCGCCGAGCGCCCGATCAAGATCGGCGACTGGATCCGTGTCGGCACCGACGAAGGCGATGTGAAGCGGATCAGCGTGCGCTCGACCGAGATCACGCTTGCCGATCACTCGACGTTGATCGTCCCCAATTCCGAGCTGATCACCAAGTCGGTGCTCAACAAGACCCTGTCCAGCCCGCTCGGGCGCATCCAGATCCAGTTCTCGGTGCTGCTGGGCACCGACGTCGAGCGCGTTCTCCGTATCGTCCTGGACGCCTTCGCCGCCGAAGCCGCCATCCTCGACGACCCCGCGCCCGTGGCGTTCGTCGACGCGATCCTGGACGGGCGCATCCTGTTCAACTGCTTCGCCCACGTCGCCTCGCCCCGCGATGCCTATGGCGCACGCAGCAACATCTTCCTGGTTCTGCTCAAGCAGTTCCGCGACGAGGGCATTGACATCGGCACCGTCCCCCAACGCCTCGAACTCGCGCCCGGCGAGCCCTCGCCCTTCTCTCCGCCAACGCTGCAAGACCAGCCGAAACCCTAAGCCCTTCTCCCTCTCCCGCATGCGGGAGAGGGCCGGGGTGAGGGTTTGGCGCAATGCACGCCGAGAGAGGAGCTTGGGACCAAACCTTACTTCGGCGCCCTCTCGCGAGCCTCGTCCTCGGCCTTCATCCGCGCCCGAACACCCCCATCCACGCTACGCCCGGCGGCCATTGGCTCATGCATCGCCCCGGGCCCCGGCGCTTGCGGCCCCGCTTTCCGCATCTGCTCGGCATGGGCGATGTTGCCGGAAACCTCCTCCACCAGGTCGGGCATGATCGTGTGAAAGGTCGACACCGCCTGCGCTTTCCACCCCACCGGCACTTCCTCGCGCGGGTGAAGCGATGCCCAGACGATCGCCTGCACGACCTTTTCGGGCGGATCCAGGGCCGCCATCCGCCCTGCACGGCCGCTGTAATTGGCGGCGTGATCCCAGAACGGCGTGTCCGCGGCCCAGGGCATGATCGTAACCACCTGGATCTTCTTCTTGTAACCGGCCTTGCGCAGTTCCTCGTTCATCGCGCGTCCCAGCGCCCAGATGCCCGCCTTGGTCGCGGCATAGCTGGCGTGATAGGCCAGCGGCACCTGGCTCTCCACCGATCCCAGGTTGATCAGCACGCCCCGCCCCTGCGCCTTGAACTGGCGCACCGCGTGATGGCTGCCATAGATCACGCCCTTCAGGTTCACGTCCACTGCGCGGGCGTGGTCGGCGATCGGGATCTCCTCGAACCGCCCGATCGTGCCCACCGCGGCATCGTTGATCCACACGTCGATCCGCCCGAACCGCGCCACCGTCTCGCGCGCCAGCCGCTCGACCTGCGCGGGATCGGACACATCGGTGGGCATCACCAATGCCTGGCCGCCCGAGGCGCGGATCACCGCCGCCACTTCCTCCAGCACGTCCGCCCGCCGCGCGGCGACTACCACGTTCGCTCGCTCGCGCCCCAGCATCTCGGCCACGCCGCGCCCGAAGCCGCTCGACGCACCGGTCACGACATAGGTCTTGCCCGCGATCCGCTGCAGGTCGCGGGTGCCGAGATGGGTGTTCACCGCGCAGCCGGACAGCGCCGGCACCAACAGCATTAGGAGCAGGATGAAAACCTTGCGCATAAGGCAGATCCGCACAGTTAGAGGATGTCCTCGTCACAAGAAATCGACCAATCGAATGTTCCAGCATTCCTACCTATGTTGGCAGCATTCCAAGTTGATACAAACATAAGTCAACATGCGGAACCATGCCGGCAAGTTGCCGTTGGCCCCGGGTACAGCATGGAGTACCACGATGAAGCATCTTCTTTTATGTTCCAGCCTCTTGGCTGCTGCCGTGGCCGGCCCTGCATTCGTCGGCGCACCGGCCGCTGAGGCTCAGTCCAGCCGCACCCCGACCAGGGCCGCACAGTTCGTCCCGATGGCCGCCTCCAGCGACATGTACGAGATCGAGTCGTCCCGCCTCGCTTTGGAACGGTCGCAGAGCCCGGCGATCAAGCAATTCGCCCAGATGATGATCGACCACCACACCATGACGACGCAGCAGGTGACGCAAGCCGCCCAGGCCTCGGGCATGACCCCGCCGCCGCCGGCGCTCTTGCCGCCGCACCGCGCGCTGCTCGACAAGCTCCAGCGGGCGCAGGGCCGCGACTTCGACCGCATGTATCTCGACCAGCAGCGTACCGCGCATCGCCAGGCGCTGGCGCTCCACCAGACCTATGCGCGCCGCGGCGACAAGGAACCGCTGCGTCAGGCCGCGAGCGGCGCCGTGCCGGTCGTTCAGCGCCACATCGACCAGCTCAAGACTCTCTCCCCGGCCTGAGCCGTCTCCTGGCCTCCAGGCCGACCTGAAGGGCGGGCGCTGTTCCCTCCGGCGCCCGCCCTTCTCTTGTGCGCGCCGCGGAAGCCGGACACGAAAAAGGGCGAGGCCGTCAGGCCCCGCCCTTTCGCAATTCCCCAAGCCTTAGTGGCTCGCGGTTTCCCCCGACTGGCGCAGCGCCAGGAACTTGCGGATCACCAGCGGCTGGGTGTCGATCACCCATTGCTGCATCGCAATCTCCTCGCGCAACGTCTCCTCGAGCAGCGGCACCGCCTCGCTGAAGCCGGCCGCCTGCGCCATGGTGATCAGCGCTTCATAGCTCGCCCGTTCGAAGCTCTCGAACGCGTAGTTGGCGAAGCTGTTCTTGATCACCTCGTCCGGCGCGAAGGTGTGCGCCAGCGCCGCCATATTGCCGGTAAAGGTCAAGGCGGCGTCCTTCAGTCCCGACGGGCTCTCGCCCAGATTGGTCAGGATGGTCTCGAGCCGCTGGATCTGGCCTTCGGTCTCGCCGCGATGGGCGCGCAGCTGCGCTTCCACTTCGGCATAGTTCGCCAGATGCTCGATCTGCCGGTCCATCAGCGCCATCGCCTGATGCTCCAGCGCGTGGGCGTTCTTCAGTCCCGTCACGAACACTTCGCGCGCGGCATTGTCGTCGATGTTGGTCGCCATGAAGCTGGGTTCCTTATTCCGCCGATTCGAGGTGCTTGGTGCGGCCAGCGCCCGGTCCTGCGCCCAGGTCGGTGCCGGTGGTCGGGTCCTTGGTCACGTCGGACTTCAGGCGCGTAGCCATCTTGCCCAAAGCCGCCATGTCGCTGCTGCTCAGCTCGACACTCGCCTTGCCGTCGCCCTCGTCGATCGGCATCGACTGTTCCAGGTCGTCGATCCGCTCCCATTGGTCGCCCGAGTTCCACGGCCCGGTCATGTCGCCTTCGCCCTGCGAGGCGTTGACGTACACGCTGGCATATTGCTCCATCCCCGGCAGCTTGCCCGGCGGGAAGTTGTTCTCGATCGAATACAGCGCCTTTTCGAACGACTTCTGGTGCGCCACTTCGCGCGTCATCAGGAAGTTCAGCGCATCCTTGATGCCGGGATCGTCGGTGATGTTGATCAACCGCTCATAGACGATCTTGGCCCGGCTCTCGGCGGCGATGTTGGAGCGAAGGTCCACTGTCGGCTCGGAACGCGTGTCGACATAGGCCGCCGTCCACGGAACGCCCGCCGAATCGATCAGCGCGGGCCCGCCGCCGAACAGGATCGACTCCTTGGCGCTCGTACCGGTCTGGCCGACCATCGCGAACAATTCGGCTTCGGACTGCTGCGCTTCGGAAAGCTGCGCCTTCACGCCCTTGTTGAGCATGGTGACGATCGTGCCGATCACTTCCAGGTGGCTCAATTCCTCGGTGGCGATGTCGAGCAACAGGTCCTTGCGGCCCGGATCCTCTTCGCCCAGCCCTTGCGTGAAATAGCGCATCGCTGCCGCCAACTCGCCGTCCGCGCCGCCGAACTGCTCGAGCATGAGGCAGGCGAGCCGCGGATTTGGCTCCGACACGCGAACCGTATATTGCAGGCGTTTATTGTGCATGAACATGCGGGGGCACTCCTTCTTCTCTCTGCAGCCAACCGATCGTCCGGGCTTGGAGTTGCGCAACGTGCCCGCCGCTTCATAATACAAATATACATCTGTGTTATCGTCGGTCCGAAAGCCGCCTCTCGTGCGGGTCGTTACGGCATCATCCGGGGGGTCACGCCGCGCCATTGATCGATTGTCCCGATCACGGGGACCAAGTCGGGAGTCGGGCGTTTGGGGCCGCGGAGGCTCGACATGATTGATCTCAAAGGAAAACGCATCCTCGTCACCGGCGGCACGACGGGCATCGGCCGGGAAACGGTGAAGCTGCTCGCCGCCCAGGGCGCCCGAGTTCTGACCTTCGGCCGCAGCCAGGAACCGCTGGACGAAGTGGTGGCGCAGGCGGGCAGCGGCGACGGCGAAGTTTTCGGCATAACCGCCGACGCCGGCACGCGCGAAGGTCTGGACGCGGTGTTCGCCGCGGTAGACGAGAAGCTGGCCGGGCTCGACATGCTGGTCGCGTGCGCCGCGCTCGGCGCCGATCCGCTCACCGAAATGGCCGAGGACGATTGGCGCTACGTCATCGAAACCAACCTGGTCGGCTATCTCGCCAGCGCCCAGCGCGCCATCCAGCGGCTGGACCAGGCCGGCGGCGGCCACCTCCTCTTCGTCGGATCGATCAGCACCGAGATCAAGGCCGCCGGCGAAAGCGTGTACTCCGCCACCAAGGCGGGCATCCAGGCCTTTGCCGAGACGCTGCGCAAGGAGATCTCGGCGCAAAAGAACATCAAGGTCTCGGTGATCCAGCCCGGTTCGGTCGAAACCGACATGCAGGAATGCAGCGACGACGAGAAAGCCGAAGCGGTCGAAAAGCAGCAGATGCTCCACGCTCAGGAGGTCGCCGACGCGATCATCTGGACCCTCACGCGCTCGGCGAACATCGTTAACCTGCGCATCGAACCGCTCGACCAGAAGACGAGTTGATGCCGACCGGAACCGCACTGATCCTGGGGGGCGGCGTCGGCCTCGGCGCCTATCAGCTCGGCGCCTATGCCGCCCTGGAAGCCAGCGGCGCGATCGAGCTTCAGGCCGTCGCGGGCTCGTCGATCGGCGCCATCAACGGCGCGATCCTCGCCGGAAATCCGCCCGAGCAGCGCCTCCCCAGGCTGCGCAGCTTCTGGAAACGCGTCGAGCGAGAGGCCGCACCGGACGAATGGGTCGATCCGCTCGCCCTAGCGCGCACCGGCCCGCTGCGCCACTTGCGCAACTGGGGCAACATCCTCGCGACCCGGACCACCGGCACGCCCGGGCTGTTCCAGCCGCGTCTGCCAGGCATGGGCCGCAGCCGCGTGCCGAGCCTCTATGATGCCGGCCCTCTCGCCGAGTCCTTGACCGAGCTGGTCGACTTCGACCTTCTCAACCAAGGCCCGGTGCGGTTCGCGATCGCAACCACCGATGTGGAAACCGGCGAGACCATCCTGTTCGACACTGCGCTTGGCGACCGCATCACCCCGGACCATATCCTGGCCTCCAGCGCGCTGCTGCCCGCGTTCGAGCCGGTGCAGATCGACGGCCGCTGGCTGGGCGATGGCGGCTTCTCCGCGAACGTGCCGCTCGAACCCGTGCTGTGCTCGGAACGGCCGTGCCCGGCACCGCCGCTGTGCGTGATACTCGATCTGTTCCCCCCCGATGGCCCGCTCCCCGTCGGCCTGGAAGCCACGGTCGAGCGCGCCACCGACCTGAAATTCGCCACCCAGACCACGCTGCGCCTCGCGGGCTTGCGCCGCGAGCGCGCGCTGGAAGCCCGGCTCGAAAGCGCGGAAGCCAGCACCGTCCTGCACCTGAGCTATCGAGGGCCGGCGCACGAGGCGGGTCAGGAAAAGACCTACGACTTTTCGCCCGCTACCTTGCGTGATCGCGAGCAAAGCGGCGCGGACGACGCCCAGGCCGCTCTGGCGCTGTTGCGGACGCTTCCTGAAGAAAGCGCCCCGGGACTGCACATCCACCGCGTCCGCCGCCCATAAGGGCCAAGGGCGCATCTACCCGGGAAGCATGCGGGCGACTTCAGCCATGGGCAGCCTTGCGCGGCACCAGGTGCAGCAACCCGACGATGATGCCCCCGACGATCAGGCCCAGTATCGCCGCTGCGATTGCGTTCACCAGCCAGACGACCACGCCCTGCCCCGCGGGCACGCCGTGCGCCACTTGCTCGGCGAAATGCTCCACGGCGTGCGGGATCGCGCCCAAGCCAAAAATGTCCAGCCCGTGCAGCAGGATGCCGCCGCCGACCCACACCATCGCCGCCACGCCGATATGCGACAGCGCCTTCAGCAGCACCGGCATCGCCTTCACCAGCCCGCGGCCCAACGCCCGGACGCCCGACGACGCCCGCCGGCTCAGATGCAGTCCGATATCATCCATCTTCACGATCAAGGCGACGACGCCATACACGCCGATCGTGATCGCCACTGCGACCACCGCCAGCACCAGCGCGCGCGTCCCCAGCGACATTGCCGGAAGATCGGACAGCGCGATCGCCATGATCTCGGCCGAGAGGATGAAGTCGGTCCGCACCGCCCCGCTCACTTGCCGCGCTTCGAGTTCCTTGGGGTCGGAGATCGTCTCGACTTCCTCGGCATGGTGGTGCCCGCTCAATGCCTCGACGATCTTCTCGGCTGCCTCGAAACAGAGATAGGCGCCGCCCACCATCAGGATCGGGGTGATCGCCCACGGCGCCAAGGCGCTCAGTGCCAGCGCGGCCGGCAGGATGAAGAGCAATTTGTTGCGCAGCGATCCCAGCGCGATCTTCCAGATGATCGGCAGCTCGCGGTCGGGCGACAGCCCGACGACGTAGCGCGGCGTCACCGCGGTATCGTCGATCACCACGCCGGCCGCCTTTGCGCTTGCCCGTCCCGCAGCAGCGGTCACGTCGTCCACCGACGCTGCGGCCAGCTTCGCAAGTGCCGCGATATCGTCCAGCAGCGCGACCAAACCACCTGCCATTGGCATTCCCCTTTTCCGATGTGGCGCTCTCGCTAGCGCGCTGCGGGGGAATATGCACGGCGCGATCGTCCTGTTCCCGCGCTCCTGCTGCGGCGCCGGGCGCATGCCGCGCTCTGGCGCCTGGGAATCCAATCGCTGAACGCCGGAGGGAGGCAGTCTTGCCTCGCTCCGGCCGATCGGCCTCGGAAGAGCAACGCACGGCAGCTTATGAAATCTCGGACGCGAACTATCGTTTCTTTGATGACGATAGAACATGCCATCTATTTACTTGTCCGTAGCGTTTCTGAGTTATCGCCGGGCAATGGCAAACTCCATCCTGAATCGTCTGCAAGGCCGCTCGCCGACAGAGATCTGGCGATTGGCGATCCTCAACATCCGCCATCGGATCTTTCAACTGTCTCCGGCGGCCAGATCGGCGATCGCGTCCGACCGCGCTTTCGATCGACGCTGGGGGACGGACACCAGCGAGGGGCAGAGCACGCGCGACCTGGGGTATACCGGCGATCTACTGGAACATTCCAAGCGCTATGACCCCAGCAGCGAAGAGATGCTTCGCACTCCGGTGAAGGCGCTGGGGCTCGATCCCGGCGAACACGACTTCATCGACTATGGCGCAGGCAAGGGCCGCGTTTTGATGATGGCGATGGAGATGGGGTTCCGCTCGGTCACCGGGATCGAGCTTTCCCAGCGGCTATGCGACGTGGCCGAGGCCAACCTTGCCCGTTTTTCAGCCCAAAATCCCGGGTTGAAGCCGGCCCGCATCATTGCCGCGAACGCGGCCACCCATCAGCCGGCAGGCACCTCGATCGTCGCTTATTTCTACAATCCGTTTGACGCGTCGGTCATGGAGCAGGTCCGCACCTGCCTGGAGCAGGCGGTGGATACCGGCAACGCCCGTGTCACCGTGATTTACGTCAATCCAGAGCATGAAACGGTGTTTTCCGACGCACCGCGCTGGATTCGCGGCCCGAAATTGCGCGGTATCGCCACGTTCAGCCTTCCGCACTGACCAAATCGGACCAGTCTTTGCCGGGCGCCGATCTCAGCTCCCCTCCGCCACGGTGAGCAGCGCCGCCTCCATCACGCGCGACACGTCGCCGTCCTGCGGAATGTCGTTTGCGATCAACGAAAAGCTCAACGTCCTGCCGCTTCGCGCCACCAGATAGCCCGACAGCGCACTCGTGCCGTTCAGCGTCCCGGTCTTGGCGAACACCCGCCCCTCCAGCGCCGTGCCCTTGAACCGCCGCGCGAGCGTGCCGTCGACGCCGCCGATCGGCAGCGTCGCCCGCCATGCGCCGCCCCAGGGCTGCGCCGCGATCCAGCGCAGGAGCGTCACCATGCCACGCGGCGCGATCCGGTTGTACGTGGACATCCCCGATCCGTCGGAAAAGTCATAGGCCGTGCGCGGCAGCCCCGCGCCGCTCAGCATCGCGTCGATGCGCACCTGCCCGTCGGCAATCGACCCGGATCCCGTTTGGAGCGCGATGCGCCGCAGCAGCAGTTCGGCATGGAGGTTCTGGCTCGTCTTGTTGGTCGTCGCCACGTCGCCCGCCAACGGCGGCGGAGTCAGCCTTGCCAGCACCGGCAGCGTTTGTCCCCGGACCGGCAGCGCGTTGCCGCGGACGGCGGGGTCATCCTGTGGCGTCAGCGCACGGTGCCGCACGGTCACTTGCCCCGTCACTCGCACGCCGCGAGCCTCCAGCAGCGTCTTCAGCCGCCACGCGGCATAGTGCGCGGGATCGTCCAGCCCCAGCCGCAGCGTCCTGGGCGGTGCGGTGACTGCGATCTGCCCCGAGACGCGAAGCAGCTTGCCGTTCAGATCCCGGTCGTAGCTTATCGTGGTGGGCCCGGATGCGACGGTCACCGCGCGGTTCTCGACCTGGTAATAAGGCAGCATCTCCACCACCGGCTGCCGTCCTGCCGGCCCTGGCGACACCTTCAGCCGCACTTCGTTGTCATCCAGCGTCAGGGCCGACACGCCCGTTCCGGACCCGCCTGGGATGTTGTTCCAACTCATCCCTGGGCTCCACCGCTGGTCGGGAAGCGCCGTGTCGTCGCCGATGACATTGCGAACGGACCTGGTTCGTTTGGCAACCGCATCCGCAAGCACCGACAGGCAGTCGGTCATGCAATCGGGGGTGCTCGACAGCCGCGCATCGCCATTGCCCTGCAGCACGACATCCTGTCCTTCCAACCGCACCGCCGCGCCGCCCGTCGTGTCCGGCCGATCGATGCCAGCCAGCACCCAATACGCGGCGGCGGTGGTGACGATCTTGGTGTTGGACGCCGGCATGAAGCGCCCGTCGGGGTTCACGGCAACGATCTCGCGCCCCTTTTCGTCCACCACGACGAACCCGAAGCGCGTGCCGCGCGGCGCCTCCGCCAGCGCCGCCTCGGCCTTGCGCTGAAGGCTCTGGGCAACGGCGGGGGTGGCGAAGAGCAGCGCGAGCGCGAAGGCGATACGGATCATGGTTACTTCTACGGGCGCCGGCCGTTCGCGGCAATTGTCCAGGATCACCGCTGCGCTTATCGTGCCGCGATGCACGCTCCCGCGCTCTATCTTCAGGCTCAGGCTCATCTTCGCGCCGATCGCCCGCAGCAGGCGCTCGACGCGCTCACCGCCTGCGTCGATCGCCATCCGGCGTTCGGCCCGGCCTTTCTGACGCTCGCCGAGTTGGTGGAACCGACGCAGCCGGGCGTCACAATACAGCTGTTGACGCACGCATTGGACAAATTTCCCGAATTTCGAGCGCAAATCACGCCGATTTTGCGTGCAACGCTACCAAAACTCACGCCGAAAACGTGGCATTTGAGCCTGGAGCGGGCCGTGCTCGCCTGCATGGACGACCCACAGCCGCTCGCCCGCTTCGCGGCCCGCCTGCTCCTGCTAAAGCATTCTGAACCCGACATAATGTTGGCGGAACAGGATCCGCTCTGGCACGCCTTCCTGACGCGCTGCATCAATGTCGATCCGGCAATGGAGGCGCGAATTCAACAACTTAGGCAAAAGGTCGGCGCAGCCTCGCCCCTCCTCCCCGCCCTCGCCTTGCAGGCCTTCTCAAATGAGTATCTCCAGCGTCAACAAGAGCGTCCAGCAACCCCCCTCCACCAACTCCTCGACACCCCCCTCATCGACCTTCCAAACCTAGAGTTTCCAGATGGCGAACCATGGAACGAACTAGCCCGCCGCACGCGCGAAGACCTGATCGAGGAGCGTCGGCTCGCAGCCGCGCTCCCCAGCCTGGCACCGCTCGCCGACGCAACCTCCCTGGCAGTCGCCGCGCAGTACGAGGCCAATCCCTATCCGCGCTGGCAAGCCCCGCCGGCGCCTGCGCCACGCGACCTTCGTGCCTTCGTTCAGAGCTTCGGCGCGAAACTCTCGGCCACGTTCCAGGTCCTCGTCGCCGGCTGCGGCACGGGGTTCGAAGCGATCGATCTGGCTCGCACCGATCCGACCGTCACCGTCACTGCCCTCGACCTCAGCCGCGCCAGCCTCGCCTACGCCCAGCGGATGGCGAATGAACTTGGCGTAACAAACCTCCGCTTCCTGCATGGCGACCTGCTCGATCTGCACTTGCTCGACGAACGCTTCGACTTCGTCACCAGCACCGGTGTCCTCCACCACATAGCCGATCCGGCGGCCGGCCTTGCCGCGTTGGTCGCGGTGACCCGCCCCGGGGGGCTGTTACGTCTGTCGCTCTACAGTCACCGCGCAAGGGAGTTGGTCCGGACCGCCCATCGCCTGATCCTCGACCGCGGCTGGCAGCCCGTACCTGACGACATCCGCGCTTTTCGCCGCCACGTGCTCAGCCTGCCCTTGGAGGCCCCGCTCGCCCTCCTGCGCGAAAGCGACGACTTCTACACGCTCAGCGGATGCCGCGACCTCGTCTTCCACGTCCACGAGCGCCAGTTCACGTTACCCGAGGTAGCAGCGCTTACTGGCGCGTTGAACCTCGTCGGGTTTGATGCCTCGCAGGACGCGCTGTCGATGTTCCGAGACCGCTTCGGCGATGCTGACCGACTGGACCTGAGGCTCTGGGGTCAATTGGAGCAGGAGCACCCAGCACTTTTTGCCGGCATGTACCAACTCCTGGTTCGGGCGCCGAGCAGCACCTAGCGTAAGCCCAGCGTCCAAGGCTTGGGCAAGCCGGTAGGTCGGGGTGTGCCGTCCAGACGCTGCACGCGGATCAACTTCACGGGAGGCTGGATCATCTGGCCGCGCATCGCGTCGCGTCCGCAGCAGGTCGACTTGCCGAGAATACGCTTCACCACATCCATTCCGGACACCACATGCCCGAAGGCGGCGAACCCTCGCGAACCGGGTTTCGCGTCCAGCCCCGGATTGTCGCCCACCATGATCGAGAAATTGCCCGTGGCGGAATCCGGGTTGCTGCCATGTGCCATCGAAATGGCGCCACTCAAGTGGCGTATGCCGGTCTTATCGGTGGGCTCGAGCGGCGGCGACGGCAGGATGCGGCGCGCATCGGTTCCGATCCCGCCCTGGATGAAGCCGAACTTGGGATCCGCTTTTCGGCGGGCGGAGCGATAGATGGAAGTGCCGTCGAAGCGCCCGTCATCGACATAGGCGAGGAAATTCGCGGTGGTCTTGGGCGCGCGGCCAGCCTCCAGCGCCACGACAATCGGACCTTCCGAGGTCACGATCCTCACGCGAACAAAGGCCGACGGCGGCGGAGAGGCGGATGCCGTAAGGCAGAACAGCAGGAGGGTAGCAGAGGCAAACAAATGGCGCATGGCCGGCCTGCTACCGAAAGCTAGGTCGGCATGCGAGTGCTTTAGATCAGTTGGCGCGACCGCGGCTGATGCTGGCGAGCAGCGTGTCATACTGCTCGGGCGTGAAGCCCGCTTTGTGAAAGGCGCGGACTTCATGCGGTGGAAGCGCCGGGCCGCGGCGCCAGGCGATCACGGCGGCGCGGCGGAGTGCTTCGAGCCGTTCGTCGGCGAGGCGGGGGCTGGTGCGCTGGCCGCCGAACACGACGCCGAGCGCCATCGACAAACGACCGGGGCGGCGGAGCGACGAGAGGCCGTCGCGCTGCGCGATGGCGACTACTTGCCACTCGAGTGCCGAGAAGCCGGTTGCGGCGCGCTTGGTCGGAATCGCGTCGGCGAGGGGTTGGCCCTGGAGGGGGCTGAAATTCAGATAGGCCATGAAAACCTGCCATTTTGGAAGTTGGCGAAAGTTGTGCGGAATGCTGGTCTTCCAGCTTCCATACCGGGCGGTATATTAACCGCGGATTACCGGGTCAAGCAGGTTTTTGTACCGTCCGGTATTTTTATCTAGCGCGTGGGCCAGACCGCCAGGCTGGTTTCCACCAAGCCCGACAATTCGGCGCGGCTGGCACCGGCACCGGCCTGGAGCGACATGCCCTGGACCAGGGCGATGAGGTAGGACGCCAACCCTTCCGCGGTGAGCGTATCGGGCAGCTCGCCGGCGTCCTTAGCCTTCTGAAAACGCTCGATAAGCAGCCGGCCGGACGACTTGCGGCGTTCGATCACCTCGGCGCGGATCGACTCCGCCTCGACACCGCACGCAACCGAGCTGATCACCCGCAGGCAGCCCTTGGGCTCCCCCTCACTGGCGTGCATCTCGAGCGCGCCGAGCAGGACGCGTTCCGCCACGCCGCGGGCGGTAGGCGCGTCGAGCGCGGGCTGCATGTAAGCGAGCTTCTCACGCTCGTAGAGGTCGAGTGCCTTGCGGAACAACGACTCCTTGTTGCCGAAGGCAGCGTAGAGGCTGGGACGCGTGATCCCCATCGCCTCCGTCAGGTCGGTCAGCGAGGCGCCTTCATAGCCCTTGCTCCAGAATACGCGGAGCGCCGCTGCAAGGGCATCGTCAACGTCGAATTCACGCGGGCGACCCTTGCCACCAGGACATAGGGAAAGTTTCATAACTGTCGGTACATAAGCATAAATATCGGAAAATCCATAGCTAATCCCGAACGTCGCGTTCCGGATCGGCGCAGCCGAGCCCGGCGCCCTCCTCTTCCCGCGCGACGGCGGCAGCCAGCTTCGCCACGATGCCCGAGAGTTGCGCGGCTTCCTGAGGATCCAGCGTGCCGAAGACGAGATCCACCAACTTCGCGCGCAGCGGCTCGGTCGTCTCGATCGCACGCTTGCCGGCCGGAGTGATCGAGATCCGCTTCACCCGGCGATCGCGTGCGTCGGGTTCGCGCAGGACCAAGCCGTCGCGCTCCATGCCGTCCAGCGCTTCGGTGACGGTGCGCGGCGCCAGCCCGAACAGATCGGCGATGTCGGCGGCGCGCGCCGGGCCGTGGCGATCGACATACATCAGCAGCTTGGTGCGGGCGAGCGAGGCTCCCGACGCGCTCATCCGCCGGTCGAGCAGCCGGTGCATGCGCAGGAACAGGCTGCCGAATTCGGTGGATAGCTGATCGAGGTCTGTCATAACTTATGAGGGCCCTCAATAAATGGTCTTGCGCTATCCCGCAAGCGCGAGCATTAGCCGCTGCCATTGTCGCATTTGACAGGGATCACACCGTCCGATGTCCGAACAGGATCAGCGCGAGAGCGCAGAGGCTGACGCCGCCAACGACCCATCCAACGCAGAAGATGCAGCGCCCGTTAAAAAGTCGCCGCTCAAGAACCCGCGCGTCCGCATCATCCTGTTGCTGATCGTCGCGGCAATCCTGGTGCTCGGCGGGCTGTGGTTCGCGCGCTACCAGAGCCGCGGCAAATATCTGCAAGCCACCAACGACGCCTATGTCCAGGCGGACGCGGTGGTCGTGTCGTCGCGTATCTCAGGCTATGTCGAGAAGGTGCTGGTGGCCGAGAACCAGCAGGTGAAGGCGGGCCAGCCGCTGCTCCAGATCGATGCGCGCGATTACCGCGCCCAGGCCGAGCAGGCCCAGGCGCAGATCGACGTCGCCGCCGCCAACGCCGAAGGCGTGCGCGCGCAAATCCGCGAACAGGGTGCCGCGATCGACCAGGCGCGGGCGCAGCTGTCGGCGGCGCAGAGTGCCCTCACCTTCGCGCGTTCGGAAGTGGCGCGCTACACGCCGCTGGCGGCGACCGGCGCGGAAACGCGCGAGCGGCTGTCGCAACTGCGCGACCAGGAGCGCCAGGCCGCCGCGCAGGTCGCCACCGCGCGTGCCGGGCTGGACGCGGCACAGCGGCGCGTCGGCACGCTGCGCACCCAGATCACCCAGGCGCAGTCGCAAGGCCGCGCGGCGCGGGCGCAGCTTGCCGCCGCGAACGTCAACGCAACCTCGTCGATCCTGCGCGCCAGCCGCGATGGCCGCGTCGGCGACAAGACGGTGCAGCCGGGCCAGCTGGTCCAGCCGGGCGTGCGGCTGATGTCGATCGTTCCCGACCAGCAGCTCTATGTCGAAGCCAATTTCAAGGAGACGCAGATCGGGCTGATGCGAGTCGGCCAGCCGGTGACGGTGAAGGTCGATGCGCTGGACGGCGTCGAGATCCATGGCCGAGTCGAGAGCTTCTCGCCCGGCACGGGCGCGCAATTCTCGCTGTTGCCGCCGCAGAACGCGACCGGCAATTTCACCAAGATCGTCCAACGTATCCCGGTGCGCATCGCGATCGACCTGGGCCCGACTGCGCGCAAGCTGATCCTGCCGGGCATGTCGGTGGACGTCACCGTCGACACGATCGCCGCCAAGAACCAGCGCGAGGCGATCGAGCGCGAGCAGAAGGCGCATAACGAGGCGCGCAGGAAATGAGCGCGGGCGCGACCTCGGCCGATCCCGCCGCGGTCGGCAAGCCCAAGGGCGGTGCCCGCAGCGGCGGCCAGGTGCAGAAGGCGGACCTCGGCGCGTGGCTGGCGGTCGCGGCCGGCAGCCTGGGCGCGCTGATGGCGACGCTCGACATCTCCATCGTCAACTCCTCGCTGCCCACCATCCAGGGCGAGATCGGCGCGAGTGGCACCGAAGGCACCTGGATCGCGACGAGCTATCTGGTCGCGGAGATCATCATCATTCCGCTGTCCGGCTGGCTGGAGCGGATGCTGGGGCTGCGCACCTTCCTGTTGATCGCCACGGTGCTGTTCACGGCGTTTTCGGTGATGTGCGGGCTATCGACCAGCCTGTCGATGATGATCGTCGGGCGCGTCGGCCAGGGGATCACCGGCGGTGCGCTGATCCCCACCGCGATGACGATCATCGCCACCCGGCTACCGCCGCAGCAACAGCCGATCGGCACGGCGATGTTCGGCGTGACCGCGATCCTGGGGCCGGTGCTGGGGCCGCTGATCGGCGGATGGCTCACCGAGAATATCAGCTGGCACTACGCCTTTTTCCTCAACGTGCCGGTGAGCGCGGTGCTGATCACGCTGCTGCTGGTCGGGCTGCCCCATCAGAAGGCGCGGCTGCATGAGATCGTCCAGGCTGACTGGCTGGGAATTGCCGGGCTGGCGCTGGGGCTGGGCGGGCTTACCGTGGTGCTGGAGGAAGGGCAGCGCGAGCAATGGTTCGAAAGCGCGCTGATCCTTCAGCTGAGCGCGGTGTCGCTGTTTGGGTTCGTGCTGCTGTTCGCCGGGCAGTTCGTGGCGCAGCGGCCGGTGATCCGGCTGAAGCTGTTGCTCGACCGCCAGTTCGGCAGCGTCGCGGCGATGGCGGTGGTGCTGGGCATGGTGCTGTACGGCACGTCATACGTCATCCCGCAGTTCGTCGCGATCATCGCGGACTATAATGCGTTGCAGGCCGGGCATGTCGTGCTGCTGGCGGGTATTCCCAGCCTGATCCTGATGCCGTTCACGCCCTTGCTGATGCGCTATATCGACATCCGCATCGCCGTGGCGTTCGGACTGTGCGTGATGGCGCTCAGCTGCTGGATCGACACCAGCCTGACCGGCGATTCCACCGGCAGCGCCTTCACCGATTCACAGCTGATGCGCGGCGTGGGCACGATCTTCGTGATGCTGTTCCTGAACCAGGCGGCGATCCGATCGGTGCCGCCCGAACAGGCCGGCGACGCGGCGGGATTGTTCAACGCCGCGCGCAACATCGGCGGATCGGTCGGGCTGGCGATGCTCGCCACCGTGCAGGAGCAGCGCAGCTATTTCCATGCCCGCCGGCTGGAGGAGTCGCTGTCCGCCAATTCGGTAGCGGTGCAGGACTATGTCGCAGGGATGGCGCAATCGGCCGGCGGCCAGACCGCGGCGCTGCGCAATCTGGGCGGCATGATCAGCCAGCAGGCGCTGTTGATGACGTATAACGACATGTTCTGGCTGCTGGCCGTCGGCATCCTGTGCGTGACGCCGCTCGTCCTGTTCCTCCGCCCGCTTCCGCAGGGCGGCCCCATCGCCATGCATTGAGGCTTGCGAATGCGCAAACTTGCCCCCTTCCCCCTCCTCTCGCTGGTGCTGCTCGGCGCTTGCACCCTGGGCCCGGACTATGCCGGGCCGCCGCGCGTCGGCAGTGCCGGACAGCCGCCCGCCAGCTTCGTGCGCGGGGGCGATGCCGCCACGGCGGCGGCGCCGCAGCCGGCGCGGTGGTGGACGGCGTTGAACGACCCGACTTTGGACATGCTCGAGACTCGTGCGCTGGCGTCCAATCCCAGCGTGGCGGTGGCGCAGGCGCGGCTGCGCCAGGCGCGCGGCGCCTTGCGGGTGGAGCGGGCCAACCAACTGCCCCAGGCGGGCGCGTCGGGCATGTACGTCCATGCCGAGTTGCCCGGCATCGACCTGGGCAGCCTGACCGGCGGCTCGGGCCAGGGTGGCGGCGGCGCGGCCGGGGGCGGTGAAGCGGGTGCCGGTGGCGGCGCGGCTGGCGCCGAAGTGCCCGACCTGGGCTCGCTCGACTTCTTCAACGCGGGACTCGATGCGAGCTGGGAGATCGACCTGTTCGGCGGCCAGCGCCGCACGGTCGAGGCGACGCGCGCCAACGTGCAGGCGGCAGAGGCTAATGTCGCCGACGCGCAGGTGCGGTTGGCCGCCGACGTCGCCAACGCCTATGTCGGCCTGCGCGACCGGCAGCAGCGGCTGGAACTGTCGCGGCAGTCGGGCGTGTTGCAGCGGCAGATGTTCCAGCTGACCGAGCAGCGCGCGGCGCGGGGCACGGCGTCGGCGCTGGAGGTGGAGCGGCTGCGCACCCAGCTGGAGGCGACGGAGGCCGAGCAGGTGCCGCTCGCCGCCGAGATCGAGGCGTATCTGAACGCGCTGGCGGTGCTGACCGGGGCGGAGCCCGGATCGCTCGACACGGTGCTGCGCACGCCCGCGCCGACGCCGTTGCCGCCCGCGCAAGTGGCGGTGGGCGATCCCGCGGCGCTGCTCCAGCGGCGGCCCGACATTCGCGCGGCGGAGCGGCAGCTGGCGGCCTATACCGCGCGGATCGGCGTGGCGGAGGCGTCGCGCTTTCCCCGGTTGAGCCTGATGGGGATGCTGGGGCTGGGCGGGACGTCGCCCGAGGCGCTGGTCGACCTCGACAATCTCGCGGCGCTGGCGATGCCGCGGCTGCAATGGAGCTTCCTGGATTTCGGGCGCGGGCGCGGGCGCGTCGAGCAGGCGCAGGGCGCCCGCGACGAAGCCGAGGCGCAGTATCGCGGCGCGGTGCTGCGGGCGTTGCAGGACGCCGAGGATTCGCTGTCGCGCTTCGGCCATCGCCGCGCGACGGTGGCGAGCCTGGTGCGGGTGCGCGCTTCGGCGGTGCGTGCGGCGGGGCTGACCCAGCAGCGCTATCGCGCGGGGACGGTGCGGCTGATCGACGCGCTGGATGCCGAGCGGCAGCGGGTGTTGGCCGAGCAGAATCTGGCACAGGCGACCGCGGCACTGACCGGGGATTATGTGGCGCTGCAAAAGGCGCTGGGGCTTGGCTGGGAGCCGGTGGCGGGTGGCGCGTCCAAGGATCGGTAAGCAGGGATAGTCCCCCTCCCTGTAAGCAGGGAGGGGTCAGGGGTGGGTGCGCGCGTCTGCGCGCCCAAGAGACTCACGGCTTGACGATTTAAAGCAGAAGCCGGGGCATCGAGCCCCGACTTCTGCAGAACCCACCCCCCTGCCCCTCCCTTTCAGGGAGGGGAGAAAGGGGCCTAGTTCAGCCCGCCGCCGAGCGAGCGGTAGAGTTCGACCAGGTTGTTCGCCTGAGTGAGGCGCGTGGTGACCAGCTGTTGCTGGGCGGCGTAGGCCGTGCGCTGGGCGTCTAGGGTGTTGAGGAACGAGTCAATGCCGGCGCGGAACCGGGCTTCGGACAGGCGCGCGGCGACCTGCGCGGCGTTGGCGCGCTGCGACTGGGCGCTGACCTGTTCGCCGATGCGGCCGCGCTGGGCGAGCGCGTCGGCGACTTCGCGGAACGCCACCTGGATGGTGCGCTCATAGGTGGCGGCGGCGACCTGTTGCGAGGCGCGGGCATATTGGAGGTTGCCCGAGCGGCGGCCACCGTCGAAGATCGGCAGGCCGATGGACGGCCCCGCCTGGTAGGTGAAGCTGCCGCCGCCGAACAGGCCCGAGAGCGCGGTGCTGATCGTGCCGACCAGGCCGGTCAGCGAGATCGTCGGGAAGAACGCCGCGCGGGCCGCGCCGATATTGGCGCTTTCGGCGATCAGCTGGTGCTCGGCGCGCAGCACGTCGGGACGGCGCAGCAGCACTTGCGACGACAAATTGGCGGGGAGCGCGTCGCGGGTCACCGGCTCGGCGCCGAAGCTGGCGGGGAGCAGTTCGCTCGGCACCGTGGTGCCGGCGAGGAGGTTGAGCGCGTTCTGGTCCTGCGCGATGCGGGTCTCGAGCGCGGCGATGTCGTTGCGCGCGGCCTGGTAATTGGTCTCGGCCTGGCGGACCTCGAGCTCGGAGCCGACGCCGACGCGGAACTGCTCGCTGGTGAGGCGGAAGGTTTCCTGGAACGCCTTGAGCGTCTCGCGCGAGAGGCGAAGCTGTTCCTGGTCGGAGGCCATCTGGAGCCAGGCGTTGGCGATCTCGGCAATCAGGCTGACGCGGGTGGAGCGCTGGGCCTCCTCGCTGGCGAACACCTGCTCCTGCGCGGCCTGGGTGAGGTTGCGGACACGGCCGAACAGGTCGAGCTCATAGGCCGAGATGCCGGCGTTGAGCGAGTAGATTTCGAGGTTGCTCGAGCCGCCGGTGCCGACTCCTGCGCCGGTGCCGGCGCCGGCGCCCGCCCCCGCTCCGGCGCCCCCCGCGCCGATATTGTTGGTGTAGGTGGCGCTGCCGTTGACCGACGCGGTCGGGAACAGCTCGGAGCGCTGGGTGCGCAGCTGGGCGCGCGCCTGGAGCACGTTGCCCGCGGCGATGCGCAGGTCGCGGTTGTTGGCGAGCCCAGTGTCGATCACCTGGCGCAGGCGGGGATCGAGGAAGAAGTCGCGCCAGCCGACCGCGGTGATGTCCGGCGCGTCGGTGGCGGCGCGCGGGTAGATGCCGCCCTCAGGGAGCGCGGCCGGCACCGCGCCTTCGGGACGGACGTATTTGGGCGCGAAATTGCAGCCCGCGAGCATGGTCGCGCCTGCCAGGAGCGCGAGGATGGGTTTCGTCATGATAGTCATGCTCCCTGCGGCGGACGGCCGCCATCGGAGGATTTGTTGCCGGCGTCGGGCGCGACATCGGTCGCGGCGCTCTCTCCCTGGCCGTGTCCGAACAACCGGCTCACGACCACGAAGAACATCGGCACGAAGAAGATGGCGAGCACGGTGGCCGACAACATGCCGCCGACCACGGCGCGGCCGATCGCGTTCTGGCCGCCGGCACCCGCGCCGGTGGAGACCGCCAGCGGCATCACGCCGAAGATGAACGCAAGGCTCGTCATCAGGATCGGGCGGAGCCGGAGCTTGGCGGCTTCCACCGCCGCGTCGAAGGCGTTCATGCCGTCGCGCACCCGCTCCTCGGCGAACTCGACGATCAGGATCGCGTTCTTCGCCGAGACGCCGATCGTGGTGATCAGGCCGACCTGGAGGTAGATGTCGTTGTTCAGCCCAGTGAACCACGCCGCCAGCATCGCGCCGAGCACGCCCAGCGGCACCACCAGCAGCACCGCGATCGGCACCGACCAGCTTTCGTACAATGCGGCCAGGCACAGGAACACGATCAGCAGCGACAGGGCATAGAGCGCCGGAGCCTGTCCGCCCGACAGCTGCTCCTCATAGCTGAGCCCGGTCCAGTCGAGCCGCGTGCCCGGCGGCAGCTTAGCCTGCATCTCCTGCATCGCCTTCAGCGCAGCGCCGGACGAGACCCCCGGCGCCGGCTGGCCCAGGATTTCCATCGACGGCTGGCCATTGTAGCGAGTCAGCTGCATCGGCCCCTGGCGCCAGGACAGCGTGGAGAAGGCCGTGAACGGCGCCATGGTGCCGGTTTCGCCGCGTACGTACAGGTCGCCAATGTCCTCCGGCGCCATGCGATAGGGTGCATCGGCCTGGAGATACACGCGCTTGACCCGCCCGCGATCGATGAAGTCGTTGACGTACGACCCGCCCCACGCCGTGGCGATGGTGCTGTTCACCGTCGCCAGATCGAGCCCGAGCGCGCGCGCCTTGTCCTGATCGACGTCGACCTTGAGCTGCGGCGCGTCGTCGAGCGCGTTGGGGCGCACGCCCACCAGCAACTTGTTCTGCGACGCCATGCCGAGCAACTGGTTACGCGCGGCGAGCAGCCTGTCATGGCCGATGCCGGCTTCGTCGACGAGCTGGAGGTCGAAGCCGGTGGCGTTGCCCAGTTCCTGGACCGCCGGCGGGATCACCGCGAAGATCAGGCCGTCCTTGTACTGCGAGAACGCACCCATCGCGCGGCCGACGATCGCCTGCGCCCGGTTCTCGGCGCCGGGACGGTCCTTCCACTCCTTCATCGGAATGAACGCGATGCCGCTGTTCTGGCCGGTGCCCGAGAAGCTGAAGCCGTTGACGGTGTAGACGCCCCGGATCGCGCCGCCGGCATTCTGCAGGAAGTGGTCGCGAACCAGGTCGAGCCCCTTCTGGGTCCGCGCGGTGGTGGCGCCCGACGGCCCCTGCACCAGCGCGATCATCACGCCCTGATCCTCCTCAGGCAGAAAGCCGGTCGGCAACCGTGCGAACAGGAAGGTCAGCCCCGCCAGGATCAATGCATAGGCGATGAGCGAGCGGCCCCATCGGCGCGCGGTCGAGCGGGTGCCTCGCTCGTAGCGATCGCGTCCGCGGTCGAACGTGCGGTTGAACCAGCGGAAGAAGCGCGCAAGCGGACCGTTCCCCTCGCCCTTGTTAGGATCATGAGGCTTGAGGATGGTCGCGCAGAGCGCCGGGGTCAGGATCAGCGCGACCGCGACCGACAGCACCATGGCCGACACGATGGTGATAGAGAACTGGCGATAGATGACGCCGGTCGAGCCCCCGAAGAATGCCATCGGCAGGAACACCGCCGAAAGCACCAGGCCGATGCCGATCAGCGCACCGCTGATCTCGTCCATCGACTTGCGGGCCGCCTCCCTGGGCGACAGGTGCTCGTCGGTGATCAAGCGCTCGACATTCTCGACCACGACGATCGCGTCGTCGACCAGCAACCCGATGGCGAGCACCATGCCGAACAGAGTCAGCGTGTTGATCGAATAGCCGAACATCGCGAGCACGGCGAACGTGCCCGTCAGCACCACCGGCACCGCGATCGTCGGGATCAGCGTCGCACGGAAGTTCTGCAGGAACAGGAACATGACGAGGAAGACGAGCACGACCGCCTCGACCAGCGTCTCGATCACCTGCTCGATCGACAGCCGCACGAAGGGCGAGGTGTCGTAAGGGAAGATGACCTTGACGTCGGACGGGAACTGCTTGGCGAGTTCATTCACCCGGTCCTTGACCGCAACGACGGTGTCGAGCGCGTTGGCCCCCGGGGCCAGCTTGACCGCGATGCCCGATGCAGCCTTGCCGTTCCACTGCGCGGAAAAGCCGTAATTCTCCGAACCGATCGCGACCCGCGCGACATCGCCGAGGCGCACGACCGATCCGTTCGTACCGCTCTTCAGCCGGATCTTCGCGAATTCTTCCGGAGAGGTCAGCCGCGACGAGACCGACACCGTCGCGTTGAGCATCTGCTCCTTGGGGGCGGGCTGGGCGCCGATCTGACCGGCGGAAACCTGCGCGTTCTGCGCCGTCACCGCAGCGGTAACGTCAGCCATGGTCAGCGCGTAATTGTTGAGCTTGATCGGATCGACCCAGATGCGCATCGCATATTGCGAGCCGAACACCTGGGTATCGCCCACGCCGGTAACGCGCGAGAGCGGATCCGCAATCCTGGTGGCGACGATGTCGGCCAGGTCTTCGTCGTTGTGCGCTCCATTTTCCGAATAGAGGCCGACGAACAGCAGGATGTTCTGAGTCGCCTTGGCGACGATGATGCCCTGGCGCTGCACTTCCTGCGGAAGCAGCGGCGTCGCCGCCTGCAGCTTGTTCTGCACCTGGACCTGGGCAGTGTCGGGATCGGTGCCCTGCTCGAAGGTCAGGGTGATCGAGACGGTGCCGGCCGACGAGGACGAGGACGAGAAGTAGCGAAGGTGATCGATCCCCTTCATCTGCTGCTCGATGATCTGGGTCGTGGTGTTCTCCAGCGTCTGCGCGTCGGCACCAGGATAGGTCGCGGTGATCGAAACCGCTGGCGGCGCGATCGCCGGGAACTGTGCGATGGGCAAGGTGCGCACCGCCAGAATGCCGGCGATGAGGACCATAACCGCCAGCACATAGGCGAAGATCGGGCGATCGATGAAATAGCGTGACATGGCTGGTTACTTCGCCTGACTTTGAGCCTGTGCCTGAGGCTGGGTTCCACCCGGCGCCGCGGCATTCGGGTTCCAGGGTTTCGGCTGCACGGCCATGCCGGGGCGCAGCATCATGCCGCCCTCGACGATCACCTTGTCACCCGTCTTCAGGCCGCCGGTCACCAGCCAATTGTCGCCGACCGTGCGGTCGGTCTTGAGCGCACGCGGCTCGATCTTGCCTCCCGCACCCACGACCATCGCCGTGGCGTTGCCGCGCTCATCGCGGCTGACGGCGCGCTGCGGCACCAGGATCGCGTTCGACTTCGTGCCCTCAGCCAGCTGGGCACGCGCGAACATGCCCGGCAGCAACAGGCCGCGCGGATTGGAGAAGACCGCCCGGATGACCTGGCTGCCCGTAGTCGGATCCACGGTCACGTCGGTGAACTTCAGCGTGCCTTCCGACGGGTAGGTCGAGCCGTTCTCCAGCTTCAGGCGCACGCGGGCGGCGCCGCTGCCACGGCTGAGCTGCCCGTCCATGATCTGCTGGCGCAGGTTCAGCACCTCGGCGCTGGACTGCTGGATGTCGACGAAGATAGGGTCGAGGCGCTGGATAGTGGTCAGCGGTTCGGTCTGCGAGGCCGAGACCAGCGCGCCGGTGGTGAAGGTCGACCGGCCGATCCGTCCCGAGATCGGGGCGCGGATGGTGGTGCGTGCCAAGTCAATCTGTGCCGAGCGCAGCGCCGCCTGCTGTGCGGCAACGTCGGCCCGGGCCTGTTGCGCACCGGTCACGGCGTTCTCCGCCTCCTGGCGCGAGATCGCGTTGATGCGAACCAGCTCGTTGTAGCGGCGCGACAGCGCGCCGGTGGAGGCGATCGCCGCACGCGAGCGGGCGAGCGCCGCCTGGGCGCTGGCGACCTGCGCCTGATAGGGCGCGGGATCGATCTTGTAGAGCGGCTGACCGGCGCGAACCATGTCGCCTTCCTCGAACAGGCGCTGGAGCACGATGCCGTTCACCTGCGGACGCACTTCCGACGTCTCATAGGCTGCAGTGCGTCCCGGCAGCTCGGTGCTGAGCGTCACCGGCTGCTCCTGCACGGTGATCACACCCACCTGGGGCGGAGCGGCAGCCGCCGCGGCAGCTTTTTGCTGCTCCGCAGCATCATTGCCGCCGCAGCCGCCCAGAATCAGCGCCACGCCAAAAGCTGCCGTAAGTTTTTTCATGCAATCACCGGAGGATAGGAGTTGTGAGTGAACGCTCACACACATATGGTGGGCGGGCTTATATGGAGAGGACCCCGGCTTGGCAACCGGAGAAAGATACCGAATGGAACAGAATGCATTGCAGCCGACCCGCGCGGAGACGCGGCGCGAACATCTGCTTGAAACCGCCCGCACATTGTTCATCGAACATGGCTTCCACCAAACGGGAATGGCGCAGATCGCCGCCGCCTCGGGGATCAAGGTCGGCCAGATCTATCGCGACTTCCATAGCAAGGAAGACATCATTGCCGCAATCTGCGAGCGCGACGTGTCCGAATGGCTGGAAGAAGAAATCCTTGCCGCGGCAGTAGCGGCGGGTGACTTGAGAGCGGTCCGCGACTGGATGGACCGATTTCTGTCCTGCGACGAGCCTGTCGAGGAATGCCGGCTGATGAGCGAAATCGTCGCAGAGGTCGGCCGCAACGTGCGGATTGCCGAGTTCAACCGTTCGATCGACGTCCGGATCCGCACCAGTCTTTCCGCGGCACTGCGCGCGATCGCGTCGCGAGAAGATTGCGAGGAAGATCGCGAGTGTCTGATCGACCTCATCCTGGCCCTCGGCATTGGGGTGATGATGCGGCGTGGGTTCGACCCGGACCTGAAGATCCAGCCGCTGTACCGGTGCGTGTCGGCGATCATCGACGAGCGCATCGACGCGCTGGCGCGTTGATGCGCATCTGTTAGGTATCGATTGGTATCTGGGATGATGTTCCAGGCCACCCGCACGCGGTGGCTGCGGACGGATCCTGCGGCAACGGCGTAGCTGAAGGTTTTAGAGCAAGATGCTGGAAATTTGCGTGGAGACCACGGCGGGGATCGACGCGGCGATTGCCGGTGGCGCCGATCGGATCGAGCTTTGTTCCGCGCTTGCCCTGGGCGGGCTGACGCCGCCGCAGTCGCTGATCCGATATGCCGCGGCGGCGCCCCTCCCCGCGCACCTGTTGGCGCGTCCGCGCGACGGCAATTTCCGCTATGGCGCTGCGGAGGCCGCGCTGGTCGCCGAGGACATTCGAGCGACCGCCGAGGCGGGGCTTGCCGGCGTGGTGATCGGCGCGAGCGACCCCGACGGGAAGCTCGACGGCGGGTTGCTCAAGGACTGGGTGGCACTGGCGCGGGCCGAGGGCGAAAAGCGCGGCCGGCCGCTGTCACTTACGCTGCATCGCGCTTTCGACCTCTGCCCCGACCTGATCGATGCGTTGGACATTGCCATCGACCTGGGCTTCGAGAGGATCCTCACCTCCGGCGGGCAACCCCGCGCCGTGGACGCATTGGGAACGCTGGCATCGCTGGTGCAACGCGCGGACGGACGCATCCTCATCCTGGCGGGTAGTGGCGTCGATGCGGCGACGCTTCCTGCAATCCTGAGCACCGGAGTACCCGAAGTGCATGCCTCCTGCCGCGGCCCGGACGGCGACGCGAGCGAGGCGGAGCAACGCTTCGGCTTCCAGAGCGGCCCCACGCTTCGTACCGATGCCGGCAAGGTCGCGGTGTTGCGGGCGTATTTGGACGCTCATAGGACCTTGAACAGTACCAATATATAACTTACCCATCGTACAACACGGAACGAAAGAACGGGGCGATGGGGGCTGAGCAGCAGGCGGTCGCAGAGGGCGCGACGCTGATGAAGAGCGAGGCGGCGGAGGCTGCCGAAGTGGTACGTCGGCTGACGCAAGCGAACGAGCCGGCGCTCAAGGCGCTGGCGGCCAAGCTGCGCAGCGACCCGCCCGCGCGGATCGTCACCTGCGCGCGGGGTTCGTCCGACCATGCGGCGAGCTATGGCAAGTATTTGATCGAGACGCTGATCGGCATTCCGGTCGCCTCGGCGGCGCCTTCGACGGCGTCGGTGTTCGCGGCGCCGGTGGCCACGGGCAACGCGCTGTGCATCGCGATCTCGCAGAGCGGGCGCAGCCCCGACCTGCTCGCCACCGTCAAGGCACATCAGGAAGCCGGCGCGCAGGTCGTCGCGTTCGTCAACGACGAGGAATCGCCGCTGGCGGCGCTGGCCGACACCTGCATCGGGCTGAAGGCCGGACCCGAGCGATCGGTGGCGGCGACCAAATCCTATATCGCCTCGCTGGCTGCGTTCGTGGCGCTGGTGGCGGAATGGGCCGACGATGACGCCCTGCGCACTGCGCTGGCGGAACTGCCCGCGCAGCTCGAACAAGCCGGCGCGATCGACTGGAGCGACGCGGTGCGGGTGCTGCAGGATGCGACCAACCTGTTCGTGATCGGGCGCGGCTACAGCTTCGGCATCGCCCAGGAAGCCGCGCTGAAGTTCAAGGAAACCTGCGGATTGCACGCCGAGGCGTTCAGCGCCGCCGAAGTCCGGCACGGGCCGATGGCGATCGTCGGCGAGGGCTTTCCGGTGCTGGCGTTCGCGACTTCCGACGCCGCGGGGGACAGCGTGCGCGAGGCGGCGGCCGAGTTCGCCGAGCGCGGCGCGCGGGTGTGCCTGGCCGATGCCCGGGGCGGGTCGACTGCCACCCTGCCGGCGTTGCGCGCCCATCCGGCGATCGAGCCGATCCTGATGGTGCAGAGCTTCTACCACATGGCCAATGCGCTGTCCGTGTCGCGCGGGCATGATCCCGACCGGCCACTTTACCTAAAGAAGGTCACCGAAACGCGATGACCGCGATCCGCTTTACCAACGGGCATGTCGTCACGCCCGCCAGCGTTCTGGCGAATGCCACCATCGCCGTAGAGGGCGGCCGCATCGCCGCCATCGACGACCAGACTTCGTTCGAGACGGTCGACCTGGATGGCGGCTGGCTCGTCCCGGGCTTCATCGACACCCAGGTCAATGGCGGCGGCGGGGTGTTGTTCAACGACGCGCCGACGGTCGAGGGCATCGACGCCATCGGCCGGGCGCATGCGCGCTATGGCACCACCGGCTTCCTGCCGACGCTGATCAGCGATTCGCCCGAGGTGATCGCACGCGCGCTCGACGCTACCGACGCCGCGATCGAGGCGGGCGTTGCGGGGTGCATCGGCGTGCACATCGAGGGGCCGATCATCAGCGTGACCCGCAAGGGCATCCACGACCCGGAGAAATTTCGCCGGCTAGACGAGGATCTCCTGGCGCTGCTGACACGGCCGCGCCGGGGCAAGGTGATGCTGACGCTGGCGCCCGAAATGGTGTCGCTCGAGGATATCCGCCGGCTGCACGCCGCAGGAGTGATCCTGAGCATCGGCCACAGCGACGCCGATTACGACACCGCCAAGGCGGCGATCGCCGCGGGGATGACCGGGGTCACGCACCTGTTCAACGCGATGTCGCCGCTGCTGCACCGCGCGCCCGGCGTGGTCGGCGCGGCGATCGAGGACCAGGCGATCTATTGCGGGCTGATCCTGGACGGCTTCCACGTCCATGACGCGGCGGTGCGCATCGCGGTGCGCGCGCGGCCGCACGACCGGTTCTTGCTCGTCACCGACGCGATGCCGAGCGTGGGCGCCGATGTCGCCGAGTTCGACTTGCACGGCCGGCGCATCCTGGTCGAGGGCGGGCGCTGCCTGGGCGAGGACGGGACGCTGGCCGGATCGTCGCTCGACATGGCCGGCGCGTTCCGCAATGCCGTGACGCGGATCGGGCTGTCGCACGCCGACGCCGCCGCGATGGCCGCGACCAGCCCCGCCGCGTTCCTGGGCCTGCGTGGCGAGCGCGGCGCGCTGGCACCCGGCCTGACCGCCGACTGGGTTCAACTGACGCGCGATCTGCAGCCCGCCGGCACCTGGATCGCCGGCATCCGTACCGCCTGAACTTTCGCCGAGAGACCAGCCCTGAGCATGATTTCGCCGCTTCCCAACGACGACAATGCCGGGGCGAGCATCGCCATCGGCGCGCCCCTCACCGGCTGGCTCTCGGGGCTGGACGAAGTGGCCGATCCGGTCTTCGCGCAGCGCATGCTGGGCGACGGAGTGGCGATCGACCCGACCGAGGGCTGCCTGGTCGCGCCATGCGACGGCGAAGTGAGCGTGCTCCAGCCGAGCGGCCATGCAGTGACGATCATCGCGGCCGAGGGCGCGCAGATCCTGATGCACATCGGCCTGGATACCGTCGCGTTGAACGGCGAGGGCTTCGCCCCGTGCGTCGCGGTGGGCGACCGAGTGCGCAAGGGCGATCCGCTGATCCGCTTCGACCTGGACGCGGTGGTGTGCGCGGCGCCCGCAGTGATCACGCCGGTGCTGCTGCTGGAAACGCCGGGCTATGCGCTGGTGCGCACCCGCGAGGACGGGGCAGTGACGGCGGGCGACGACATCTTCGCGTTGCGGCCGCGCCGGGTTGCCGATGCGCCGCGCGCAGTGGCGCAGGCAGCAGGTGAACGCGCCGAGCGGATCGTCGTCGTCCCGCTGGCGCACGGCATCCATGCCCGCCCGGCCGCGCGGCTTCGCGATGCCGTCGCCGGGCTGTCCGCCGACATCACCCTGCGCAAGGGGGGCCGTAGCGCCGACGTGCGGAGCCCGGTGGGGCTGCTCACGCTGGCGATCGGTTTCGGCGATACGATCACCATCGCCGCAGAGGGGCTGCAGGCCGAGGAAGCGGTGGCCGCGCTGGCGGCGCTGATCGAGAGCGGCATGGGCGAAAAGGGCCATGCGCCTGCTCCCGTACAAACCAGCGCGGCACCGGCGATCGCAGCGACCACGCTTCCGGCCGACGGCAAGCTTGCCGGGGTGACCGCGTCGCCGGGGCTCGCGGTCGGCCACGCGCGCCGTTTCGTGCTGCCGGATGTCGAGGTACATCCCGTGCGCGAGGACGCCGCCGATGCGCAGGCACGGCTCGACGCCGCACGGGCTACGCTGGCGGCGCGGCTGGACGCCGAGGTGGCGCATAGTAGCGGCGCACAGCGGGCGATCGTCGAAGCGCATCGCGCGATGCTGGACGATGCCGGGCTGCTCGCCGCCGCGGCGGAAGCGATTGGCGGCGGCGCGAGCGCGGTCGAGGCCTGGCGCGCGGCGATCCGGCCGCAGGCGGAGGCGCTGCGGGCTGCGGGCGATGCCCGGCTGGCTGAGCGCGCCGACGATTTGCGCGATCTGGAACGGCGCGTGCTGCTGATCCTCGCCGGACGTGAGGAAGCGCCGCTAGCGTTGCCGGCCGGAACGATCCTGATCGCCGAGGACCTGCTGCCCTCGCAACTAATGGCGATCGATCCGGCGAATGTTCTGGGCCTGTGTGTCGAGCGTGGGGGGCCGACCTCGCACGTTGCGATCCTCGCCGCTAGCATGGGGCTCCCGATGCTGGTCGCGCTGGGGCCAGTGTTACGCCAGATCGACGACGAGACTGCGCTGGTACTGGATGCCGGACTGGGTCAGTTGCATGTCGGCCCCGATGACGCGGCACTCGCGCAGGCGACCGCGACCGTCGCGGAACGCGCCGCGCGCCGCGCTGCCGCCAAAGCGACCGCAGCCAATCCCTGCCACATGGCCGACGGCACGCGGATCGAAGTGTTCGCCAATCTCGGATCACGCACAGATGCCGAGCTGGCCGTCGCCAACGGGGCCGAAGGCTCGGGGTTGCTGCGCACCGAGTTCCTGTTCCTCGACCGCGATACCGCGCCGAGCGTCGACGAACAGACCGCCGACTATCAGGCGATCGCCGACACGTTGGACGGTCGCCCGCTGATCGTCCGCCTGCTCGATATCGGCGGCGACAAGCCAGCGCCCTATCTGCCGATCGCAGCGGAGGAAAACCCGGCGCTCGGCCTGCGCGGCATCCGCGTCGGCTTTGCGCATCCGCAGCTGCTGGAAGACCAGATCCGCGCGATCCTGCAGGTCCAGCCGGTCGGTCAATGCCGGATCATGGTGCCGATGATCGCAGGCGTCGACGAACTGCGCCAGGTACGGACGGTGCTGGAGCGGATCCGCGTCGAACTGGGCATCATCGGGCGGATCGAGCTGGGAGTGATGGTGGAAACGCCTGCCGCGGCGGCCACGGCGGACCTGCTGGCGGCAGAAGCCGATTTCCTGTCGATCGGGACCAACGATCTTACTCAGTACACCCTCGCCATGGACCGCGGAAACGCGGCGGTGGCGAGTGCCGTCGATGGGCTGCACCCGGCGGTGCTGCGGCTGATCGCCGACACATGCCGCGGCGCGCGGGCCCATGGCCGGTGGATCGGTGTGTGCGGCGGGCTGGCATCGGATCCACTCGCCGTGCCGATCCTGCTGGGCCTGGGCGTCACCGAACTGTCCGCGACGCCAGCGATCGTTCCCGACATCAAGGCGCTGGTATCGAGCCTGACGCGCGAAGCGGTCCGCTCCCATGCCGCTGCCGCGCTCGGCTGCGCGACCGCAGCCGATGTCCGCTCGCTTGCCCGGGAGTTCACCGCATGAAGTCGATCCTGGAACTGCTGCAGCCGCTGGGCCGTGCCCTGATGCTGCCGATCGCCGTACTGCCGGTCGCAGGCCTGTTGCTGCGGCTGGGTCAGCCCGATCTGCTCGACATCGCCTTTCTGAGCGCCGCCGGTGACGCGCTGTTCTCTCACCTGGGCCTGTTGTTCGCGATCGGTGTCGCCACGGGCTATGCCAAGGACGGCAACGGTGCCGCCCCCCTGGCAGGCATCGTCTGCTTCCTGGTCGCGACTGAATCCGCCAAGGTGCTGATGACCGTGCCCGCCGACATCGGCGCCGGACTGAGCGGACCCACCCTCGACATCACCGTCGCAGCGTGGAAGGCCAAGGCGATCTCGCGGCTCGACGTGCCGATCGGCATCCTGTCGGGACTGATCGGCGGCACCTTCTACAATCGTTTTTCAACGATCAAGCTCCCCGAATATCTGGCGTTTTTCGGCGGTCGCCGCTTCGTGCCGATCGTCAGTGGTCTTGCCGGGGTCGCACTGGCGCTGATCTTCGGGCTCGGCTTCTCGCACCTGAGCGCCGGGATCGACGGGCTTGGCCGCGGTATCGCGGGTTCGGGCAGCCTGGGCCTGTTCCTGTTCGGCCTGCTCAACCGGCTGCTGTTGGTCACCGGCCTTCATCACATCCTGAACAACGTGTTCTGGTTCGTGCAAGGCGACTTCCACGGCGTCGGTGGCGACCTTCGCCGCTTCTTCGCCGGTGATCCTACTGCGGGAAGCTTCATGGCAGGTTTTTTCCCGGTGATGATGTTCGGCCTGCCCGCCGCGTGCCTGGCCATGTACCGGTCGGCGCTGCCCGAACGGCGCAAGGCAGTAGGCGGACTGCTGTTCAGCCTGGCGCTCACGTCGATGCTCACCGGGGTGACCGAGCCGATCGAATTCAGCTTCATGTTCCTGGCGCCGGCGCTCTACGCCGTGCATGCGGTGCTGACCGGCGTGGCGATGGTGCTGATGGACCTGCTGGGCGTGAAGCTTGGCTTCGGCTTCTCGGCGGGGCTGTTCGACTATGTTCTGAACTTCGGCAAGGCCACCCGGCCGCTGCTGCTGCTGCCTGTCGGCGCGGTCTATTTCGCGCTGTATTACGGCATCTTCAGCTTCGTCATCCGGCGCTTCAACTTGCAGACTCCCGGCCGCGAGCCCGAAGCGGCGGTCCCAGTGGCGGCGGCGGTGACCGCCGGTGAACGCGGCGCAGCCTTTGCCCGGGCACTTGGCGGCGCGGCCAACCTGACGAGCGTCAACGCCTGCACCACTCGGCTGCGGCTGATGGTCGCCGACCAGGCGAAGGTCGACGAGGCGGCGCTCAAGGCGCTGGGTGCGCGCGGGATCATCAAGCCTTCTGCGCATGCGCTGCAGGTGGTGCTGGGCCCCATCGCGGACTCAGTGGCGGTGGAAATTCGCGACGCGTTGGCAGCGGGTGGTGGGCAGTTGGCCGTGACAGCGGCGGCAACGCCGACGGCGCTCTCGGCCTCCAGCGCAGCGCTCACTCCGGAGGCGCTGAGCGCGCTGGGTGGGGCGGACAATGTCTGCGGCGTAAGCGTATACGGATCGCGCGTGCGCGTGGAACTGAACGATCCCGCCAAGGCCGTCGAGACGGCGCTGACGGCGCTAGGTGTCCGCTCGGTGGCCCGTCCCGGCAACGGGCTGGTTCACCTGCTGCTGCCTCCCGGCACCATGAACGCCGTGCTGACCGGATAACGCATTCCCCTCCTCACACGGGAGGGGAGCAGTTCACGGCACGATCGTCACCGGCCCCAGGAGCCCCGAGCGGGCACCCGCCGGCGCCTCGACCAGCAGAACGATCGTACGGGTTCCCTGCCCCGCTGCCAGCGGGGCGCGCAGCGGACCCGGCGCGGCGTCGGCCTTGTGCGCCAGCTTGCGCCCATCGACCCACAGCTCGGCGCGGCCGCCCACGCTTTCAAACAGGATCGTTCCTCCCTGTGCGGCGACGCGCTTCCACGGCGTCGCGCGGGTGCGGTAGGCGCGCCAGCCGGGCTGCGCATCGGCAGGTGTCGCCGTGCCGCTCTTGACGAAGTCCCAACTGTTGTTGTCGCCGTCCGCCGGAGCCAGCGTCGGCGCGGGCTGATCCGTGAAGCGGGCGGAGCGCCGCCAGTCGGTGAGCGCCTGGACCTGCGGCATCACCGCCACCTGAAGACGCGGCGCGATGTCCGCGCGCGCGATCGTCAGCGTCGCTGGTTTCAATCCATTCGCCATCGCTTGCACGGTGATGCTGCCACGCCCCTTGCCTGCGCGCACGATCAGCTGCGCAAGACCGTTGAACAGCGAGCGGCTGCCCGCGCCAGGCGCGACCTGCTCGGGCTCATGGCTGTTGGGATCCCCATTCCCAACGCCCAGGATCGTCGCGCCGGAAACCGTGAAGCGCGTCATCAGGTTCGCGGTGGGCACGTGGCGACCGCGGGCATCCACGGCGCTGATCGTGATCGGCTGGCTATCCTCATCATCGCCGGCCATTGCGGTTCGCGCCGGCGTCAGTCGCAGCGCGACCGGAGCGCCGGCGGTCTCGTGCACCGCATGCGCGACGACCTTGCCGCCGCGCATCGCCAGTGCTTCGATCCGGCCGGGCGCGTAGGGCACGCTCCATTCGTTGCCCATGATGCGGTCGACCTTCTGGACTCCGAGTTCGCGTCCGTTCAGCCGCAAAGCGACGGTTTCGGCATTGCTGCTCACGAACACCTTGATCGGCTGTCCCTCGCGCCCCGGCCAGGTCCAATGCGGGGCGATCGCCACCACCGGTTTGTCGTCCATCCAATGCGCGCGGTGGATGTCGAACGCAGTCTTGGGGAAGCCGCACAGATCGAGGATACCGAAGAAGCTGGCGATCGTCGGCCAGTCATGCGGCGTCGGTTCGCCATGATAGTCGAACCCGGTCCACACGAACCCGCCCGCGACGAACGGCCGCGCAGCGATGTTCTTCCAGGTGTCGCGGTGAGTCGCGCCCCAGCTCGTCGCCTCGGTATCGTAGGAAGTGATGACGTGGCCGGCAGCGTTCGTCTCGAACGCGCCACGTGTCTCGTAGGCGCTGGTATCCTCCGAGCTGGTAATCGGCTTGGTGGGGTTGAGCGCGTGGAACTTGTCGTAGTCGGCCTGATAGTAATTGAACCCCATCACATCGAGTTCGCTCGACACGTTGACCGGGTTGTAGAAGGATCCGTTCATCGCGCCGGTGACCGGCCGGCTGCCGTCGAGGCGATGCACGGCGGCGGCCATGCGGCGGACCATCTCGACACCTGCTTCGGTGCCCTGCATCGGCTCTTCGTTGAACACCGACCACAGGATCACGCTGGGCCGGTTGCGGTCGCGCCGCACCAGCCATTCGAGCTGCGCCATGTAATCGGGCGCTGGATTGAACAGCCGGTTCTCGGCCATGACCAGGAAGCCCATCCGGTCGCACCAGTCCATCAGCTCGGCAGTGGCGGCATTATGCGACATGCGGATCGCGTTGCAGCCCATCGCCTTCAGCCGCTCGAGCCGCCAGGCGATCAGCGCATCGGGCAGTGCCACGCCGACGCCGGCATGGTCCTGGTGCAGGCAAACGCCCTTCAGCTTCACAGGGGCATCGTTGACGAACAGACCCTGGTCGGGATCGAAGCGGATCGTGCGGAAGCCGATCGCGACGCGGCGCTCGTCGACCACGACGCCGTCGCGGAGCACGCGGGTACGCACGGTGTAGAGCGCCGGGGTCTCGACCGACCACAGCCGCGGCGTTCCGGGATCGAGGGTCAGCTGGGCATCGGCGCGGCCGAGCGCGGAGACGCTGGCGTCGGCCCGTGCGGTGGCGATCTCACGACCTTCGGGATCTAACAAAGCGGCCTCGACCGTCACTGCCGCAGCCTCACGTCCGACGTTGCCGAGCGTCGCGGTCACGGGGACCTGCCAGCGGCCACCGACGAGCCTGGGGTCGCAATGCACCCCGTCACTGACGATCGATACCGGCGCGCGGCGGACAAGCCAGGCGTGGCGATACAGCCCGGCGCCCTCGTACCACCAGCCCTCCTTGGCATCGGCGTCGACGCGGATGGCGATGACGTTCATTTCCTGGGCGAAGCGCGCGAACGGGGTCAGGTCGACATGGATGCTGTTATAGGCGGACCAATTATGCGCGACGATGCTGCCGTTGACCCAGATCGTGGCGTTGGTGGCGATGCCGTCGAAATGCAGCTCGATCGTCTTGCCGCGGTCGGCGGGGTCGAGGCGCAGCGTGCGGCGGTACCAGCCGATGCCGCGCGGACGATAGCCTTGCGAGACATTGGCGCTCTCGACGAACGGCTGCGCCGCCGCCCAGTCGTGCGGGAGCCGGACCTCGCTCCAGTCGCTGTCGTCATAGCCCATTGCCGCCGCGCCCAGCGCGTTGCCGGCCTTGACGCTCAGATAGGTCTCGTGATGCCCCTGCGGCTCGGCGGTGCGGATGTCGCCTTCGTGGAAGCGCCAGCCAAGCTCCAGCAACGTGCGCGACGGGTCGGATCCGGGAAGCCGTGGCCGTGGCCCGGGTACCGGCTGCGGCATCGGGAAGCCATCGTCGCGCAGCGCCGCGGCGGATGCCTCGCGGAGCGGAACCGCGACCAGGGCGCCGGCACCCACGCTCCCGCGAAGGACTTGACGACGATCCATGGCGAAACTCCGACTGGGCCGCGACACTGCGCGGCCTGAAACAAGAACAGGATTGCGTTGCGCGTTAGATGTCGCTCAACTCGGCAACGAAATCATAGGCGTCGCCGCGATAATAAGAGCGGGTGACTTCGGCCGGGCGACCGTCACGCAGGAACGCACGCCGCTCGATCAGCAGGCCGGCATGGCCGGGGTCGACGCCGAGCATGCGGGCGTGCTCGCCGCCGAACGGCACCGCACGCAGCCGCTGGAGCGCGCGCACGGGGCGGTTGCCGATCTTCTCGAGCGCTCCGTAGAGCGAGTCCTCGACCGCCTCGACCGAGGCCAGGCAATAGCCCGGGATCGTCGTGAATTCGAGCGCCATCGGCTCTTCGTCGGCATAGCGGATGCGGGCGAACCGCAAGACCGGCGCGCCGGGCGAAAGGCCGAGCATCATCGCTTCCTCCGGGTTAACCTGGCCCGGCGCGCGCGAGATCCAGCTGCTGCTCGCCTTGCGGCCGCGCGCGGCCATGTCCTCGGTGAATGAGGACAGCTTGGAGAAGCTCTTCTCCACTCGTCCGGCGACGAAGGTGCCGGCGCCACGACGGCGGGTGAGCAGCCCCTCCTCCACCAGACCGCCGATCGCCTTGCGCACGGTGATGCGCGATACGTCATACTCGATCGCCAGATCGCGCTCGGGTGGAATGGCGTCGCCCTGGCTCAGGACGTTCGCGCCGATCCCGTCGCGGATCAGCTGCTGGAGTTGAAGGTAGAGGGGGGACGGATTATCCTCGCGGAAACGCCCCACCTGATCCGAAAACGTCATCGATACTCCCCTACGCGCCGCCCCTTGCGCGGTTCTTTGGCTGGCGAGGCTATCGCAACTGCGCGCAGGTAACAACGGGCATCGTGGTGGATCCACATTGGTATGCGGAGAGCTCGGAAGGAGCTCAGCTGAATTGTAAGGATATGTCGCTGACGGCGACCGGTGCAGCATCATGCTATTGTGCCTAAGGACTTATATTGGTTACACCCGTTCAGGCCGCGGGCAAGCGGTGCTGCGGGAGGCGATAACATGCGCAAGGTAGTGGTAGGACGGGTTCGGCACCTTGGCTGGGCCGCGTTGCTGGCAACCTCGTCCGCATTCGCCCAGAGCGCCGCTACGCTTCCGCTGACGCCGCTACCGGCTTCGATCACGCTGGGAACCGGATCGTTCACGGTGCGGGATGGCGATGGTATCGATATCCTCGCAAGCGATGCCGGCATCGCGGCTGCAGCACGCGTGCTTGCTGCCCATGTAAGGACGGAGCGCGGGCTGAACCTGGTGGCGCGGCCCGGAGCGGGCGCGATCCAGTTCGTGCGGGATGCCTCGGTCGGGGGCGACGAAGCCTACCGCTTGAAGGTCGATGCACAGGGCATCCATATCACTGCATCGAGCGATCGCGGGCTGCTCTACGGCACGATGAGCGTCGCGCAGCTGCTCAGCCCGGACCGCGCCTATGGCAGGCCGGTCAAGGTGCCGGCGATGACGATCGAGGACGCGCCGCGCTTCGCCTGGCGCGGGCTGCTGATGGACGTCGCCCGACACTTCCAGCCGATAGAAGAAGTGTACAAGGTGGTCGACCAGATGGCCTCGGTGAAGCTGAACACGCTGCACCTCCATCTGACCGACGATCAGGGCTGGCGCTTCGAGGTCAAGCGCTACCCCAAGCTGACCGAGATCGGCGGCTGGCGCACGCCGCCGTCGAGCGGCGGTCCGGCCGGGCCGAAGCATGGCGGCTTCTACACCCAAGACCAATTGAAGGCGCTGGTCGCCTATGCCGCCGAACGCGGCGTGACGATCGTTCCCGAGATCGACCTGCCCGGCCACGCCCAGGCCCTTGCCGCCGCCTATCCCGAATTCAGCGTGTTCGCCGACGCGCCCGAAGTCGGCCACGACTGGGGCGTGATGCCCTATCTGTTCAACCCGGCGCCCGAGGGCATCCAGTTCGTCAAGAACGTGCTCGACGAACTGGTGGCGGTGTTCCCGAGCAACTTCATTCATCTGGGCGGCGATGAGGCGATCAAGGACCAGTGGGAACGCTCGCCCAAGGTGCAGGCGCAGATCAAGGCGCTGGGCCTCACGAGCGAGAACCAGCTGCAAAGCTGGATGATCGAGCAGTTCGGCGCGTATCTCGCCGGCAAGGGGCGTCGGCTGATCGGCTGGGACGAGATCCTGGAAGGCGGCCTGCCCGCCTCGGCATCGGTGATGTCATGGCGCGGTGAAAAGGGTGCGGTCGAGGCCGCCAATCAGGGGCATGACGTGGTGCTGAGCCCCGCGCCTTTGCTCTATCTCGACCAGTTGCAGAGTGGCCTTCCCGACGAGTTCAACGGCCGCCTGGCAGTCCAGTCGCTCGAGAAGATCTACAGATACGAGCCGGTGCCGGCCGGAATCGATGCGGAAAAGGCCAAGCATGTGCTCGGCGCGCAGGGCAATGCGTGGAGCGAGTATCTGATCACGCCGGGCCAGGTGCAGCACGCCTATTTCCCGCGCGCCGCCGCCATCGCCGAGATGACCTGGTCGGCCAAGGACAAGCGCGACTTTTTCAGCTTCCTCGAACGCGTCCAGCCGCAGATCGGACGATGGGAGCGATCGGGCATGCATGTCGCCGATGGCGCCTTCGCGGTCGGGTACCAGCTTCAGGGCAGCCGCGGCGATGCGTTGCGCGCCGGCAAGGCGGTGGTCGCGCTATCGACCCAGGCGCCCTACGGCACGATCCGCTACACCACCAACGGCAGCGAACCGACGGCGAAGTCGCCCGCCTATAAGGGGCCCCTGACGCTCAAGCCGGGTGCGAAGATACGCGCCGCTGCGTTCGACAAGGCGGGCAATGCCACCGCCGCCCCGCGCGCCTTTGACACCAGCCGCGCCGCACTGCTCACCCGCACCACTTCGGACATGACCGCTTGCCCGGGCGGTTCGCTTTATCTGCGGGTGCCCCTCACGCCGGATCAGGCCGCCACTGCGCCGGTGTACAATGTCGACCTGTTCAACACCTGCACCGCCTACCCCGCCGCGCCGCTCGATGTCGCCAAGGGCTTCACCGTCAGCGTCGCCCGGCTGGCGCGGCATTGGGGGCTGGCACACGACACCGGCCGGCGCCGCGATCCGTATCCCGCCACCCTGCATGGCGAGCTGGTGATCAGCGCGCGCTGCACGGCGGCTGCTACCGACAAGACCATCAAGCCGATCGTGATCGGCAGCTTCGCGCTGCCCGACCCCGCAACCGCCCCCACTCAGTTCAGCTTCTCCGGGACGTTTCCCGAGATGCAGGGAGACGAAGACTTGTGCTTCCAGTTCACTTCGCCGGCATCCGCTCCCTTCTACACGGTCGAAAAGGTCGTGCTGAGCGAAGGGACGGCCAAGTGAAGGCACGCATCCTCCCCCTGCCGCTGCTGTTTGCCGCCCTCCCTGCGCTTGCCGATCCGCGCGAGACGCTGTCGCTCGACGGCGCGTGGGAGGTCCGCATCGATCCCGCTGACAGTGCCGCCGCCAAGGCGCATCCGGGCGAGGCGGCGTGGTTCGCCGCGCGCGTGCCCGGCAGTGTCCAGCAGGATCTGATCGCCAGCGGCCGCGCGCCCGATCCGTTCAAGGGTATCAACCAGGCGCCGATCCAATGGGCTGGCCTGACCAGCTGGCAGTTCCGCAAGGTGATCCAGGTCACCCCGGCGATGCTGAAGCGCGATCATCTCGAGCTGGTGTTCGATGGGCTCGACACCTTCGCCACCGTGTCGCTCAACGGGCGCCGGCTGCTCGCCGCCGACAACGCGCATCGCCGCTGGCGGGTGGATGCCAAATCGGCGCTCAAGGCCGGCAGCAACGAATTGATCGTGTCGTTCGCGTCGCCCATTCGCACGCTTCAGCCGCGGGTGCTGGCCGAGGCGAATCCGCTGCCTGGCGAGTATGAATCCGAATTTGGCGACGAGCCCAAGGGCAAGCAGACGTCGCCTTATATTCGCAAGCCGAAATACCATTGGAGCTGGGACTGGGGTCCGCGGCTGGTGAATATCGGGCTGTGGCGGCCGGTGAAACTGGAGGCGTGGGACGCGGCGCGGATCGACGGGTTGCGGGTGGAGCAGGAGGCGATCAACGCGGAGGAGGCGCGGTTGGTGGCGCGGTTCCGAGTGGTGGCCGACCGCGCGGCCAGGTTGACGTTGAACTTGACGCTGACGACTCCCGCCGGAAAGAAGCAAAGCGTCAAGCGCAGCTTTGTAGTTTCGCCTGGAATCAACGACTTGAGCATCCCGCTTAGCGTCAACAAGCCGCAGCGCTGGTGGCCGGTCGGATATGGCGCCCAGCCGCTCTATCAGGTCGCCGGTGTACTGGCCCAGGGCAGCGAAACCAGTGACCGCGTCACCCAGTCGATCGGGCTGCGCAGCGTCGAGCTAATCCGCAAGGACGGCAGTTTCGGCTTCAAGGTCAATGGGATACCAATCTTCGCGAAGGGCGCGAACCTGATCCCGTTCGACAATTTCCCGGCCCGCGTGCCGCGCGCGCAGATCGAGCAGATCCTGCAAAGCGCGCGCGACGTGCACATGAACATGATCCGCGTTTGGGGCGGCGGATACTATCTGGAAGACGTTTTTTACGAAATTGCCGACAAAATGGGCCTGATGATCTGGCAGGACTTCATGTTCGGCGGCGCCGTGACGCCCCCCGACGCGGCGTTCCGCGAGAATGTCCGGATCGAAGCCGAGGAACAGGTCGAGCGGCTCCAGCCGCACCCGTCGGTGATCGCCTGGTCGGGCGGCAACGAGATCCTGGCCGGCTGGGAGAATTGGTCGGACCGCAAGGCGTTCAAGAAGCGCGTCGGCGCGGACGAGCAGGAGCGGATCGGTGTCGGCATGGCCGTGCTGTTCGACCGCGTGCTGCGCAACGCCGTGCTGACCCGTTCCCCGGGTACGCCCTATTGGAACAACTCGCCCTCGACCGATTATGAGGGGCAGATCGACACAGAGACGAATGGCGACCGCCATTTCTGGGATGTCTGGTCAGGCTCCAAGCCGGTCGAGCGCTATCTGGACGGCTGCTCGCGCTTCATGTCCGAATACGGCTTCCAGGCAATGCCGGACATGTCGACGGTGCGCGGTTTCGCGGGCGACGGGCCGCTGACGCTGGAGAGCCCGGTGCTCAAGGCGCACCAGAAGTTCCTGGCGGGCGAAGGCAATAGCCGCCTGAAGCTGTACATGGACCAGCGGCTGCGTGCGCCCAGGGACTTCGCCGACACGGTGTATTTGACCCAGGTCAACCAGGCGCAGGCGATCGACATGGCCGCGCGGCACCACCGCGCCTGCCGCCCGACGACGATGGGCTCGCTATACTGGCAGCTCAACGACACCTGGCCGGCGATCTCGTGGGCGAGCGTCGATTATTACGGCCAGTGGAAGCTGCTCCATTACGCCGCGCGCCGCTTCTTCGCGCCCCAGGCGATCGTCACCGAGCATCGTGACGGCGCCACCCGCGTCGCTCTGGTGTCCGACGCGACTCAGCCGATCGCTGCGCAGTGGCGGATCCGCGCGTTCGACATGGCCGGCAGGCCGATTAGCGAGCGCGGCAGCGATGCGACGCACACGCCTCTCGACGCGGCGCTTGGCGCGGGTGGCGCCGCGGTGACGCTGACGCCGCTCGGTGCTCAGGAAGTCGCCAAGATCGCCGACGCGGACCTGTTCGGCGGCGCGCCTGCGAACGCCAGCTATGCCGTCGCCGAACTGATCATCGGCGGGCGCAGCGTGTCGCGCACGATCGTCGAGCGCGCGCTGCCCAAGGACATGGCCTATCCCGCGCCGGGCCTGACCACGCGCTGGGACGGCAACCGCGTGACGATCACTGCATCGGCACTCGCCCGCGCGGTGATGCTCGACTTCGGCAGTGTCGCCGCCCAACCCTCCGACGACGGGTTCGACCTGTTGCCCGGCGAAAGCGTGACCATCGAAGTGCGGTCAGCCGCGGACCCGCAAGCGCTGCAACGCGCCCTCACTCTTCGCACGCTTGGACCCCAGCAATGATCCCGTTCCTGCTTCTCGCCGCCGCCGAGCCCGACCCCGACGCGCTCGCCAAGGCGATCGCGACGATGACGATCGAGGAGAAGGCCGCGCAGCTGCAAAGCACCGCTCCCGCCGACAAGGAAGCCGGGCTGCCGGCGTTCGATTGGTGGAACGAGGGCCTGCACGGCCTAGCCCGCAACGGCCACGCCACGGTGTTCCCGCAGGCAATCGGGCTGGCCGCGACCTGGGACGTCGACCTGATTGGCAAGGTGGGCAACGTGGTCGCCACCGAGGCGCGGGCGAAGTTCAATGCCCGGCCGCTGAACGCCGACCGGCGGATTTACGAAGGGCTGACGATCTGGTCGCCCAACATCAACATCTTCCGCGATCCGCGCTGGGGCCGTGGCCAGGAGACCTATGGCGAGGACCCGTATCTGACGGGGCATCTGGGCGTCGCGTTCATCCGCGGGCTGCAGGGACCCGATCCGAAATACCCCAAGGTCATCGCCACCCCCAAGCATTTCGCGGTGCATAGCGGCCCCGAGGCCGGGCGCGACGGCTTCGACGTCGATCCCAGCCCGCAGGACCTGGAATCGACCTACCTTCCCGCCTTCCGGCTGGCGATCACCGAGGGCAAGGCGCGATCGCTGATGTGCGCGTACAATTCGATCCACGGCGTGCCGGCGTGCGCGCTGCCCGAGCTGATGGTCACGCGGTTGCGCACCGACTGGGGCTTTAACGGCTTCACCGTGTCGGACTGCGACGCGGTGGCGAACATCCACATGTTCCACCATTACCGGCTGGACGGCGCGGCGGCCTCCGCAGCGGCGATCAAGGGCGGCAACGACCTGAACTGCGGCAACACCTTCGCCGCGCTGCCCCAGGCGGTCGCGCGCGGGCTGGTGAGCGAGGCCGAGGTCGACACCGCACTGACCCGGTCGCTGGCGGCGCGGCAGGCGCTGGGCACGATCCTGGGCGCGACCAGCCCGTGGAACCGCATTCGCCCGAGCGAAGTCGGTACGCCGGCCAACCGCGCGCTGGCGCTGGATGCCGCGCGCAAGGCGATCGTGCTGCTGAAGAACGATGCCGACCGGCTGCCGCTCAAGGCGGGCAGCCGCATTGCGGTGGTCGGCGCCGACGCCGACGACCTGGGCGTGCTGGAGGGCAATTATCACGGCACCGCCAAGGCGCCGGTGACGCCGCTGGACGGCATGCGCCGCCAATTCGACGCGGCAAACATACTTTATGCGCAGGGATCCGTGCTCGCCGATGGCGCGCCGGTGGTGATGCCCGAAACCGCATTCATGGCCAACGGCAAGCCGGGACTGAAGGGCGAGTATTTCGCCAGCCCGACGGTGACCGGCACCCCGGTCAGCGTGCGGCAGGACCGCCGGATCGACTTCAACTATACGCGCGCCGCGCCGCTCGACGGGCTCGATCCCAAGGGCTTCGCAGTGCGCTGGTCGGGCGAGATCGTGCCGCCGGGACCCGGGCGCTATACGCTGGCGATCGACATTCCGGCGTGCTGGAAGGACTGCAAGACGCATGACAGCGTGCGGCTGTGGATCGACGGCAAGCCGCTGCACGAAGGCCTGCTGGGCAAGGCGCGGGTGGAAGTGCCGTTCACGACGGACGGCCGCCGCCATGCGTTTCGCATGGAGATCGACCATGCCGGCGAGGATGAGGGGCTTCGCCTGCTCTGGCTGCCGCCCGCCGAACCGTTGCTCGCCCAGGCGGTGAGCGCGGCAAAGGAGTCCGATGTTGTGGTCGCGGTGCTTGGCCTGTCGCCGGACCTGGAGGGCGAGGCGCTGCAAGTGACGGTGCCCGGCTTTGTCGGCGGCGACCGGACCGAGATCACCCTGCCCTTCGCACAACAACGTCTGCTGCAAGCGCTGCGCGACACCGGCAAGCCGGTGGTGGTGGTGCTGACCAGCGGCAGCGCGGTGTCGGTCGATCCGGCAATGGCCGATGCGATCCTCGCGGCCTGGTATCCCGGCGAATCCGGCGGCACGGCGATCGCCGAGACGCTGGCCGGGCTCAACAATCCCTCGGGCCGATTGCCGGTGACCTTCTACAAGTCCGCATCGGACCTGCCGGCGTTCGTCGATTACGGCATGAAGGAGCGGACCTACCGCTTCTTCACCGGCACGCCGCTATGGGGCTTCGGCCACGGGCTGAGCTATACCAGTTTCGCCTATGATGCGCTGAGCGCCCGAGCGGGCAGCACGGCGGCGCCGGTCGAAGTCAGCGTGCGCGTGCGCAACAGCGGCGCGCGGGCGGGCGAAGAGGTGGTGCAGGCCTATCTGGTGCCGCCCAAGGGCCAGGGCGCGGGCATGACCACGCCGGTGCTCCAGCGCGCGCTGGCCGGCTTCCGCCGGGTGGCGCTCAAGCCGGGCAAGGCGTCGACGCTGCGCTTCACGCTCGATTCCCGCAGCATCAGCACGGTGGCGCGTGACGGCACGCGGCGGGTGGTGCCGGGTGCGTACCGGCTGTGGGTTGGCGGTGGCCAGCCGGGCACCGCGCCGGGGCAATGGGCCGACTTCACGCTGAGCGGCGAAGCGCAGGAGCTGCCGAAGTGATAGACCGCCGTGGGATCATGGGCGCCGGGCTCGCGCTCGCCGCAGCGCCCGCCTTTGCGCAGACGACCGCGTTCGCCAGCAACCGCCCGGAGCCTAGCGCGCGCAAGTTCGTCAGCAAGTCGGTCGAGCGCGAGATCGTGCGGGTGTCGCTGAAGATCGGCGATCCCAAGCTGCGCTGGATGTTCGGGAATTGCTATCCCAACACACTGGACACCACCGTGGCGATGCGGACGATCGACGGCGCGCCCGACGCGTTCGTGCGGACCGGCGACATCAACGCGCTGTGGCTGCGCGACAGCTCGGCGCAGGTGAAGCCGTATCTGCATCTGGCCAAGGGGGACGCCGATCTGCGGCGGCTCTACCACGGGCTGATCGCGCGCCAGTCGCGGTCGATCCTGATCGATCCGTACGCCAACGCGTTCATGGAGGACCCGACCGCCAAGACCAATCTGAGCTGGTCGCTGGACGACCGCTTCCCGCTCAAGCCGGGCGTTGCCGAGCGGAAGTGGGAAGTGGATTCGCTATGCTATCCGATGCGGCTGGCGCATGGCTATTGGCAGGCGACGCGTGACAAGACGCCATTCGACGTGCGCTGGGCACAAGCCGCGCGGCTGAGCATCGCGACGTTCCGCGAGCAGCAGCGGAAGGACGGCAAGGGGCCGTATCGCTTCCAGCGCAAGAGCAACATCCCCGGCGAATCGCTGATGCTCGACGGCTATGGCGCGCCGACACGGCCGGTGGGGCTGATCCATTCGGGCTTCCGCCCTTCGGACGACGCGTGCGTGTATCCGTTCCTGATTCCGTCCAATTACTTCGCAGTGACCGCGTTGCGCGAGCTGGCGGTGGTGGCGGACGCCGCGCGTGGCGATGCGGCGCTGGCGGCGGACGCAGTGGCGCTCGCCGACGAAGTGGACGCGGCGCTGCGCAAGTACGCGCGGATGCGGCTGCCCGATGGCAGCGAGGTCATCCCGTTCGAAGTCGACGGCTATGGCAACGCGATCTTCATGGACGACGCCAATGTGCCGTCGCTTTCGGCGCTGGCCTATCTGGGGTGCCTGCCGGCGAGCGATCCGCTTTTCCAGCGCACCGCCGCGGCGGCGTGGAGCGAGCACAATCCCTATTGGTCGCGCGGGCGCGTGGTCGAGGGGATTGGCGGGCCGCATGTCGGGCTGGGCCAGGTGTGGCCGATGTCGCTGGTGATGCGGGCATTGTCGTCGAGCGACGACGCGACGATCCGGCAATGCCTGCGCATGATCCGCGACAGCGATGGCGGGACGGGCTTCATTCACGAAGCGGTCGACCATGATGATCCGAGCAAGTTCACCCGCGAATGGTTCGCCTGGGCCAATGGCCTGTTCGGCGAGCTGATCGTCCACCTGGCCGACACTCGGCCCAAGCTGCTGGCGGAAACCCTGTGACTCCTACACGCCGTCAACTTCTCGCCTCGAGCGCGTTCGGGCTCGCTGCCTCTGCCCTGCCGGCCAGCGCGCGGGCGCGGCAGGCGGGTGCGGCACCCAATCTGTTCATCGGCACGGGTGGGACCGGGCACACCTATCCCGGCGCGACCGTGCCGTTCGGGATGGTGCAGCTGAGCCCCGATACCGGGGTGGAAAGGTGGGAGACGTGCTCGGGCTATTACCGCACCGACACGTCGATCCTGGGGTTCTCGCACACGCATCTGTCGGGCACTGGGATCGGCGACATGCTCGACGTGCTGGTGGTGCCTTCGGCCGGGCCGGTGCAGTTGCAGCCCGGCACGCTGGAAGACCCCGACGCGGGGTATCGCCAGCGCTTTTCGGGCGAGCATGCCGAGCCGGGCTATTACCGGGTGGCGCTGGAGACCGGGGTGCAGGCCGAGCTGACCGTGACCGAGCGGACGGGGTGGCATCGCTACCGCTTCCCCAAGGGCGCGGGGCATCTGCTGATCGACTTGTCGCACCTGGTGCTCGAGCGGGCGGGATCGCGGCCGCTGATCGACGAGGCGCTGCTGGCGCTGGAGGCCGATGGCACGCTGACCGGCACGCGGCGGGTGTTCCGCTGGGCCAAGGGACGGCGGATCTTTTTCGCGATGCAGCTGTCGCGCAAGCCGGACCGAGTGACGCTGGTCGGCGATGGCGATGTCGCGCTGCCCGCCGGGTCGACGCGGGCGGCGGGCAAGCGGCTGAAGGCGGTGCTGCATTATGACGATGCCGGGGCGGCGCCGGTGGTGGTGCGGTGCGGGATCTCGGCAGTGGATGCCGCGGGCGCGCGGGCGAACCTGGACGCCGAGGCGCGGCATTGGGACTTCGACCGGGTGCGCGGGGCGGCTTCGGCGCGGTGGAAGGCGGCGCTGGGCGCGGTGCAGGTCGAAGGGGGGACCGCGGATCAGCGGACCATCCTGTCCTCGGCGCTGTACCATGCGCAGGTGGCGCCGACGCTGGTTTCGGATGTGGATGGCCGCTACCCCGCGCTCGACGGCACGGTGCGGGCGGTTCCCGCCGAGGGCGCGGCGTTCAGCAGCTATTCGCTGTGGGACACCTATCGCGCGGTGCACCCGCTGCTGACCCTGGTGGCGCCCGAGCGGACCAAGCTGCTGGTCGACGACCTGATCCGCCAGACCGCGCAGTCGCCGTTCGGGCCGCTGGTGTGGCCGCTCCAGGGCAAGGAGACCGGGACGATGATCGGCTGGCACGGGGTGGTGCCGATCGCCGAGGCGCAGGCCAAGGGGATACCGGCCGATTATGCCGCGGCGTGGCCGGCGATCCGCAAACGCAGCTTCGACTTCGGCGCGCGCGACCTGGAGAACAGCCGCGGGCGCAGGCTGTACGACAGCCTGGGCTATGTGCCGGCCGACAAGGTCAATGAGAGCGTCAGCCGGACGCAGGAATATGCCTATGACGACTGGGCCTCGGCGCGGCTGGCGCGGGTGGCCGGCGCGGGGGCGGACGCCGAGCGGCTGCGCAAGCGATCGGGCAATTGGCGCAACGTGATCGACCCGAACATCGGCTTTGCGCGGCCAAAGTTCGCCGATGGCCGCTGGTGGAAGGACTATGATCCGATCCAGTTGGGGCACATGCCCGAGCCCGACTGGCGCGACTATACCGAGGCGAATGGCTGGCAGGCGACGTTCCTGAACCAGCATGACGTCTATGGCCTGATCGCGCATCTGGGCGGCGACGCGAAGTTCGAGGCGAAGCTCGACGCGCTGTTCTCCGCGCCCTCCACCCTGCCCGCCAACGCGCCGCCCGACATTTCGGGGCTGGTGGGGCAATATGCGCACGGCAACGAGCCGGACCAGCATGCGCCTTACCTGTACGCCTATGCCGGGGCGGCGTGGAAAACGCAGGCGATGGTGCGGCGGCTGTGCACCGAGATGTACAAGAACGACCCCGACGGGATCATCGGCAACGACGATTGCGGGCAGATGAGCGCGTGGTTCGTGTTCTCGGCGCTGGGCTTCTATCCGGTCGATCCGGTGGAGGCGGCGTACGTGTTCGGATCGCCGCTGTTCACCCGCGCGACGCTGAAGCTGGGCACCAGGAAGCTGGTGATCGAGGCGCCGGGGAACGGGCCGGACACGCCCTATGTCGCGGCGGTGACCTGGAACGAGAAGCCATGGACGAGGAGCTGGATCTCGCACCGCGACCTCGCCGCGGGCGGCACGCTGCGCTTCACCATGTCGCGTACGCCCAACCGCGCCTTCGGCCGCGCGCTTGCCGACCGGCCGCCGTCGTTCGGCCATACGCCCGCTTGAACCTGAGGATTTCGATGACTGCATTTTCCCGGCGCACGCTGATCGCCACCGGACTGGCCGGCGCAGCCCTGCCCGCCGCCCCCGCGCTCGCCGCCGAGCCTGGCCCCAAGCCGTTCGGCGCGACGCCGCACCCGCGCCAGTGGCGCTGGCATGGGCGCGAGCAATACGCGTTCGTCCATTTCTCGATCAACACCTACACCGACAAGGAATGGGGGTTCGGCGACGAGAGCCCCAAGCTGTTCGACCCCAGCGACTTCGACCCCGACCAGATCGTCGCCGCGGCGAAGGCTGGCGGGCTCACCGGGCTGATCCTCACTGCCAAGCATCATGACGGCTTCTGCCTGTGGCCGACGCTGCTGACCGAGCATTGCATCCGCAACAGCCCCTACAAAGGCGGCAAGGGCGACATCGTCCGCGAGATGGCCGACGCGTGCAAGCGCGCCAAGCTGCCGTTCGGGCTGTACCTCTCGCCCTGGGACCGCAACCATGCCGACTATGGCCGGCCGGCCTATGTCGACTATTACCGCGCGCAGCTGACCGAATTGTGCACCCGCTATGGCGAGCTGTTCGAAGTGTGGTTCGACGGCGCCAATGGCGGCGACGGCTATTATGGCGGCGCGCGCGAGGCGCGGAAGATCGATGCGCCGCGCTATTACAACTGGCCCTCGATCGTCGCGCTGGTCCACGAGCTGCAGCCGAACGCCTGCACCTTCGATCCGCTGGGCGCCGACATCCGCTGGGTGGGCAATGAGGACGGCGTGGCGGGCGATCCGTGCTGGCCGACGATGCCCGACGAGCCCTATGACCAGAAGAACGGCAATGCCGGGGTGCGCGGCGGCGCGATCTGGTGGCCGGCGGAAACCGACGTGTCGATCCGGCCGGGCTGGTTCTATCACGCCGACGAGGACTCCAAGGTCAAAAGCCCCGAGCGGCTGATCCGGCTGTATGACGAGTCGGTCGGGCGCGGCACCAATCTGAACCTGAACATTCCCCCGGACCGTCGCGGCCGCATTCCGGACCAGGACTTCAAGATCCTCAAATCGTTCGGCGACGCGATCCGCGCGACCTTCGCACGCGACCTCGCCAAGGGCGCAGTGGCGAGCGCCAGCCACAGCCGCGCAGGCTTCGCGCCCGCCCGCGTGCTGGACGGCAATCGCGAAACCTATTGGGCCAGCCCCGATGGCGTCGCGAACCCGACGCTGACGCTCGACCTCAAGCCCGGCACCCGCTTCGACGTGATCCGGCTGCGCGAGTATCTGCCGCTCGGCGTGCGCGTGACGCGGTTCGCGGTAGATGCCGAGATCGGCGGCAAGTGGCAGACGCTGGCCGAACACGCGTGCATCTCGGCGCAGCGGATCATCCGCCTGCCCGCGCCGATCGCGCCGCGCCGGGTGCGGCTGCGCGTGCTCGCCGCGCCGGCCTCGCCGGCGATCAGTGAGTTCGCGCTGTTCCAGTCGGTGGCGCCGGTGCCGGTGCCGGCGATCGTCTCGACCGACCCGACCGTGCTCGACGTGACCAAGTGGCGCATCGTCGAGGCGAGCGCGCCGGGGGCCGAGAAGCTGCTGGACAACGAAGCCGGCACGATCTGGGCACAGCCGAGTCCCACTCCGGGCAAGCCGGCCCGCGTCGTCGTCGACCTGGGGGCAGCCACGCAACTGGCCGGTTTCAGCCTGACGCCATCGCGCCAGGTGATGACCGGTGCGGCGCCGCCCCGCGGCTATGACGCGGAGACCAGCGCCGATGGCATGCATTGGGAGCCGGCCGCCAAAGGCGAGTTCTCCAACATCGCCTATGCCCTCTCTACCCAGCGCGTCGTCTTCGACCGGGCTCGCACATCACGCTATCTGCGGATAACCTTTGCAGAGACAGCGGTATCTGCCACTCGCCTGGCGATCGCCGGCATTGGCGGCTTCACGCCCAAGCAGTGAAGCCGCAGTTCGGCACGCGTTAATCGTTGAAGCGTCATGAGTTAGCGGATCGACGCCCGCGGGGCTGCGCCCTGCGCCGGCGACCGACGCCTGCCGATCTTTCGACACTGGTATGCAATATGCGACAGTCCGATAGCACCAATTTCGTTTTTGGTATTGAAGTGATATTTCACCTGTGACAATCTGGTTGCAAGGCGAGGACGTTCGGGTGACGTAGGCGCCGGGCTCAAGGCTGCATGAGGCAGCCAAGCCTTGAGGATTGCATCGATGGACACGTCTCGACGCGGAGCATTGGCATTGGGGATCGGCGCAGCGGCCGCCGCCGGTGCAACTGCCACTATCGCCCAAGCCCAGACAAAGCCCTCCACACCGATCAAGGGACGAGCGCTGATCGTCTCGACCTGGGATTTCGGTGCCGCCGCGAATGCCGCCGCTTATGCCCAGTGGAAGAAGACCGGCAACCTGGTCGACGCGCTCGAAGTCGGCGCCTGGGTTCCCGAAGCGGACCCCGAGAACCACTCGGTCGGCTATTCCGGCTATCCGGACCGCGATGGCCATGTGACCCTCGACGCGATCATCATGGACGACCGCGGCAATGTCGGCGCGGTCGCCGCGCTCGAAGACTTCATGCACCCGATCTCGGTCGCGCGGCGCGTGATGGAGAAGACCCCGCACACCTTCCTGGTCGGCGAAGGCGCGCACCAGTTCGCGCTCGAGCAGGGTTTCGAAAAGACCAAGCTGCTGACGCCCGAAGCCGAAAAGGCGTGGCGCGAATGGCTGAAGACCGCCAAGTACAAGCCGGTCGCGAACAGCGAGAACATCCGCGGATCGGCGCTGGACCATGACACGATCGGCATGGTCGCCTGCGGCCCCGACGGCCGGCTTGCCGGCGCGTGCACCACCTCTGGCATGGCGTTCAAGCTGCGCGGCCGCGTCGGCGATTCGCCGCAGGCAGGCTCGGGCCTGTTCGTCGAGGCCGGCGTGGGCGCCGCCACTGCCACCGGCGTAGGCGAGGAAGTCACGCGCATTGTCGGATCGGCACGTGTCGTATCGTCGATGCGCGGCGGCATGTCGCCCCAGGCCGCGTGCCGCGAAGCCGTGCTGCACATCGCCAAGCTGCGCGGCGACGCCATTCGCGACGCGCAAGTAGGCTTTCTGGCCATCAACAGCCGCGGCGAAGTGGGCGCCTTCGCGCTCCAGCCCGGCTTCACCTTTGCCGTGACCGACCTTCAGGGAAGCACGCAAGTCCGAGCCGCCGAAAGCCTAAAAGGGCACGGCAACACCAAGTAAGTCATCCCAATTGGGGGAAGTAATGAAGAACGCGCTTCTACTGAGTTCGACCTGTTTCGCGGCGATGTTTGCAGTCCCCGCGATGTCGCAGGAAGCCAACACTACCGGCGGCCCGGTTGCCGAAACCACCGCCACCGCCGACCTGAACACCGACGATCAGAGCGGCGAAGGCCAGGCGATCGTCGTCACCGGTTCGCGCATCAGCCGCCCGAACGTGGCCGCCGCAGCGCCGATCACCTCGGTGACGTCCGAAGCGATCCGTGCCCAGGCAGCAGTGAACATCGAGGAAGTGCTCAACCGCATCCCGTCGATCGCACCCGACAGCCAGCAGAACTATCAGGATTCCGACGGCCGCCAGCGCATCAAGCTGCGTAACCTCGGTTTCGAGCGCACGCTGGTGCTGGTCGACGGCAAGCGCCTGGGCACGGTCAACGGCCTCGACGCCAACATGATCCCGACCGCGCTGATCTCGCGCGTGGACGTGCTGACCGGCGGCGCTTCGGCCGTTTACGGTTCGGACGCAGTTGCCGGCGTGGTCAACTTCATCCTCGACAATGATTTCGAGGGCATCCAGGCCAACGCGAACTACAACTTCTACGCGCACGAGAACAAAGCGGGCCTCGTCTCGCAGGTGGCAAGCCAATATGGCTTCCGCCAGCCGACCACCGGCAACGCCTTCGACGGCGGTCGTGTCGACCTGTCGCTGACCGCCGGCAAGAAGCTGTTCGACGACCGCTTCCACGTCTCGGGCTACGTCAACTATCGCAAGGCGGACCTCGTCCCCTTCGGCGCGCGCGAAACCTCGGGGTGCCAGCTGACCGAAACGGTCAAGGACGGCCCGCTGAGCTGCACGGTTTCGACCTACACCAAGACCGGCTACATCTCGCCGCGGACGGGGCCCAGCTCGGGCAACGCCTATGTCAACAATCCCAATGGCACGCGTACGTTCGTGCCCTATTCGGATGCCGTCGCCGAGAATCCGTATGACGGATACTCGTTCCAGCGCGCCGATGAGCGCTGGAATGCAGGCGGCTTCGCCTCGTTCAAGATCTCGGACGCCGCCGAAGTCTATGCCAATGCGATGTGGTTCCGCGACGAGTCCGTGAACCTCTATCCGGCGCGCGTGCTGAGCTCGAGCAACTACTCGCAGGGTGCGTACCAGCTGAACTGCGCCAACCCGTTCCTGTCGGCCGCACAGGCGGCGACGGTGTGCGGCGGTGCCGCCGGCACCTCCACCTTCGTGCCGATCGAACTGCGCTATCGCTTCACCGGCGTCGCCGACCAGGAAGATCGCTACCTGAACCAGGGCGTGCGCATCACCGGCGGCGTCCGCGGCGAATTCGCCAAGGGCTGGAGCTACGATGTCGGCGGCGTCTATGCGCGCAACCGCATGGACACCAGCTGGGCAACGCCGGACTGGGATCGCGTCAACAACGCGCTGAACACGGTCAACAACAACGGCACGATCAGCTGCGTCAACGACGTGGCCAATGGCTGCGTGCCCTTCGATCCGTTCAGCGCCAATTCGGCGACCAACAACAGCGCGCTGTTCAATTACCTGCTCGAGGGTACCTACGGCACCACGACGACCACCAACACGCTGTATAACGCCATCGCCACCGTTCAGGGCGACCTGGGCACCTATGGCATCCAGAGCCCCTGGGCCGAGCAGGGCCTGGCGATCGCGTTCGGCGCCGAGTTCCGTGAGGACCAGCTCAAGAGCTATGCCGACGCCAACTGGCGCGAGCAGAATGGCGGCAGCGACTCCGACCTGTCGCAGCATGTCTGGGAAGGAAACGTCGAGGTCCAGGCCCCGATCGCCGAGCACAAGCCGTTCGCCGACCTGCTCCAGGTCAACGGCGCGTTCCGCCTGTCCAAGTACAGCAGCAACCCCAACACCTTCTCGACCTGGAAGGCCGAGGCGATCTGGGCACCGATCCCCGACATCACCTTCCGCGGCTCGATCAACCGCGCCCAGCGCGCACCGACGGTAGTCGAGGCGTTCCAGGCCTCGAACACCAGCTATGGCCGGATCACCACCGCCTATAACGACATCTGCGCTCCCGCCATCGTCGGCACCACGACCAACGCGGCAGGCCAGCAGGTTCCGGTTTATGGCGCCCCGGCAGCTTCGCGTGAGGCATGCGCGGCAACCGGCCTGGCGGACAATCTCTACGGCAGCGCTACCCTGCTCTGCCCGACCGATGTCGGCTGCACCTACCGCGCCGGTGGCTTCACCGCCGATCCGGAAACCGCGTACACCAAGACCTTCGGTGTCGTGCTCAAGCCGCGCTTCCTGCCCGGCCTGATCGTGTCGGTCGATCGCTTCATGATCGATCTGGACGATTCGATCGGCTACAACGACTACAGCTACTTCTCGCAGGGCTGCCAGCAGACGGCGGATCCGTTCTTCTGCAGCATGTTCGTCCGCAATGCGAACGGCACGCTGTTCAGCACCCCGGGCGACAATCCCGCAACGGGCTTCATCCGTCAGGGCACGACCAACTATTACCAGAGCAAGTCCTATGGTTGGGACTTCCAGGGTCAGTACGCCCTGCCGCTCGGCGCTGCCGGCCGGCTGGACTTCGACTTTGCGGGCTCGCTCACCACGCTGGCGGGTGCGCAGGACGCGGAGTTCCTGAACCAGCGCAACTGCGTGGGCTATTTCGGCGGTGCTGGCTGCAGCCAGTTCATCCCGAAGTGGACGCACAACCTGCGCACCACCTACACCACGTCGGACCAGTTCTTCAGCGCTTCGCTGAACTGGCGCCACCTGGGCCCGCTGACGCGCACCTCGAACTCGGGTGATCCGACGCTCGGCTGGACCCAGGCGGGCGAGCGCGAGACCTTCTACAGGATCGGCGCGTATGACTACTTCGACTTGTCGCTGAACTTCCGCGTCCAGAAGAGCTTCTCGTTCCGGATCGCGGCAAACAACATCCTCGACAAGACCCCGCCGATCCTGCCGAACTCGTACGATATCGGCCTGTCGCGGGCGAACACGATCTCTGCGCGGTACGACTCGCTCGGCCGTCAGATCGCGTTCGGCACCACCATCAACTTCTGATCGCTCTCCCTTCCCAGGGAAACTTGGGCCCGTCTTCTTCGGAAGACGGGCCTTTTTTATGCGCCATGCGATCCGGCCGTGAGGCGCGATCGATGCGAGGGCACGGTGCTTATTAGTGGTTCGCCAAGCCGCGGTCGGGGTTCTCGCTGAACATCGATGCTTCGAAGAGGAGGGCGTCTTCGAGTTCGATCCGCTCGGCGGTTTCGCGCGCGTGGAGCTTGCGTGTTTCCCGCTGCTCGGCAGCATGGGCTTCCTTCGCCCAGGCCGCGGCGGCGGCGTTGGCGACCAGCTTCACATTCTCGAGCGTGGCGGACGATGCCAGGGCGCGCTGATGCGCCTCCTGGGTGCGGCACAGGGCCAAGGTAGGCTGCATGATATTGTCCTTTCGTCTGGGGGACCGGGTCAGGCCAATGGTTCGTGCAATGCGTGCCGGCAGGTGCGGGGCGCGTGCCGGCGGCGCGGAGTCAGGTCTTCTTGGACGGTGCGGCAGCGGCTGGCGTGCCCTTCTGCGAGGGGGCGGAAGCGTTCAGCTTGGGAGGCTGCGGCTTTTTGGGCTTGCGCAGTTCCTTGCTGCTCTTTTGTTGACCCTTGGCCATGTCCGGTTCCTCTTCGGTTGATGTCGTCGTCGGTGCGGCAATGCCGGCACGCCGCGCGCCAGGTCGGAGCGGGAGCATGAAGAGACTCTCAGCCGCGCTCCTGCTCGTGGCGAACGGCGCGATAGGCTCTAGATGGGGAGTGCAGGCGGTGCGCGCCACCCCATGGCCCCCGAAATTGGCGATCGAGGCAGCGCGCATCTTGCCGCAGCCGGCGACTGCCCCGATATTGTGCAATGCAGCATGGCCGGTTCGGCGGGTTGCGCGTTGGTGCGGCTTCCGCCGTGACCCCGGGGATCCGCGATGCGAAGCTTGAACGACACGATCCGCCGGCTCGGCGCTTTACGGGAACTTACCCCGGCAATGCCGGCCCGGCAGGGCGACGACCGCCTCGCCGATCTTACGGGGTTCGGCTCCAACCCTGGTGCGCTGCGGGCGCGGTATCACGTGCCTGGCGAACTGCGTGCGGATGCGGCGCTGGTGGTGGTCCTGCACGGCTGCACCCAGAGCGCGGCGGGGTATGACCACGGCTCGGGCTGGTCGCGGCTTGCCGACGAACATGGTTTCGCGGTGCTGTTTCCCGAGCAGCAAAGGGCGAACAACGCCAATCTGTGTTTCAACTGGTTCAGCCCGGAGGATGTCCGGCGCGGCTCCGGCGAGGCGCTGTCGATCCGGCAGATGGTCGCGGCGATGATCGCGGCGCATGGGCTCGACGCGTCGCGGGTATACGTCACCGGGCTGTCGGCGGGCGGGGCGATGGCGTCCACGTTGCTCGCCGCCTATCCCGACGTGTTCGCCGGCGGCGCGATCATCGCCGGGCTGCCCTTCGGAACCGCGCGCTCGGTTCCCGAGGCCTTTGACCGGATGCGCGGGCATGGCGGCCCTGCCGGCGGTGCGCTGGGTGCGCTGGTGAGCGCAGCATCGGAGCACGGCGGGCCATGGCCGACGGTGTCGGTGTGGCATGGCGGCAGCGATGCGACGGTGGCCCCGGTCAATGCGGGCCTGATCGTCGAGCAGTGGCGCGGACTGCACGGCGTCCCCGCCGAGCCGACCGTCAGCGACGTCGTCGATGGCCATGCGCACCAGACATGGCGCAACGCCGAGGGCCGCACGGTGATCGAGGAGTACCGCATCGCCGGCATGGCGCATGGCACGCCGCTGCACACGGCGGGGTCGGACGGATGCGGGGTTGCCGGTCCGTATATGCTGGAGGCCGGCATCTCCTCCACGCGCCGGATCGCGGCGTTTTGGGGTCTGTTGCAGGGCGAGCCCATGCAGCGTCCGCAGACCGGCGATACCCGGCAAGAAGGCGCCACGCCCGCCATTGCGCGCGAACTTGCCCAAGCTCCCGAACGCTCCGAAAACAGCGGCACGGCGGAGCATGGCTTGGGGAAGCGTAGTGGCGTGACACAGGTGATCGAGGACGCGCTTCGCGCCGCGGGGCTGATGCGCTAGAGCCGGGCAGCGGGCACTATGATGCGGCATGGGCATTTACCCAAGTTGTTGCGGTTTCAGGCGTTTCCGACGCTTGCTCGTGAGCAGATCAGGATATTTCGATGCGCCTCAAGGTAGAAGCAACGCTTGCCTATCACATGCCGCAAAGCGCCGACGTGCTGCTGGCGATCGAGGCCGCGCCGATGGACGAGCAGCGTCTGGTGAACGACAAGCTGACCGTCAGCGGCACCGGCCCGCTGCGCACGGTGCCCGGTGACGACGGGATCGGGCGCAGGACCTGGGCGCGGGCGCAGGGCGATTTCCTGGCGACCTATTTCGGCGTGTTCGATGTCGAGCGCGGCCGGGATTCGCTGTCCGGCCTGCCGACCGCGTCGCGGCCGGACCTTCCGGCGCACGTCATCCCCTATCTGTGGCCCAGCCGCTTTTGCGAGTCGGACCGCTTCGTGTCGTTCGTGATCCGCGAATTCGGGCATCTGGAGGGAGGCGCGAAGATCGACGCGATGGCCCGCTGGATCCGCGGCAATATCGATTATCGCCTGGGCACCAGCAACGAGAAGACCAGCGCCGTCGACAGCTTCATCGCGCGCGAGGGGGTCTGCCGGGATTTCTCGCACGTGATGGCGGCGTTCGCGCGCGCAGCCGGCATCCCTGCCCGGCTCGTCTCCGCTTATGCCTGGCGGCTCGACCCGCCCGACTTCCACGCCGTGGTCGATGTCTGGCTGGGCAATGGGTGGCATCTGGTCGATGCGAGCGGGCTGGCGCCGACCGAAGGACTGGTCCGCATCGCGGTGGGGCGCGATGCCACCGACATCTCGTTCATGACGATCTTCGGGTTCGCCCAGCTGGTGAACCAACAGGTTCGCGTCACGCGGCTCGATACCCCCGATGCGGACGATGCCGCGTCGCTTCCGGTCGAGCCGGATGGCGACGCGCCTGAACATTGGGGATGAGTTGGTTGGCGCCAGCGCGGCCGGATGTGGCCGCGCCGGCGCCTGACCCGTCTAGACCCGCTGGAGCGGCCCGTGGCGCTCCCCCGGCGCCGTACGATAGGTCGCGACGACCTTGCGGCCGAACGGCTTGGAGAGGATCGTGGAGACCGTGATGAACTCCGCGGTCGCCGCCGCCGGAGTCAGCGTCATCAGAGTATAGCCCTTGCCGTCCTGGTCGCAGAAGGCGACCTCCTTGTTGGCCTGTGCCAGTGCCGTGCCGAGGCCGGGCAGAAGCGAGCCATAAGACGGGCTGGTGATCGCCGTCGCGCCGAACTCCGACGCCACCAGCGTTCCGGCATCGTCGTACAGGTCGTTGGCCCAGGCGGCATGGCTGTCGCCGGCCAGCACGATGGGCTTCGATCCCGCGCGGCGGAACGCGGCGTAGAGACGTTCGCGCGCCGCGGGATAGCCGTCCCAAGCGTCGAAGTTGAACGGAAGTCCCGCCTTGTAGCCCGCCGCGGCCTGCTCCAGGCGGCCGCGATAGACAGCCGGGAGCTTCGCGATGCGATCGGAGAACCCGCTCAGGTCGGGTCCGGCGACGCGCGCCATGACCACCTGGTTGCCCAGCACCTGCCACGGCTGGTTCGCGCGGACCGAGCCGGCAAGGACGCCCTCCAGCCAACGCTGCTGATCGGCACCCAGCATCTCGCGGTCGGGACGGGCACGCTCTGCCATCACCGCGGCATATTCATCGGCGCCGGGGGTGCCCCCCTTCACCTCCGCCTGCTCGGAGCGCGCGAGCAGCCGCGTCTCTACCATCGCCAGCGTGGCGAGGTCGCCGAATTCGAAGCTGCGGTTGATCGCCTCCCACGGCCGGCCGCGCTTGGGGTCACGAATGGGCATCCATTCGAAATAGGCCTGCATCGCCGCGGCCTTGCGCGCCTTCCAGTCGCCTTCGGTCGCAGGATCGTGGTTCTCGGCACCCCCGATCCAGCCGTCATTGGCGACTTCGTGATCGTCCCATACGCAGATGAACGCGGCGCGGGCATGCGCGGCCTGCATGTCGGCATCGGCTTTCACCTGGGCGTGGCGGCGGCGATAGTCGGCGAGCGTGAGGATCTCGTGCGGCGGATCGGGCAGCCGCCCGAGCTTCTGGCCGACATCGGCGCCATATCCGTCGGCGCCATATTCATAGATATAGTCGCCCAGATGGAGCACCGCGTCGAGCCGCGGCAGCGCGGCCATGTCGGCATAGGCGTTGAACAGTCCGCCGGGATAGAGCTGGCAGGATGCCACCGCGAGCACCAGCGACTCCACCGATCCCTTGGGGAGCGTACGGAAGCGGCCGACGGGCGAACGCTCGTCCGCGGCGGTGGTGAACCAGTACCAATATTCCTGCCCCGGCTTCAGCCGCGCGACTTCCACCTTCACCGTGTGATCGGCGGCGGCGCGCGCCGTCGCCTTGCCACTGGCGAGCGGCCTGGCATCCGCCGCGATGGCGACGTGCCACGTCACGGGCACATCCCCACGCGTATCGGTGCTGATGCGGGTCCAGATCACGGCACCGTCCGTCGCCGGATCGCCACTGGCGACGCCGTGTGCGAAGCGGCCCGCCGCAGTCTGGCTGGCCTGCGCGGCGCCCGGGATCCCGAGCGCCGCGCCGCTGCCGAGCAGCGCAAGCGCGCTGCGCCGATCAATCGTCATGTCGGCGTTCCTTAGAAGCGCGCGGTCAGCTGGGCGCCATAGAAGCGCGGCTCGGCCGGGATGAAGGTAGGCGTACCGAAGCTGCCGCCGGTGTTGCCGGCATCGAGCAGATAGCGCTCATCGGTAGCGTTGCGAACATAGCCCGCCAGTTCGAAGCGTTCGTCCATGAAGCTGACGCCGGCGCGGGCGTTCACCAGCGTGACCGGACCCTGCGACAGGGCGATGTTGTTCGGCACTTCAAAGAAGATGCGGCTGCGATAAGTGACGCTGGGCGTCGCGAAGAACCGCATGCCGTTGCCCAGCGGCGCGTCGACGGTGAAGCCTGCCGCCGCCTGCCATTCGGGCTGAAGGCGGAAGCGCGCGCCCGAGAACGTGGACGCGAAACGGCTATTCTCGTCGATGCCGCCATTGATGTAGCCGACATTGCCGAACAGGTTGAGCCACGATCCGGCACGCACGTTCAGTTCGGCTTCGACGCCGAGATTGCTCGCGGTGCCGGCGCTCTGGGTCAGCGAGGTGCCGTTGGGCTGCTGCACGCTTACCTGGAAGCCGTCATATTTCTGGTAATAGACGCCGAGCGATCCCGAAACCGGACCGACATTGCCCTTGAGGCCCGCCTCGTAGTTCCAGACATTCTCCTCGGGAACGAGCTGGAGGTTGGCCGCCGGCGCCCCGGTCGCCAGCCGTCGCGCGTTGAGCTGCACGACCGGGGAGCGACGCCCCTTCGAGATCGTGGCGAACACGTTCACATCGTCGCCGAGGCGATACAGGATATTGAAGCGCGGCAGCACCGCCGAATAGGATTGCCGGGCGGTAAAGGTCTGGCCGCGCGTGTCGATCTGGCCCGGCAGCAGCGAGGGGCCGATGCCCACCGCCAGCAGCGCCGCACGCGCCGCCGCCGGAAGCAGGCTGGGGAGCAACGGCACCGGCACGTCCGCGCGGTAGCCGGATTTGCGCTGCTCGATCAGGATGCGCACGCCTGCCGTCAGTTCCAGCGAGGGCGTAGGGATCCAAGTGGTGTCCGCGAACATCGAATAGCTGTCGTTGCGGCCCTGATTTTCATAGACCGACCGATACGGGACCTGCGTCAGGCGGCCACCGGTCGCCCCGGCGGTCGCAAGTGCCGCCGTCACCACGCCAGTTGGGCTGATGCACGGCAGGCCGGGGATCGCGGGTGCGCCCCGAAGCGCGGTCAGGCACTGGATGAAGGTCCCCTCCTCGGTGGAGAAGGGAACGTTCTGAAAATTGTCCTCGACGAACACGTTCCAGCCGAACGATGCGCGCCAATGGGGATCGCTGTACGAGAAGCGGCCCTCATGGCTGGCCTGCCAACCCTTCGAGATTTCGGCGAATTCCAGGAACCACGCGGCGGAGCCGTCGGCGTCGAACACTTCGCGGCTGTCGAACTTGCGGTAGCCGTTGACCGTGGTGAAGGTGACGCCCGAGCCGAAATCATAGCTTGCGGTCAAGTTGACGTCATAGACTTCGCGGTTGAGCCCAAGCTGGTCGTCGCCGAGCACCTGTGCCGATAGCGGCGAGCCGCCGAGATTGGCCTTGCCGAACGGATCGCCCGGGCCTGCTTCGGTCGGCAGCGCGCGCGAGATGAACGGCGTGCCGCCATTGCGCTGCTGGTCATAGGTGCCGATCAGGTCGACGCTCAGCGCGTCGGTGGGCGTGTAGCGCAGCGATGCGCGGACGCCGAGCTGGTCCTGCGAGTAGAGTTCCTTGTCCTGGCGCGGAGACAGGTTCTCGACATAGCCGTCGCGCTTCTTCCATTCGAACGCGACGCGGCCGGCAAGCGTGTCCGAGCCGGCATTGAGAAAGCCCGAGAGCAGGGTGGAATCGAAATTGCCATAGCCGGCGGTCAGCGCGCCGGAATAACCCGGCTTCGGGCGGGCCGAGGTGAGGCTGATCGCGCCGACGGCGGAGGCAGTGCCGAACAGTGTGGCCTGCGGCCCCTTGATGACTTCGATGCGCTCGAGATCGTAGATCGCCTGGTACGAGCCACGCGAGCGCGAGATGTCGACGCCGTTATAGTAGAGCGTGACGCGCGGCCCCTGCTGCGACGATCCGGAATCCGAGGTGATGCCGCGAATCACGATGCCGGGATTGTTCGCGCTCTGCTCCTGGATGTTCAGGCCCGGGATGTAGTTCGACAGTTCATCAAGGTCGCTCACGCCGATCTGCGCCATGCGCTCGCCGGTGATCGCCGAGATGGTGATCGGTACGTCGGTCGCGCGCTGCTCGATCTTCTGCGCGGTGACGATGATGTCGCCATGATCCTCCTGCGCGGTGGCAGGATCCTCGATCGTGCTCTGCGCAAACGCAGGCGCCGAGGCAAGCGCAGTGGTGGCGAGCAAGGCCGCCAGCGACGTCCGGTACATCATGTTCGTGTTCCCCCGAGTTTGGTCTCAGGGCTGCTGGACAATGGATGTGAAGCGTTCGTGACAGCCACGGATACTAACATGCATCGCACGCCGATCTGCGGGACCCCAACCGTGATCGAAGTTCCGAGGTCGTCGCTAGATCGCGTATCGCGCCCGTTGCGGGCGGCTCAGCATCGCATTGGCGGCGTCGTCGCCTGAGAAGCGCTCGGCCTTCGGATCCCATTTCAGGCGGCGCTGGGTCTTCATCGCCGTCCAATGCAGCAGGCAGGTCGACAAGGAGCGATGGCCGATCTCGGCAGGCGCACTCAACGGAGCGCCGGTACGGATCGCGTCGAGCCAGTTGCGGTGCTGTTCGGAAACCTTGAGCAAGTGCACTTCGTTCGGGCCGATCACGCTGGTCAGGATCTTGGGATCGGACGCGTGAAGCGGTTCGACCTGCGCCGCGCCGGGATCGCTGGCCGTCACCGCGCCGCTTCGGGTGACGAAGATCCACCCCTTGTCGCCGATGAACTTGATTCCGTTGGGCAGCGCGCCCGACACGGTCATCGTAACGCCATTGGCGTAGCGCGCATGGGTTTCGAACGCGCCATGAACGTTCCACAGCCCGCTCTTCGGGAACTCGGCCCTGCCCCAGATCTCGATCGGGCCCGAATGCTCCATGTCCATGCCCCAATGGGCAGTGTCGATATGGTGCGAGCCCCAGCCAGTAATCATCCCGGCGCCGAACTGCTCGAGGCGCAGCCAGCCCGGACGACCCTCAAACGAGTCCTGCGGATGCACGCCGATCTCGGTATATGGAATCTCGGGCGTGGTGCCGAGCCAGGCGTCGTAGTTGAGGTTCGACGGCACCGGTTCCGGCGGCGCCGGCGGACCCGAAGGATCGCCCGGCAGCCCGACTTCGACATGGCGGATCCTGCCGATGCGACCGTTGCGGACAAGCTCGCAGGCGCGGTGGAATTGCGGCCACGGGTCCTGCCCACGCTGCTGCGAACCGATCTGAAGGACCTTCCCGCTCGCCTTGACCGCGTCGGCCATCGCCCGGCCCTCGGGGATCGTTAGGGCGGCGGGCTTTTGGAGATAGACATGCTTGCCGGCACGCACCGCATGCACCGCCTGGGGCGCGTGCTGATGGTCGGGCGTGGAGATCAGCACCGCGTCGATGTCACGGCTGGCGAGCAACTCGCGATAGTCATGATACATCCGCGTGCCCGAATAGGGCTTGCCGGTGCTCGCGGTATAGCGCGCGTCGACCAATTCCTTGCCGGCGCCGAGGCGGATCGTATCGACGTCGCACACGGCGACGATCTGCGCGTCGGCATGTTTGTGGACTTCCTTCATGTCGTGGATGCGCGAGATACGGCCGACGCCGATGGCGCCGATGGTGATCCGGTTCGAGGGCGCGTTCTGGCCGAACACGCTCGCCGGGACGATGGTCGGCGCAGCGAGCGCTGCGCCGGACTTCAGGACTCCGCGTCGGGAAAACTGCATGTTCCTCTTCCCTTCAGGACAATTTGGGCCGGGTGGCATTTTTTTGCGCAGTGAGCACCAGTTCAGCGGCGAGCAGCGCCTGCGCCTGGTTCTGGGCGGTCGACGTGCGTTCGACCACGTCGGTCACGAACTGTGCGCCGAACGGCAGGGGCACCTTCGAGCAATCGATATAGCGCACGCCCGTCTTGTCCGTGAGGAACAGGTGGTTGCCACCCGGCCTTCCGGCCACATCGACATATTTGCGCAGCTCGATCGAACCCTCGGTCCCGACCAGGAACAGCCGCCCGTCCCCCCAGGTCGGAAGTCCATCGGGGGTGAACCAGTCGACGCGGATATAGCCGGTGCCGCCATTGCCGGTGACCATCATGTCGCCGAAATCTTCGAACTGCGGCTTGCCCGGCCAATGGAGGTTGCCGGTCTGCGCGGCGACCACCTGCGCCGAGGTCGAGCCGGTGTAGAACAGGAACTGGTCGGCCTGGTGGCTGCCGATGTCGGTCAATATGCCGCCATAGCGCGCCTTGTCCCAGAACCAGTCCGGGCGGGTGGGCGCGCTCACGCGGTGCGGCGCGAGATTGACGGCCTGGATGACCTTGCCGATCGCACCCTGCGCGACGAGGTCGCCGGCATGCACCGCCGCGCGCACCTCCAGCCGCTCGGAGTACATGATGGCGAACTTGCGGCCCGTTTCGGTGACCGCGCGGCGAACGTCGGCAAGCTGCTCCAGGCTGGTGATCGCGGGCTTGTCCCCCAGATAGTCCTTGCCCGCCCGCATTGCGCGGATCCCGAGCGGCGCGCGCAGATCGGGGATCGGCGCGCCGACGATCAGCTGGATCGCCTTGTCGTCCAGAATCTCCTCTTCGGTTCGAGCGAGCTTTACGCCGTTGCCGTATCGCTTCTGAAACGTAGCGATCTGCTTGGGATCGGTGGCGAAGAACGCGGCCGGGGTTCCGCCGCCGCGGATCATCGCGTCCGTCATGCCATAGATGTGGGCGTGGTCGAGACCGATCACGCCAAATTTGATGCGGTGCTTCGCGGTGGGCTCCGGCTGGGCCGGCGCGGCATCAGCCGACACGGCATTGCCCTGGCTCACGGACTGGGCGAGCAGTTCGGCAGGAAGCGCGGCGGTGATCCCCGCCATTCCCACCCCCGTGAGCATCGTGCGACGGTGCATGCAGGTCTCCTAGCGCGCGGGCGTGGCGGAAGTCTTCCAGTTGATCACGTGATACGTCGCCGGGGTGCCGCCGACATTGCGCAGCGCGTGGGGCGAGTTGGACGCGTTGAAGATCACCGAGCCTGGGCCGATGCGCTTCCAAGCGCCGCCGCTGAGAACCTCGACCGTACCTTCGCGAACGATCACCAGCTCCTCGTTGGGGTGGGTGTGCGGCGGGTGGGATGCGCGTCCCGGGTTCAGAGTCGTGACGTGCATCTCGAGCTCGTCGAGCGTCGCGGTGGGCTGTCGAACGAGGTTGCGGACGGCGCCGACATCCGTCGTCTGCACCGCCATCGTGCGCCAGTCGAACACCGCCGGTCCAAGCCTGGCGGGCGCGGTCTGCGCGACTGCAGCCATGGCGCAGGTGGCCAGTGCGGCGCCCGATGCCACTGCCACGTCGCGACGCGTGATCCTCATCGCCTCTCTCCCTTCGCGTGGTCTTCGCCACGTCGCCTGGAGCTTACCGCAAAGCGAAAGCGTGTGAACCACATTCGTCCGAGATTTATTTCCCTGGGGTCGACGCGCAGGGGCCTTCCGCCCCGGCGGCGCGCCAATAGTCGTTTGCGGCGGCGATCGTTGCGAACTCGACTGCGATGACGTGGCTCGCCGCGATCAGTCCGAAAGGGTCGTGCGCATATTGCGAACGGCCATTCTGCAACACTTCCAGTTCGTGCTGCATCGCGTGCACCGAGTGCCTGGCGAGCATCATCGCCAATGCGCGTCCCTCTTCAGGAGACGCCGTCAGCAAACTGTTGCCGGGGACAAGCGGTGTCGTGGGAACCTGGGTCATCGGGTTTCCTTTACAGCAAGCGACGTTCAGGGGACGAGCACCAGCTTGCCCGGCGGGGCCGTGCCGGCCTCGATCATGGCGTGGGCGCGGCGCGCGTCGGAAAGTTCAAGCACCGCACCGACGCGCGCCTGCAGGTCCCCAGCGGCGAACAGGTCTGCGAGCTGGATCAGTTTGTGGGTCGTGACCGCGACCAGCATGAATTGGGCGCGGACCTTATGACGCCTCGCGAGCTCCTGATCCGGCTCCGCGACTGAGGAGACGAGTACGCCGCCCGTGCGCAGCCACGCGAACGCATCCGCCAGCGAGTCGCCCCCCACGGTATCTATCACGGCGTCCGCGGCGCCCATGAAGCGCTCGGGTATGGCAGTGCCGGCTTCTACTGCGACGGCACCCGTTGCCGCGATGCGGTCCAGTTCGTGGGCGCGGCCGATTGCTACGACCTGCGCGCCAGCGAGAAGCGCAAGCTGGACTGCATAGGCACCCACATTGCCTGCGCCGCCGATCACCACCACCGTCTGACCAGCGTCGACGCCGGCATGTTCGAACACCATCTGGAGCGCAGTGCATGCGATGACCGGCACCGACGCTGCTTCCACGTCGCCAAGCGCTATCGCGCGCTCGGCGATCATGCTCGCGTCGGCAATTGCATATTCGGCATAGGCGCCCGTGAAGCGCGCATTGGTCGCGCCATAGATTGCGGACCCCGGCGCGAAGTTCGTGACGCCGGCTCCGGTCGCCTCGACGACGCCCGACAGGTCTGCGCCCAGTGTAAGTGGTAAGGGCTGGGGCAGCACGCTGCGTCCTGAGCGGACCCAAAGGTCCCAAGGCCCAACGCCCGCCGCGGCAACCTTGACGAGGACCTGGCCTGCTCCCGGGATGGGTCGCGGCACTTCCTCATAGATCATGGCTTCAAGCCCGCCGAATGCGTGTACCCGGACAGCCTTCACCGCAGTCGCTCCCCCTTTTGGCTCAAGGCAATATCGACGTGTTGCGAAACCGCAGCCATTCGAACCTCCTTGACGAAGATCGGCTTTAGTCTTTTCCAGCACGTGCTTCTGTGGCTCGGCTGCGGTCCTTTGTTCCCAAATTGCGTTATTTCGCAGGCGACCCAAAGAGCGGATGCGCATCTCTTGCTTTACTGTCACGATGATAGCGCGATGGATCTCTATGATCATGGTCGCCGCAAATACGGCGCTGGGGTGCTTGGCACCGCTCTGGGCTGCGCCTGGTCTGGAGTGGCAGCCGAATTGCGGCATCATCCCGCCGGAGACATTCCCGCTTTCGACTTGGCACAGACAGAAATCGGCATTGCCATCGACAGCCATCCGGGCGCGGTCGTAACGCGCTGCGGCAACGGGCTCAGGCAGAGGACCGCAGTCACCCGCGGCACCATCTGGACGTGTCCGGCAGGCGTGCGCGAGGAGGAGATCTCGCTGGTCGAATGGCACGACTGCCTGCACGTCTATCTTCCGTCGGCACGCTTCGACGATCTGTCGGATCTGCTCGGCGGCGCGACAGTGCGCGCCGACCACATCCGCTATTTGGCGGACGTCAACGACAGCCTGATCCGAGAGATCGGGATGACCCTTCTCAACGAATTGCGCGCGCCCACGGCAGCGGGACGGGTGTTGGCAGAGTCGCTCGCATTGTCGCTCACGACGAGGCTGGTACAGTCTTATTCCGAAACCGGCATCGACCGGCTGACCAGACTGGAAACCCGGCACGGGCTCGACGACCGGCGCCTGCGACGTGTGCTCGACTACATGGCTGCACATCTGGATGCCGAACTTGGTATCGAGGATCTTGCCGCTGTTGCTTGCCTCAGCCAGTTTCACTTCATCCGCATGTTCCACAATCGGGTCGGCACGACCCCCGGCCGCCATCTCGCTCGCATGCGCCTGGAGCATGCAAAGGCGCTACTCGCCTCCGGCCACGCAAGCCTCTACGAAGTTGCGCTATCCTGCTGCTTCTCCTCGCAAGCCAACTTCACTCGGGCATTTCGGCGAGCCACGGGTACGACGCCCCAAAAATATAGGCGATCTTGTTCGTGACGGCCGAGCGACGCGCCGCCAGCCCGCGCGCCTTGCGGTCATAGAAATGGAGTAGCGGCCGCTCACAGTGCGCGCTGGTCAAGATTCAACTGTGCCCAGGCAACCGTGTCGAACCGCGAACCGGCAATTTAGGCGCCGTCTTTCACGCCATAGCGGAGCCCATTTACGAGCGTCGCGACCACGCGTTGCGCGGCTTCGGTATGACCATCCCGTGCGGCCATGCACAGGCTCGCCGCGGCGTTGAGGAATTCGTCGGGCTCGATCTCGCTTGCGATGACTCCCGCCGCCGCTGCCGCTTCGAACAATTTCCGGAATGCGGGCCGGAGACGTTGCTCGCGGCGCGCGGGAAGCGCGTCGAAGGCGGGATCGCCGGAGTGCAGCGCCTGCGCAAGGCCGTGTTTGGTGGCCGCGAGATCGACGAAATTGCGCATCCACAGCGCGAGCGCCTCAAACGGGGGATGGGTCGCCGCGAGAGCATCCGCCGCATCGGCGCAGCTGTCCAGTTCCTGAGCGAAGACGGCGGCGATGAGATCGGGGCGGCGCGGAAAGTGCCGATACACCGTGCCGACGCCGACCCCGGCCCGTTCGGCAATGTCGCGCACTGGCGCATCGACGCCGCCCTCGGCGAACACCTCTTTGGCGGCCTTCAAAAGAGTGACCAGATTCCGTTGTGCATCGGCGCGCACGCGGCGCCCAGCGGGTCGCGCATCCCCGGTATCTCGGTCGGTCGATCGGTCGGCCATCGGATTCCACTTACTAAACGGAACACGTTCCGTATTAAGTGGATCGCGTTCCGTTTACCTGCTACCGCACTGGAGCGATGGCGGCAAGGATCGCCAGCACAGGAGATTGCCGTGCAATACCGCCCACTCGGCCAGACCGGCATCAAGGTCAGCCCCTATTGCCTCGGCGCGATGATGTTCGGGGGGATCGGCAATCCCGACCATGACGAGTGTACCGCCATGATCCACAAGGCGCTCGATGCCGGGATCAATTTCATCGACACGGCCGACCGCTACAGCGCGGGCGAGTCGGAGGAGATCGTCGGCAAGGCGCTGAAAGGTCGGCGCGACCGCGTCGTGCTCGCGACCAAGGTCCACGGCCCGATGGGCGACGACCCGAACATGCAGGGCAACTCGCGGCGCTGGATCACCCGCGCGGTCGAGGATTCACTGCGGCGGCTGCAGACCGACCATATCGACCTCTACCAGATCCATCGGCTCGCGCCCGACACCGACATCGAGGAGACGCTGTCGGTGCTGACCGACCTGATGCGCGCCGGCAAGGTTCGCGCGATCGGCGCCTCGACCGTTCCGGCTTCCGACATCGTCGAAGCGCAATGGGTCGCCGAGCGCCGCGGCCTTGCGCGCTTCCGCACCGAGCAGCCGCCTTATTCGATCCTCAACCGCTCGATCGAGCGCGAGGTACTGCCGGCCTGCCAGCGCTACGGCATGGGCATGATGGCGTGGAGCCCGCTTGCCAAGGGGATGCTGACGGGACGGTATCGCAAGGGACAGCAGACGCCGGACACGACCCGGGCGAAGTTCTTCCCCAAGGCGATGTCCGACTCCGGCAGCCTCGATGCGGTCGAGCAGCTGATCCCGCTGGCGGAGAGCGCAGGCATGTCGCTGATGCACATGGCGCTCGCCTTCGTGGTGGCGCATCCCGCGCTCAGCGCGGCGATCATCGGCCCGCGGACGATGGAGCAGCTCGACGGGCTACTCGACGGTGCGGGCGTCGTGCTGAGCGATGACCTGCTCGACCGGATCGATGCGATCGTCCCGCCAGGCGTGGACGTCGCACCGCTGGAAGCGGCCGCCTATTCGCCGCCGCCGATTGTGCAGCCCGATCTGCGCCGCCGCCCGCTCGCCGGGCGCAGCGCTGCCTGATCGGCTCCTATCCACCACGGAGGGGATTTCCTTACGGCCGATCAGGGCGTTGCGCGCTCGACCGTGATGTTCAATCGGAACCTTCACGGGATGGGAAACCGCCACCATTCCACGGCGACACAGGCGGGCTGCAATCGGCCGGTTGCAGCCCGTCTCGGATGGCGACTTCGGAGACGGGCCTTGCGTGCTGGCGCAAGCGCGTACCGAAATGCGCCGCGACTGCCAGTCGGCTTATCGCTCCTCGCTCATCGGACAACGCTCCCGAGCGGAACCGCGAGACGCTAGGCCGGTTCCCGTTACTGAGGCGCACCCTGGAGCGGAACTAACTATGTCCGAGGTTCCAATGATGAACCGGAAAGACCGCCGTGCGCAGGCAGCGCGGTCGAAAGATCGTCGACGCGTGCAATGCTCCTGCGGCGTCGATCACACGCATTCGTCCGGCCTTAACCCAGGCGGGACGGAGCGTGAGCGCCACGATTGAGTAGGTGCTTGGCTCCACTGGCGGCTTGACCGAGGGTGTGCGTGACCGACGTAATCCGCATGACCGACCCGAGGGCCGCCACGTTGTCCCTGCTCGCGAGCCGCGCAGCGGACGCGACGATCTGCCCGAGCGAGGTAGCGCGTGCGATGGCGCCGGACTGGCGCGGCGCGATGCCCGCGGTCCACGCCGCGATCGACGGGTTGGTCCGCGACGGGATGGTGCGGCTGAGCTGGAAGGGACGACCGCTGGCAACGCGATCGGGACCGTATAGGATTGGCCGGATCGGCGACGATTGAGGCCTGCCCTCTCCCACAGCCTCCGCCACTGCGCTATCGCGCGGCGATGGCGAGGAAGAAGCGCTACCTAACCGCGACGATGGCCGACGGCTATGTGAAGACGATCGGCCCCACCGCCGCGCCGTTCACGCATTACTGGCGCATCGTCGCGCATCTGCACGACGGCAAAACCGAGGTGTTCTGGGGCCACGCCGCATCCGCGAAGGAGGCCGCGGGCAAGAAGGCGCTGACGGAACAAGCGGCGAGGCGGCACGGGTGGAAGCGGTTCGATTTCGAGGTGGTCGAGCTTACGGAGCACTGACGGCCCGTGCCGTCCGGCAGGTCGATCCAGGCTGCGAGGCCGCTTCCCGCGAAGTTCGGACGTGCCACCCACGGTCACGCCAGTTCTGCGATGATCATCGAAGCGAGCGCCAAAACTGCGGCATGGACGATCCCGCGAAGAAGCGATCTCCGGCGCGTATTGGCTCTAGGAGCAGCCGTGGCCAAAACGCTCGTGCCAGACCGCTTGTTCGGCTAGTCGCTGCCGGCAGCAAAGGACCGTTCATGCACCCTGCCCTGCCCTCAATTGCTCCCGAGCCGAGTCCGGTCGCTTCTTGAGGACGAATGTCACACACCCGCCCGCGTGGCGGATCACTGGCTTTGCGTTGTCGGCGGCCGGCGCGATGCTGTTTGCGATCAAGGGCGTTCTGATCAAGCTGATCTACCGCTATGGCATCGACACAACGAGCCTGCTTGCGATGCGCATGGTGGTGGCCGTGCCGGTGTTCGCATTGGTCGGGGTACAGCAGTGGCGGCGGCTGGAGCGAGATGCCCGCCCGGACGCGCGTACGGTCGGGTTGGCGATGCTTGTCGGCGTCCTTGGCTATTACATTTCGTCCTGGTTGGACTTTCAGGGGCTGCAGACCCTCGATGCGCAAATCGAGCGGCTGATCCTGTTCACTTATCCGTTCCTGGTGATCCTGTTCGGACGATTGCTGTTGGGGCATCCTCTTCGTCCCCATGCCCTGCTTGGTGCTGGGCTCAGCTATGTCGGTCTGTTCGTGATGTTCGCAGGCGAGCCGACCCGGCTTGGAACGGCGGCGCTCATCGGCGGTGCTTTCGTCGCGATTGCGGCGGTCACCTTCGCCCTTTACCAACTGTTCGCGCGCGAACTCATCCTGCGCTGTGGAGCACCCTTGTTCACCGCAATCGCGATGAGCGCGGCTGGAGGGATGGCGCTGCTTGGCTTCTTTCTGACGCACCCCGCAGCAGCGCTGATGCCACCGCGCGGCGCATGGACGCTGATCCTGGCACTGGCGGTCTTCTCGACGATCGTTCCGGCGTTCCTGATGTCAGCAGGTACTGCAAGGATCGGCGCGCAGGGCACGGCCATTGTTTCGACGATCAGCCCGGTAGTGACGATCGTTGTCGCGGTCATGGTGCTGGGCGAGCCGTTCGGCTGGCCGGAGGCGGTCGGCACGCTCTGCGTCCTTGGCGGCGTCGGCTTCTTCAGCGTCATCGAGAGCCGCCCACGTTCGTATCAGGCCGGCGAGGAAGGGCCGGCGTGAATGTTCGGAGGGGGATCAGCGGCAAGAACGCCCGGATCTCCCGATATGGTCGAGGCCGCGAAACGACATGCCGGTTAGGCGATCAATAAGCGAGGCGAAGGCTCACCGTCGCGATGGGCACCACCGTACCGTGCTCGGCATCCGGACCACCGAGGTGCCGCAGCCTATCGCTCCGCAAGACGGCGAGCGCCTCGGCGCGCAATTGCCATTTGACGCCCGCCGCTTCGAACGGGTGCGAGTAGGCGCCGCCGATACTCCCATAAGCCGCGTCGCCGCTGCCTGCCTCGTAGAAATCGTCCCAACCGATGCCCACCAGCGTGGGAAAGCTGATCGCGGGACCATCGTCCTGCTGCGTCAGCGCGATCGAAGGCTCGATACCGATCTGAGTGAAGAGACCACGCCCACCCTTCGGCCGCCAGGTCACCACCGCAGTCGGCGACAAAGCGCCCAAAGGGGATTCACCACCTAATGCGCTGGTCAGGCTCAACTCATGGGTTGTTGAGGATACGCCGTTCGGGCTGGTCTTGATCGTGTAGACGATGCCAGTCCGCAGGTCCCTTGCGGGAGACAGCACAAGCGCCACCGCGTTGTTGCTTTCATACCATGCACCCGGAGACGCGCGCTCTGCCGACACTGGGGCGTGGAAGCCGTTCGAGCTGTTGAACACCAAAAAAGCGTCCGCTTCGTTTTCGGCGTTCCGGTGGAGTTCGGCCGCAAAGCCAAGCTGGAAATGAACAGGCAGCCGATCGAGGTCCGCCGCGTCGTCATCGAAATTGCCGCGGGCAAAGTCACCGTTCCGCAGGTCGATGGCCAGCGACGGGTGCACGCGGCCGCTACCAACTGACGCCGAACCAAGCGAGGCATCCTCTGTGTCGATGGTCGGCACCTGCTGGGCGATCGCGGGTGACGACGCCGCCATCACCGGCGCGAACCCTAGCGCTATCGGGACGAACCTTCGAGGCGCGATGCCCGACATCATGATTGCCGAGGATGCACCACCCCAATCCGCTACCGCGAGATCGCGCCCGACGCAGGCGGGAGCGGCGATGCCCCTCCGGCGCCAGTATAGCTCACGCGCCAGACAGTGTTGCCGACGTCGTCCGCGATCAGCAGCGCTCCCGTCCGATCGATCGCGACCCCGACGGGGCGGCCGTGCGCCTTCCCGTCCTTGAGGAAGCCCGTTACGAAATCCTGCGGTATGCCGGTCGGGCGCCCGCCTTGGAAGCCGATGAAGGCGACCTTATAGCCATGCGGTTCGGTGCGGTTCCAACTGCCGTGCTCGCCGATAAAAGCACCGCCACGGAAAGAGGCGGGAAAGCTTGTACCCGTGTAGAAGGTCAGCCCGAGCGCTGCGACATGCGAACTCAACGCGTAGTCGGGCCGGATCGCGCGGGCGACGAGATCGGGACGCTGCGGCCGCACGCGGGGGTCTACATGCTGGCCGTAATAGCTGTACGGCCAGCCGTAGAAGCCGCCTGGGCGAACCGAGGTCATGTAATCGGGAACGAGGTTGGGACCGAGTTCGTCGCGCTCGTTGACCACCGTCCACAGGGTATTGGACCCTGGGTAGAAGGTGAGGCCGTTCGGATTGCGCAGGCCGGTGGCAAATGTCTTCATCAATCCGGTCTGCGGGTCGACCTCATGGATCGCTGCCCGATCGCGCTCGGCGTCGGACCCGCGCTCCATGGCATTGCTGTTCGAACCGACGCTGACAAAGAGCCTCGACCCGTCGGGGCTGGCCGTCAGGCTCTTGGTCCAATGGTGGTTGATCGAGCCTGCGGGGAGATCGGCCAGCCTCACGCCAGGCGCAGTGATCCGCGTATCACCCGTCGTAAACGGATAGCGGACGATCGCGTCGGTATTCGCCACAAACAGGAAGCCGTTAAGCACCGCGATACCGAAAGGCGCGTTCAGATGATCGACGAGCACCGATCGGAGCTCGGGCCGACCGTCGCCGTTCGCATCGCGAACTAGCGTGATCCGATTGCTCGCCTGTGATGCTTGCCCGCTCTTCGTCTGCGAATGCGCCCGGGACATGATCCAGTCGCGGATCGGATCCTTAGGCCGTTGAACCGGCTCGCCACCCTCGTTGCGCGATTCGACGATCAGGACGTCGCCATTGGGCAGCGCCAGGACGTTGCGCGGATTAGCCAGACCTTGCGCAACGGGCGCAATCCGGAAGCCGGCTGGGACAGTTGGCGTTTCTCCGCGTTGCCAGCCGACTGTCTCGAACACGCCAACGTCTGCCACGAGCTGCTCGTGCGGCTCAGGCAGCATTGGATTGGCGCCATATTGGCTGTTCGGGTCGATTGCTTGGCCGCCGCCGCACGCCGCAAGGGGCAGCAGACCGAGGATCGCGATTAGGCTGCGAGTCATTGTGAAACTTTCGCCGAACGGTGGTACGCCGATTGCCAGAACCACCCAGCCAACAGGCCGAGCACCGCGGCGACGATGGAAAGCGATAATCCCGTCGGTACGACGGCGGTCCACCCATCACGCGCGTGAATGAACGAGTTGAAGACCTCGATCACCCAGGCCGCGAGCAGGAAGAGGAAGTGCGGCAAGAGCGCGCGCCGATCGTGTGCGCGGATCAATTCGACGACCAGCAAGGCACCCGCAACGCCGCCCCCGATCAGCCCGGCGAGTAGCAGCCAGGACGAGAAGTCGAGCCACATCATCTCGGCGCTGGCGATATAAGCCAGATCGGTGATCAGCGCGCCGAAGAAGCAGATGATCGGGATCGGAAAAAGTGCTGGATACAGCGGATGCGCTCTAGGCCCGAGAAGCCTCACCTGGGTTGGAATTGGGCTTCTCCCCATCGTCTGCGTCCTCACCGTGGAGCTGCCGAGAGTACGACCGGCGGCAACGACAGTTCCCGAACTGCCGTGATATTGGTTTGGAAGCGCCAGTTAGCCTCTGCCGACCAACTCATGATGCTTATTGCGCCGTATACGGCGACCGGCCGAATCCGCGAGATTTTGCACTGCGCTCAACACTTAGATCGACAAGCCTAGAACAGCTTGCGGAGCGACACCGTGACCGTGCGCCCGATGGGATCGAGGTAATCGGCCTGGAAGCGGTTGGGCGTCTCGCCATTGCCGTCGCGCACCCGCTGCCGCGCATCTCCGATGTTGCTAGCATCCACCCGCAGCTGCAGCTTCTCCGTCCATTTTGCGTGCTTGGCGAAGTCGTGCAGGTCCACGAACGCACTGACGTTCAGCCGCAATAGTGCGCCGAAGCGGAAGTCTGCTGAAGGATCGCCGCTCCGCACGCGGCTGGTGCCGCTATACCATCCGTCAAATGTCAGGCCGCTTCCCTGATGGGTGAGCCCGCCATAGACGTAACCGGACAGGCGGGGCGCGCTTCCCCCCGTTACCGTGTCGCCGCGCAGCAGGTCCAGCTCGGCGGTGCCGCGCCGCAGCTGCAAGAGGTCGCTGAACTTGTAGGTTGGACCTGCGCCGACATACAGGGTCGGGCGCGGCGGCGGCGGACCGGGGCGCGCTGGATTCGGCGCTGTCGGCCTGCCGAGCTGGCTGAAGACGCTGACCACCAGGTTGAGTGAACGGATGCGCTCGCGGTGGAAGTTAAGCGGCCGGAACTGCACTTGGGTCAACCGCCCCGCAGCATCGCGGGTGAACAGGTCGGGCAGCAGCGCCTCGGTCTGCGGCGTGATGGCGTAGACCGAGCCGGTCTGGTTGCGCACGTCCGTCGCTTCATACGTCGCGCTCAGGCGCCATTCGCGACCGGCGAACGGCTTGAGGGTGACCGCCAGCGATCGCACCAGACGCTCCTCCGCCCGGAGATCCGGATTGCCGCCGGTGATCAGCGTGACCAGCTCGGTGCGGCCATTGCCGAAATCGAGCACCGGCACGTTCGCTACGCGCACTTCGGGATTGGATTGCTGCGCCAGATCGGGTGCGGCCTCGCTCCGCTTCACCGATGCAGTCAGCTGCACGCCACTCGCTACGGTCCACGCCAGCCCTGCGCTTGCATCCTGCAACTGCCCGAACCCGCTCACATGTCTTTCCCGGAATGCCGCATTGGCGGACAACTGACCCAAAGACGACAGCGCGTCGGTTCCGCTGATCGGCACGTCGATCGCCACGCCGCCTTCCGAACGGGTCCTGCCCAGTTCCAGGCTGAACGGATTGGGCCCGCGGGTCGCGGACGCAGCGGTCGCCCGGCCGAGCTCGGCGGTGGCGGTCACCGTCACCGCGCCCGCCGGCAACCGCAGGGGCGAGCCGGTCGCCACCAGCTTCGCCTCTCCCGTACGCGTGCGCAGCCGAGCGACATCGACCAGCCGATCGGTCAGCAGCGCGGGCGTCAGCGGCGCGAAAGGATCGGCCCCGCCGGCAAGCGCGGCGTTGGCCGCGGCCAGATCGATCCCGCGCTCGCTGCGCCCGTCGATCTGCTTCTGCTCGAACGCGCCGCTGAAATCCCAGCGCCAGCGCGCAATCGATCCTCGCAGGGTCAGACCCGCCTTCAGCGTGGTCGTCTTCTGCCATTGCCGCAGCGGCGCCGCCTCAGTCAGGTACCGTGCCAGCCGCACCGGTTCGGCAAAGGGCGACAAAGGATTCGTTGCCGGCACGTTCAGGTAAACCGGCGCGGGCCCGGCGATGCCGCGGTCCAGGCTTTGCTCGGCGTTCAGCGTGAGCGAGCCGGCAAGCGCGGGCGTGATCCGGTCGGCAAGCACCGCCTGCGCCTTCACGGCGCGCGTATCGGGCGTCAGCGTGCGCAGCGGCCCAAGATCGAACAGCCGCGGGCGGTTCGCCTCCGCGGCATAGGCGGACAGCGTGCCGCGATCCTCCGCCCGCTCGGGCACCGGCGCGATCGTCACCGGAAAGCCGGCCGCGGCCGAAAGCGCCGGGTCGACTTCTCCGCTCGACAGTCCCAGCACGTTGCCCACCGCGTCGAACGGCACGTCCGGATCGGGCAGCAGGTCGCGGTCTGACTGCAGCAGCGCATCGGCATGGCGCATCTCCAGCGTCAGGCTCATCCGGCGGTCGCCGCGCAGGCGAGTAAGCCCGACATTGCCCTTTTGGCTCAGGCTGCCGCGGCGCGTGGTGCTGCCCAGGGCGCCGCGCAGATCCAGCTGGTTGAAGCGCCGCTTGGTGATGAAGTTCACCACGCGCTGCGTCGGCGGATAGCCGAACTTCAGCGCCGCGAGTTCGGGCAGCACTTCGACTTTCTCGATCGCCTCGGGCGGCAGCGTCCCAATCTCCTCATATCCCGATACCCGCTGTGCGTTCAGCAGGAAGACCGGGGGAGATCCGTCTGCGGATCGGGTGCTTCCCTGGATAGCCCGGAGCAGCTCGTCCATGTTCGAGGCGCCGAGCGCCGCTACATTGTTCTCGTCCAGCGTGAGCAGCGGCGCGATGTCGGTCACTGCCGATCCGCGCGTGCCCAGGATGACGACTTCCTCTTGCCCGCGCTGCGGCTCCGCGTCCGCGGCGGGGGGCGACGCCTCCTGCGCCCATGCCCCCGGGCCGCAAATCACCGCGCCGACACCCGCCGTGCCGAGCAAGACGCGCCGCACTAAAGGTCGGCGGCGCTGCCCCCTCGGCATGTACATCCCCTTTGATCCTCCACAACCGAAGGCGAGCATATGAAGCAACTTTCAGGAGCGCCAGTCCGAAAGTATCCAGTTCTCTAGAAGATGAGTAGGTTCCCTGCGGTCCGACGGGATTTTTATTGGCCTTTGCTGGGGAAAGCTTGCCGCGGCACCGTCGCGTTATTGAGCCATCTTCCCTAGAAATGGTCAGATCGTCCGGCCAGGCAAATGGACATAGGCCCGCGAGATTGCCCCCTTCCCGAGACAAGTCACCTGGTAATCAAAACGTACGGAGCCCGTTCGGCTAAATCGCTTCAGCTCAACCTCGTGGTGAGCGTAAAGCGTGCCCGGCTCTGCGCAGCCCGCTCTTTGAGTTCGGCGATCTCTCGCTGTTCGGTGGCGTCGAGCATCGCTTCGAGCAGGCGGCCGAAATGTTGCCGCATGGCCAAGCGGGCCGACTGGGCGTCACGGCGGGCTAATGCTTCGACGATCGCGCCGTGCTCGTCATGGCGCTGCGTACTGTCGTGATGGCACACGGAAGAATGCGTCCGGCGAACCTCTGGAAGTTCGGTGCGCAGCCGCCACAGTGTCTCGATAACATGGATGATTGCCTTGTTGCCCGAGGCGGAGGCGATAGTGAGATGAAAGGTTTGGTCGATCGCCGTCAATGCCGCATCGTCCAGACCATCGCGCGACATCTGTTCCAGGAGGTCGCGCAGCACGGCGATGTCACCATCCGAGATGATCGGTGCGGCCAAAGCCGCGGCTTCCGATTCGAACAACGCACGCGCTTCCGTCAGCTCGAACGCGCTGACTATGGGAAGATGGTCGCTCCCACCCTTTGGTCGGTCGGCGACATAGACGCCGGAGCCGGTCTTGATCTGAAGGCGCCCGCTCGCTTGGAGCGCGATCTCGGCTTCCCGGATCGTCACCCGGCTGACTCCGAACCGTTCGGAAAGCTCGCGCTCGCCCGGCAGGCGCGAGCCGCGCGGGAACGCGCCCTCTTCGATCAAGGCGACTATCTGCTCTGCAACGTCCTGAAAAAGGCGGCGGTTCGTCATCAGGACTAGCAATTCCCTCGTTTTCTGTTGGAATTGTCATACCACCTGTCGGAGCGGAGGCAAGCCGCCCCGACAAGCTCAGGTTAAAGTCTTACACGCGCGCCGATGAAGTATTTCGGCCCGTAGAAGTGGTACTGCCGGCTGCTGCCATAGACGGGCATGTCGGTCACCTTTGGATCGTTGAACACGTTGAGCGCCTCGAACCGCAACGCCACGTTGCGATTTAAATTAAAGGACGCACGCAGGTTCACCAAGTTGGAGGGGCGAACGAAGCGAAGCTGAGAATTTCCGCCGACGAAATCCTGATAATAGCTGGAGCGATAGGTGTAGATGCCTTCGAGCGACACCGGACCGTTCTGGTAATAAAGCTGACCAGAAGCGACATGCTTTGACGATCCCGATAGCCCCGCCGGCGGGATGATGCCCGGCGTGACGGTGCCGGTATCCGGATCCGCGACGTCGCCCAGACGAATGTCGTAGTTGCGGAAGTTGAGGTCGGCATAGCTGTAGCTGATCTTGGCGCCGAAGCCGTCCAGTGGCTTGGGCAGCCAGGAGAAACGGTTCGACAGCGTGACTTCGAAGCCGATGACCCGGCTTTGCTCGTCGCTGTTTTGGCGCTGCGTGACAGGCACGCTGACGTCATCGCCGTCGATCTGGAAGCTTTCATCGATCCGCACCGGCACGAAACCGCCGCCGAACTTCTTGTAGAAGAAGGTACCGGCCAGGATCGTATCGCGGTTGGGATACCATTCGAGCGACACGTCGCCGTTCCACGACATGATCGGCTTCAGGCTGGGCGAGCCGTCGGCGACGATTTCGGCAATGGCGTCCTCCACCGACGTGAAGGCGGTTCCGTCCTCCAGGGTGATGGTTCGGCCGGCCGCAAGGTCGCTCGGCGCCGGGCGGGACATGCCGCGATAACCGGCCACGCGGGCGATCACGGTGGGGGTCAGTTCGAAATTGGCGTTGATGCTGGGCAGCGCCCGGAAATAGCTGTTCGTCAGGATCTGCGTTTCGAAGTCGCCATTTTCGACGAGGCGGACCGATCCATCGGAGTTGGTGACGACATCCAGGCCGGCGCGCAGGCCAACGGAGCGCAGATCGGTCTGCACCACGCGCAACCCGAAATTACCGCGGACGGGCATCTCGCCCAGGCGGCTCTCATACGTGCCCATGGCGTAGCCGGCCCACACCTTTTCGGTCACGTCGGCATTGTCGACCGAACGGGTATCGTCATTGGGACCTGGATCGGTGGTGCCGAGATAACCCTCGAACTGGCAGAGGGTATCGAACGTCGCCCAGCTGTTGATCGACTGGTTCGGCGCGTCCTCAAGGTAGCCCTGCTGCGGAAAGGGCCGGCGACAGGCGAGGTTGACCGAACGATCCACGGTACGGACATCCTGTGTGATCTCGACCAGATCGTTGATGTTGCGGTAGCGACGATGCGAGTAGCGAGCCCCAATGTCGAAGCGCTTCAAAAACGTGCCTTCGAACTCGTAGCCAGCGTCGACACGCGCGGCGAAAATCTTGTCTTCTTTGTACTCGTCATCGCGGCGCAAGCGGGCGTCGTCGCTGTAGAGCGCCCAATTGTTGACGTCGAACCTCGGATCGAGCGTTATCACGGCGGCATAGCCTCCGCTCGCATCGTAAGTGAACGGCACGCGCTGGTTGTTGAGCGGCGTACGCACATTGTCGATGTCGAACGGATCGGTCCGCAGGCGGGTGCTGCGCTGAAGCGTGTCCCGCTTGGTCTGCGAATAGGAGACGTCGGTGCTGAGGGTCAGGCGGTCGTTCGCCTTCCAGGCGATCGAGCCGCCGCCGCCGAGATATTCTTCGCTGCGATCGAGCACGGTGCCGTTCGCCTCGATCGACGTCAGGCCGCTCATCGATAACAATCGATGCTGATCGTCATAGACCAGGTTGCGCAGCTGGTACCGGGTTTCCGACAGGTTCAGATCGTGCCGATCCTCGCGGTAGTCCCGATTGGAATATTGCAGGTCGAGATTTACGTCGATGCTGTCATTCGGCTGCCACTGGACCGACCCCATGAAGGCGTCGCGGGTGTCGCGCTCGGTGATCTGGCGGAAGGTGATCGAGTTCGGCACCAACACGAACGGCGTACCTGCCGCCCCCTGAGCCCGTGTGACCTCGGTGCAATTGCCCGATACGTTCAGCGAAGGATTGCAGGCTACCCAGGTGCTGCTCGCCGCATAGGTCTCCTCTGGATTGTTCACATCGTTGCGCTGGAAGCCGAGGGCGATGCCCAATTCACCCAGTCCCCCCAGCTTGAACTGGTCGACATAGCTGATCGTGCCGCGCCAACCCCAGGCGCTCTCGCCTGTGATCTTGTCCTGGTAGGGGTTGTACGACGCCTTCACCTCAGCCTGGAGCGAGCGCTTGCCATAATCGAGGGCGCGCAGCGTGCCGAGCTCGATGGTACCCGATACCCCGCCCTCGACGAGGTTCGCCTGTTGCGACTTGTAGATCTTGATGTCGTTGACCAGCTCGGACGGGAACTGGTTGAAATTCACCGCTCGGTCGCCACTGCCGTTGCTCGCCTCGCGGCCGTTGAAGGTGGTCGCGCTGAGGAACGAGCCCAACCCGCGTAAAGATATCTCGGTGGCGCCACCCTTTTCCTGGTGGCTAGTCGCGCCAGTGATGGTCTGGATCGCCTCGCCGATCGACAGCGCTGGCAAGTCGCCGATCTGCTGCGAACTGAGCGCGTCGACGATGGCGTTTTCGTTTCGCTTGACCGAGATCGAAGTCTCGATCGTGGCCCGAATGCCGGTAACGACGATGTCCTCATCCTGTTGCGAGCCGCTTTCCGCAGGCGGGCTTTCCGCAGGCGGAGCCGATCCAGTCTGAGCCAGCCCGGGCAGTGCCGCAACAAGGCACCAAAGCGCCGCACCGCCAGCCAAAAAGGCTTTGCCGCCGGCACAACCATGCAGAACGCGCGTGTCGCCCCTCATCCAATCCTCCGTTTATATTTATGAGCACTGGATTGATCAAAACACAAAGCACTGTCAAGGCGGATGTACATACCACTTTGCTGACAATCTGGTCTGGTAATCGGAGAAGTCGTCGTGTCCGCCATCCTCTGCTTCGGTGAAGTGCTGCTTCGACTCAATCCGATCGAGCATGTGCCGCTGGCGCAGGCTGATCGGCTCCACTTGCATGTCGGAGGCGCCGAGGCGAACGTTGCCGGCGCGCTGGCATCGCTGGGGCATGCGGCTGGGATGGTGAGTGCCCTGCCTGATCAAGCCCTCGGGGAGGCCGCACTGCGCGCGCTGCGTGCTGCGTGCTGCGTGCTGCGGGCATCGATACCAGTAGGATCCGGCAGGGTCCGGGGCGGCAGGGACTGTATTTCCTGACGCCAGGCGCATCGCTTCGCGCATCGGAAGTGCTTTACGACCGCGAGGGCAGCAGCTTTTCGCGCGTCGACTGGGCCAATGCCAACTGGTCGACCCTGCTGGCCGGCCAGGACTGACTCCACGTTTCGGGAATCACGCCGGCATTGGGTCCAGACCTGGCCGAGGCGACACTGGCAGCGATGCGCGCGGCGCGTGCCGGCGGGGTGCTAGTTTCGTATGATGGGAATTTCCGGCCGCAACTTTGGGCACGCTGGTCCGATGCTCCCGGTCGCGTCCTGCGGATGCTCGTCGCCGAGGCCGACCTGCTGTTCGGCAATCACCGCGACCTGAGCCTGTTGCTCGAAAAGCCGTTCTCCGGCGATGGCCCTGGTCGTACGCGCGAGGCTGCCAACGCCGGTTTCGCCGCGTTTCCCAACCTGCGCTGGATCGCATCAACGGCGCGCCAGACAGCCTGTGTCGACGAACACCGGCTGAGCGCGCGTATTGATACTCTGGCCGAGGCATTTGAAGTGACGGAACGGACGATCCCCGGAGTCGTCGACCGGATCGGCACGGGCGACGCGTTCGCGGCCGGGGTGCTGCACGGACTAATGAAAGGGCAGGACGCACAGGCAGCCGTCGATCAAGGCCTGGCCCTCGCATGTCTGAAGCACAGCGTACCCGGTGACATGACGCTGTTCGGGCCGAACGCCCTGGAAGCGTTTCACCTTGGCGGGATGGATGTGCGGCGCTGAGCCGACAAACCGAGCGACGATACGCCGCCGCCCGATCGGATCAGGGGACCAATTGACTGCGCAAGGCAGGCACCGCCCTGGCCAAAGCGTGGGCGACGACCCGAGCGAACACCCGTGCACCGGCGTCGCCGACATGGGTGTAGTCGAACTTTCGCGTGATCTGGCCGCGAGGGCCCTCGGCGGTGGTGGGCAGCACGTCCGGCAGCCGTGCAGCTTCTGCCGGCCGCGCCTTCAGGGTCGTGCCGGCCTTGGCTGCTGCAAGCTCCTCCGCATTCGGATCGGCCTGGGCGAGCTTGGCCGCCGCTACCGGCCCGAGCTTCTGGACCAAGGCGGCGCTGTCGGCATTCAGGTCGACCAACGGCGTTGCAGTGGCGGTGGCTACTTCGCGCACTTTGGCGGACCAGACATCGAGGGTGTTCTGGAGTTTTCCATCCTTGAAGTCCCGCCGCGACAAAGGCGTCAGCAGCACCGGGACGCCGCCTGCCGCACGCACTTCCTGGACATAGCGCGCCAGGTTAGCCGGAAACTCGGCCGCCATGTCGGTCCAACGTTCGCTGCCCGAAGACTGATCGTTGTGCCCGAATTGGATCAACACGTAGGTGCCAGCGTAGCCCGCGGCCTTGATTTCGTTCTGGACGATGGCCCACGAGCCTTCCTGACGGTAGCTACGCGTCGAGCGCCCGCCACGCCCCATGTTGAGGCACGCGACGCTCGACTTCACATGCTCCGCGCAGAACACCGACGCCCAGCCGCTGCCGGGCGCCATTGTGGAATCGCCGACCAGGATCAGCTTGTAGGCCTTGATCGGGGCGGCATCGGTGCGGGTCTTCGGCACCTCGCCGGGCACCCTGGGGTGAGTCAGCTCGGTGTCCTGAGCATGAGCAACTGGCGCCGCAAGCAGCGCCAAGGCGACGAAAGCGTTCCGCATCATTTCTCTCCCACGCCCGTCCTCAGGAGAAGAACAGGCCGCCATTGATGTCGAGGTTCACGCCAGTGAGGAACGACGCATCCTCGGACAGGAGATACGCCACCGCAGCCGCCACTTCATCCGGATGGCCCTCGCGGCGCAGCGGGGTGTTGCCCGCCACTGCCTTGCGGCCCTCCGGCTTCGAGAAGGTGTCGTGGAAGCTGGTACCGATCAGTCCCGGGCATAGTGCGTTGACGCGGATGCCCTGCGGCCCCAGTTCCTTCGCCCAGCCGCGAGTAAGCGTCATCAGCGCGCCTTTGGCAGTCGCATAGACCGTAGCGCCGGGACCGCCGCCGTCGCGGCCTGCCAGCGAGGCCAAATTGACGATCGCGCTACCCTGTTTGAGGTGTGGCAGCGCCGCCTTGGTGACGAGAAAGGCGGACTTGAGGTTCAGGTCCATCAACTGGTCGTAAAATGCCTCGTCCATCTCGGCGAGCGTCTTGCGCGCGACCATCCCGCCGGCGCAATTCACCAGCAGATCGATCGTCTCGCCATAGGCCGCGGTAGTCGCGGCGATCAGACCGGCGACATCTTCGGCCTTGGTTACATCTGCCGGGTGGAGCAGCGCGATCCCGCCCGCATTGGCGATTTCGTCTGCGGTCGCCTGTGCCGACGCGGCATCGCTGCGATAGTTGATGACAACCTTGGCGCCTTCCGCTGCCAGTCGCATCGAGATCGACTTGCCGATATCACGTCCGCCGCCGGTTACGACGGCAACCTTGTCCTTGAACTTCACTCTACTGCCCCTTGGTTGGAATGGTGATGGGTCCCGCGACCGGCGCTTCGCGGCCGCCCAGGATCCAGATTGCGAGCACGCCGAGCGGCACGATCGCCGCCGCCAGCGCGAAGATCGGCGCATAGCTCTGGGCGGTCATCGCCGGCACGAGCCAGGTGGTGATCAGCGTCCCGGCTACCGCGGCGGTGCCGCCGATGCCGGCGAGCGAGCCGACGGCACCTCCGGCAAAATAGTCGCTCGGCAGCGTCTGGATGTTGTTGATTGCGACCTGGAAGCCGAACAGGATCACGGCGATCAGCAGCACCGCATAGAGCGGGTCCGCCGCCTGCATGGTGAGCAGCAGCGGCGGCAGCATGATAATCCCGCCCGCGATGATAGCGGCGCGGCGCGCCTTGAGCGCGGGCCAGCCGCCGCGGATCAGCGCGCCCGAAGCCCAGCCGCCGGTAAGGCTGCCCAGCATCGCGCCGACGAAGGGCACCCAGGCGAAGAGCCCGATCTGCTTGACGTCGAAGCCGAACGTCTCGGACAGATAGATCGGCAGCCAGGATACGAACAGCCACCATACCGGATCGAGGAAGAAGCGGCTGATCAGGATCGCCCAGCTCTGCTTGTGGCGCAGGAGCGCGCCCATACCCGGCGCATAGCCGGCGACCGGCTGCATCGAGCCTTCGGCGCCTTCGCCGGCGATGTGCGCGCGCTCGGCTTCGCTCAACCAAGGATGCGCGTCGGGATCGCTGCGATAGACGAACAGCCAGGGCAGCAGCCAAAGAAAGCCGAGCACGCCGATCACGACGAAGGTCGCGCGCCAGCCGATGCTGACATAAAGCACCGCCACCAGCGGTGCCGAGACGATCGCGCCGATCGCCGCGCCCGAATTGAAGATCCCCTGCGCCAAGGCCCGCTCGCGCGCAGGGAACCATGTTGCATTGGCCTTGGCGGCGCCAGGCCAGTTGCCCGCTTCGCTCACGCCCAACGTCAGGCGCAGCAGCGTCAGAAGCCCAAGCGAGCGGACCAGCGCATGCCCTGCGATCGACAGCGACCAGATGCCGATCGAGATCACGAACCCCAGCCGCGTGCCGATCACGTCCAGCATGCGGCCGAACAGCGCCTGGCCGACCGCATAGGCGACCATGAACATGGTCACCAGCAGTGCATAGTCGTTCTTGTCGGCGCCGATGTCCTTCGAAACTGCCGGCCACATCACGGCGAGCGCGTTGCGGTCGATGTAATTGATCACGGTGGCAAGCGCGATGAGGCCGATGACCAGCCAGCGGAGGCCGGCAACTTGACGCTTCATTTGGCCTCTCCGTCAATGCGCGCGAAGTGCCCGGTCCAGCGGATCGTGTGCCCGTCGATCACTGCGCTGTGCGATTTGGCGGGGTCCATATCGTCCGCGATTGCCACGATCACGGCGGCTCCCTTCACCGGCTGGATCCGCACCAGGTCGCCATCGCTGCCGCGCACATGGTGCAGCGCCTTGACCTGACTTTGGCTGGCGACGGTGGTTTCTGCGGCCGGGTCATAGGCGCCGTGCGGCTCCAGCAGCGACACGAATGCGGCATTCGCCTTGCCGGCGGCGCGCTGGATTAGCACCGGCTCGCGGCGCAGGTTGAAGCGTGGATCATTGGCGCCGCTCTCGCCCAGGATCAGCGTCGCGCCCTCGGGCGGCAGCATCCGGTAGGTGTAGAAGCGCTTGTCGGTGATCCAGGTGAGCGTGGCGCCGTTCGCACCCAGCGTGCCGGTCGCGTCGACCCAGATATGTTGGTAACCGTTGGCTGGCCCCAGCACCGGCCGCGCGGCCGCCTCGGGGGTGGCCGCGAACCCCATGTCGATGACGTGCCCGGCATAATGGAGCGGCAGATCATAGGTCGCCGGCTTGTCACCGGTCACACGCAGCAGGTCGAGCACCATCGGGCCGCCCTTGCCGAGCGGCAGCTGGACGAGGGTGCGGCGAAATGTGACGCCGGGATAGGCGCCCACCATCTCGGCCGTGCTGACCTTCGTGGCACCTTCACCCGAGAAGAACAGCTGTCGCGGCGCATGTTCTTCGCCGTCGCGCCACTTGCCGTCGAAATGTGAGGTCTGGTTCACCACCAGCGTGTTGTGGGCGATGGTCTGCTTCGCCCAGCTCTCGTTTTCCTTGAGGTAGCGGCCGCCGTCCTTGCTCTCGATGTTGAGGAAGCGCGCCGAGCCGTAATCAGAGACGATAGGGTTGCCGGCGTCGTAGAGAATCCAGTTGAGCTTGTCGAAATGGCCATGGCCCATGCCCATCGCGCTGTTCTTGGCGACAAGTACTTCGGCATCGTCGCCCTTCCCGCTGCGGAGCACCGCCAAGGCGCCTTGATCGCCCTGGGAACCGTCGCGGAACAGCTGCGACGCGAATGGAAATGGCCGCGCCATGCCCGACGCAAGATCGCGCGCGACGGCGATACCGTCCGGGGTCAGCGTCGAGCGGCCCTGCCACTGGGCTATCGACAGGAAGGTGGGATCCCGGGTCGCAGCATAGCCGATTGCGACGGCCTGATAGAGCTCGTCGGTCTTCAGGCTCTTGTCCGGCATCGCATCGTTAAGAGGGAAAAAATAGCCGCGATGGGTCAGCTGGATCGTGCTGCGGATTGCCTTGAGCAGCACACCGTCGCGGCGTTCCCAGATCTTGAGCTGCGGCTGGTTCGCCGCGATGGCATGCGCGAACACCACGAACGGCTGCAGTGCATATCGTTGGTAGTAAGGGCCTTCGGTATAATAGCCGTCGGGGGAGAAAAGCTGGTCGACCTGAGCCAGGAAGCCTGCCTTGCCGCTCTTGTCGGTGCCCCTGAGCGAGCGCGCGACCAGTTCTGGATCGCGCAGCACATAGCCGGTCATGCCGACGCCCGCTGCGGCCCAGGTGGCGTGGTTGTGGATACGGTTGAAGCTGGCCGCGTTCCCGACCGACAGGAACTCCGCCATGCGCCGGAACACCTGATCGTCGATCGTCTTGCGGTCCGCCACGCTCAGCGTGTCGCGGATCGCATCATAGCCCTGCACCCCGTAGACCAGCCATACGCTGTCGTTCAGGCTCTGCCAGAACAGCCGTCCTGCCGCTTCGTTGGCTTTGGCCGGATGCGGCCCGAGCGTGGGATAGAGCGTGGCATAAGCGAGTAGCAGGCGGCGGGCATAGTCGGCATAGGCCGGCTCGCCGGTGATGCGGTAGAGTAGCCCGGCGCCGTAGAGCGCGGTGTAGTTCCGCTTATGCTGCTCGTGGGTGTAACCGCCGCCAGGATCCTTGGGAACCGGCACGTCGATCGGGGTGGCCATTGCCTTGTCGACCAGTGCCTTGACCCGCTTGAATTCGCCCGTGAACAGCGGTGGCTGGGCCGCTGCTCCGCGCACGCCGGCATAGCCCGACGGGTCGAGCAGCACGGGTGCGGCAGACTGCGCCAGAGCTGCCGGCATAGTCGCGACCAGCGCCGCGAAGGTCCAAGCCGCCGGCCGGATCACAAGCTGTTCTCCATGAGGTTGTTGACGATCACCGCGCGCGGCTTGCCCGCATAATGAAGCTCGCGCACGCTGGCGGGCGGGGTGGCGACGAACTGATTTCCTTCGATCCGCGTAGACGGGGCGCCCACGCTATGAACCACAATCACGCCCTTGCTGCGGGCGAAGCGGTTGCCGCGCACCTCCGTGTCCTGCACGCCGGAGAGCAGCAGCGGGCCGCTGTCGGTCACAGTCGAGCCGATCATCGCGAAGCGCGGCCCAAAGGTGCTTTCGTCGGTGCCGCCGCGATACAGGTCAGCCACCGTGCCGACGTTGGCGAAGCGGCTGTCGGCGACGCTGACCTGCTCGGCGCTGTAGAGGCCCGCAGTGCCCGTTTCGGCGTGGGCGGCGATAACAGTGCCCGCGATCCGTTCGAACGCGCTGTTCTCGACGCGGATGTCGCTCGCGAGCGTGGCCGGCGTGGCGGCGATCACGTCGCCATGCAGGTCCGTGACACGAGCATGGGAAAGAACCACGCGGTAATTTGCCAGCATCGGCCGTGCACTCGCGCGGACCACTGCGCTGCCCAAGGGCGCATCACGGCCGTCGATCGAGACCCCGTCGATCCGCAGCGCGCCGCCGTTCTCGAGCTGGAACAACGTGGGCGCCCTCATCCGTATTGTCGCGGTTCCCGGCGCGGCACTTACAGTCAGCGGCCGGTCGACCAGGATGGGCCGCGCCACGGTATAGTTGCCGGGCGCGAGCCGGACCGCGTCCCCTGCCCCGGCCTTGGCGATCACCTCTCCCAGCGACTGCCCGGGGCGCGCGCTGATCGTCTTGCCGCTACCGAATGCCACCGGCCGATGCGCGGGCTTGGGGTACCAAGCGACGCCGACCGCCTCCCGCGCGACCGGGCGCAGGCCTCGATCTGCACCGGCCGTCAACATGGCCTTGGGATAGAGCAGGCCATTGGCGGCGCGTTCAAGCGCTAGGTCGCGGGCGGCGATGCCGCGAGTGGCGCTTGCCTTGCCAGCAAGCACATTGTTGGAAAAGCGCACACCGGACGCGTCGGCTTCGATCTGCACCGGATCCCCGCGCCCAACCCCTGCTATGAGGTTGCCCGTAAACCGGACGTCCCGCGGCGGCTGCGACCGTTCGGCGTCGGCCCCCGCTCCAACCGTGATCCGCGCAACATCGACGATCGTGTTGCGCTCGATCGTGACGTCGCGAACGGGCATGTAGCGGTTCACGGGCGAGTTCGGCACGCCGTTCATTATCGCGACGGCGCTGGTGAAGTCGGTACCCGCTAGGCCCTCCAGATAGTTGTTCCGAACAGTCTGGCGTTCGTTGATGATGCGAATGCCGCCGCTATTTGAAACGCCGTGGCCTAGGAATATATTGCTTTCCACCAGGTTGCCGCTGCCGTGACGCAGGACCACCGAACCTTGCGATTCCAGAAAAGTGTTTCGGCGAATGATATTGCCACCCGACTTAATCGAGACAATCTCGACTTCGCCATCGCAATGCTCGAACAGATTGTCTTCGACGATCGTACCCGAGTCACTGCCCGACTCCGCGCTGGTGCCGATCCGGATGGTCTCGCCGCCGTTGGACCCTAGCGGGGGTCTAGGGCCGAAGTAATTGTGATCGACAAGGGCGCGGTTATCGAGTGGCATGCCCTTCTGCCGCACGACGACGAGCATCGCGCCGTTGTTCGACTTGCCTTCGAAATGCGAATGATCGACGCGATTGCCGCGGCCATAGATGGCGACCCAATGGTCCTCCTTGCGTCGATCCGGCTGATTAAATCCGTCGATCACCACGCCCGTGATGCGACTGTCCTCGGCCCACGCCTTGGAGCTGGTCCGAAAGGCCACCACTTCATCGTCGGGCGAATGACCGTCTCGGAATACCAGCCCAGACACTTCGAGATACCGGCCGCTGAGCCTGAGGCTCGAGAGGCCCGTCAGGATGACCCGGCCAGGAGTTTGTGCGGCGAGTCGAATTGTAGCTTGAGGCCGCCCCTCTCCGGTGAATACCACCTGGAAGTCCTTCCACTCGCCGTCAGCCAGCAAAATAACGTCTCCGGGCGCGGCCTTGGGAACGGTGGCGTTGAACTCTGCCTGGCTGTGCACCAGCCATTCGCGCGCCTGCGCTGGCATTGTTGCACAAGCTATGCACGCGGCCACAAATGAAACCCTTACCAGCACCGACGTCCTCTCTTTCGCGGCTTATCAGCCGTCTTCTCCCTGAGCGACCACAGCTATCATCAATATGCGACCAGATGTCCATACCACTCGGCAGATGATCTGGCATGCTGATCCTCTGCCGCATGGCGGAGTAAGTTCCACCTTTCGCCGCCTGGATGAAGATCGCTTTATCGCGAAGGAGCACGCTCGGAGTGGTCGATCGACTAAGGCGCAGATCGCCGCCTTCGAGACGTTCAAGGAGTCACCCGTCCGTTTGGACAAAGCGATTTCAGACCATGCAGGTCTCGCCTCAAGCTTCAGCTCGGCAGTGCCGCAGGCGGGTGTTCTATGATGTTGGTTGCGGGGACAGGGCCCTAACCCTCCCAGGGAACCACAGAATCCCGCATCACCAGCACTGGACGCACCTCCGATTGCTGTTGATCCGGACTTTGCTGGTTACCCATTGTTGCAAGTAGCTTTCGTGCCGCTAACTGTCCCATTTCTCTGATCGGGAGGCGGACTGACGTAAGATTTGGCCAGACGCGGGCGGCCATTGGGAGATCGTCGAAGCCGATCAGCGAGAGATCGCGCGGAAGTTCCAGTCCTCGCTCCCGCGCCGCCTGCATGACACCCAATGCCATCTCGTCGTTCATGGCGAAGATTGCGCTGGGGGGGGCGGGCATCGCGAGCAAGCGGTGGCCGGCGTCGAGCCCGGACTCGAACGTGTAGGAGCCCGCGACGTCCCGGGCCGGATCAACGGTGATGCCATGTTTCAGCAGCGTATCCAGAAATCCTTTAGCGCGGACGTCTGCGGAACGGAACGACGGCGGACCCCGGACCAATCCGATGCGGCGGTGCCCCAATTGGGCGAACTGCTGGGCTGCTTCCTCCGCGCCAAGGTGATCGTTCGTAACGACCATCGCAGGCGGCTCATCCAGGGCAAGTGAGGAGATACGGACATAGGGACATGCCTTGACGCGCAGCAGGCCGACTAGCATCTCGTTTTCGGAAAGCGGCGGCGGCAGGATCACCCCGGCGAGCCGCTGGCGCTCTACGAACTCCTCGACATTGTCGAGAAGCGTCGTGGACTGGTGGTCGCAAGGATGAACGACAAGCTCGAAGCCAGAGCCTGCCAGCGCGTCGAGGATCCCCTCCAGCAGGTTCACGACATAGGCCGGGCTCGGATTGTCGTAAACCAGTCCCACGAGAAACGAGCGACGGAAGGCGAGGCTGCGCGCCTGTGGGTTTGGGCGAAAGCCGAGTTCGCGGATCGCGTTTGTCACACGGTCGCGAATTTTCTCGTCGACGGTGGGCACTCGATTGATAACGCGCGAGACAGTCTTCTTCGATACTTGAGCTCGCAAGGCGACGTCATTGATCGTCGCGGGCTTTTCGATCTCGCCCCGATCGACGTCTTTCGTCAAATTTCGCCCTCCCGTTTTCGTTTAGCTGTCTCGAAGCATCACTCGCCAAGCCCCGGCATTTTGTCGCAGTTCAGCGTATCAGATCAGGTGCCCGGCTGGACATAGGGCACGCGTGCGAACAGTTGTCGCTCGGATCCACGCGGATCGCTGACTAGCTGGGGCTCGACATCCATTACCATCGTCTGGCGGCGGGGAAGCGTATAGCGGTCCCAGCGCGGCAGGCCCTTGTGGTTGGGATCGCCCGTCCGTGCAAAGGCGGTGAAGGCGCCGTTGAACGCCGCTACCATTCGCTCCGCGCCCGGCTGTTTCGATGCACTCGACGCGTCTAGATTGTCGAAGACGAAGGCGATGTCGGAGCCATGCGGCGCGCCCCGCCTTCCATCGCGCATCGGCACCGCGAAATCCTGTTGGTAGACGAAGGCCGGGGCCCCTGCCTTGGCGCGCTCCTCCGCCTCGATGACTGCGCCGCGCCACGAGCGACCGGCGGTCGTGGCCGCGATCAACACTTCGTCGGGCGTCATGTTCGGATAGAGCCGACGATATTCGGCGATCACCGTCTCGGGCGCGATGTCGATGCGCATCGCGGATGGAGTCATTCGGCTCGGCAGCCGATTCCAGTCCAGGCCGCTATTGTCCGGGCCGCTGACGAAGCCAAGAGTCTCCTGCTTGGTGTTTCCGATCATCATTGGCACCTTGAGCCCTTGCGGAGCGGCGTCTGGATAGAAAGGATGTCGATGGAGCACGCGATCGTCGAGCACCGGGCCGAAATAGAGGCCCCCATAGCCAAGGATCGGATCTTCCGCAGTCGCCGCGTCGAGCAGCTTGGCGGTCGGCAACTCGCGTACGCGGGCTGCGGTTTCGGCAGTGAGGCCGAGGATCTGGAGCCAGGCGAGCGTGCGGCGCGTGGCGTTGATCGGGCCCGACGCAGTGACTTGCTGCCCGCTCATCGTGGCGGCGCGGTGGAATAGCCCCTCGGCGGCGGGGGTGGCGAGGAGCGTGGCGATCTTCGCGCCGCCGCCGGATTGACCGAAGACCATGACGTTGTTCGGGTCACCGCCGAAGTTGGCGATGTTGTCGCGGACCCACTGTAATGCGAGGACCAGATCGAGCTGCCCGGCATTGCCCGACGCCTCGAAGCCGGGAGCCAATCGGGCGAGATAGGCGTAGCCGAACAGGTTCAAACGGTGGTTCAAGCTTACGACCACGACATCCGAGCGGCGGGCCAGGCGGGTGCCCTCGGTGACTGCGTCGGAGCCCGAGCCATTCGAATAGGCGCCGCCATGGATCCAGACCATCACCGGGCGGCGGGCGCGATCGAGGCCGGGAGTCCAGACGTTGAGGAACAGGCAGTCCTCGTCCTGGTCGGGGGTGGGGCTGCGCTGGGGCGCGGCGTGGCCGTAGCGCAGCGCCTCGACCGGGCGCGTCCAGGGTTCGGGCTTGCGAGGTGGGGCGAAGCGAGTCAGTCGGGTGTCGGCGCCGTAGCGTATCCCCTTGAAAACAGAGATGTCCCGGTCACGCGCGCCGATCACCGGACCAGATGTCGTTCGCGCGACTGGCGCGTCTCGATCGGCCGCCCAGGCCCAGCCGGGCGAAACCAATCCGCTCGCGCCGATCGCTGCCGCGCCGGTGAGAACCGTCCTGCGTGTCGTCATGTCGAGGTCCTTCTTCAGTTCGGCGCGCCCGGGCGCATGCCCAGGACGAAAGGCGTGGCGCTCGGCACCACCGCCGGCGGACGCTCGGTCGGCACCAGTTTCGCCGCGCCTTCGAGCCCCCGCCCGGTGACGTTCACCGCTGCCAATTTGGGCCCGGAGAAGACGTTGACGTTGATCCCCTCCAGCGTGACGTCGCGCATGTTCGCAAGCGTAATGCCGTGGCCGCAGGTGCCCGTGATATCGCGCAGGACGAAGCCTTGCAGCGGCTTTTCGGGGTGGATGTTTACGGCCTCCACCAGGATCGGCACGTCCTTCACGCGGATCCGCTCGAAAACGAAGTTGCCGACCCGCGGAATCCCCTCAAATCCCGGCACCGGAAACTGGTCCTGCTTGCCACTGTCGAGGAAGTTCAGCCGGAGGAAGCCATAGCCCGCACCCGATACGTCGAGATCGCGCATCGTGATGTCTTCGATGAACGCGCCGCGGCCCGGGCGGCTCTTGAGATAAACGCTGAAGGTATGTGCCTTGAGGAACTGGCAGCGCTCCACCAGCACGCGGCGCACGCCCCCGCTGGTCTCGCTGCCAATGCCGATGCAGGCCCAGCGATGATCGCGGAAGGTGCAATCGGTGATCGTCACATCCTCCGTCGGGCGCCCGATCGTCGTGCCCTCCAGCCCCCGTCCCGACTTGAGCGAGATGCAATCGTCGACCGTGTCGAAATTGCATTTGTCGATCGCCACGCGGCGGCACGAGTCCACGTCGATGCCGTCCGCCTTGCCGTTGACGGTGACGCCGCGGAACAGCACGTCGTCGCAATACACCGGATGGATCGACCACATGTCGTTCTGCTCGGTGTGGAGATCGGTGACGCTCAGGCCGCGCACATCCACGAACTCGAACAGGGCGGGATGCCGCAAGCCCGACTTCGCGACGCGGCCCGGGATCGCCGACGACGCTACGATGCGGCCCTTACCGCTCAGGCGGATGTTGCGGGCATCCTGTGCCCAGACAAGCGCGGTGTAGCCGGGGACCCAGCGCCCCTCCCACCGCACCTGGACCACTGGATAATCGGCAAGGTCGCCCGATCCCTGGAGCGTCGCGTCGGCATCCACCCGCAAGGTCGTGTTCGAACCGATGCGGATCGCGCCGACCAGGAAGGTGCCGCGAGCCAACACCACTTCGCCGCCGCCCATCACGGCGCAGCGGTCGAGCGCCTGCTGCACGGCGGCGGTGTCCTTGGTCGTGCCGTCGGCCTTGGCGCCGAACTCGCGCGGATCGACTCGGACACCGTTGGCCAGCGGCGGCGGCAGCACCGGAAGCGCCGGGATCGCCGGTTTGGCATTGCGCTGGAGCGGCGCGGCGCGCGCGGACGTGGCCGCCATTGCGCCCAGGCCTGCGGCAGTCAGGAAGGAACGGCGATCGGTCGACATGGACACCTCTAGCGGCGGGAGAAGGAAGGCGGCGCGATGGGATCGCGCGCGGAGCGAGTGATGACGCGAACGGACTGGGGCAGCGCGGTCCGCTGTTCGAGGCGGAGCGGCTCGCCGACCGCATTGACCGGATTGATCAGGGTCAGCCGGGTGCCGAGCACGCTCATCAGGTCCGGCAGATCGTAGCGCGAAAGCACATCGGGCACGCTCACTTCGGCGGCGTTGCGGCTGATCGGACGTTCGGCGATCTCGCGGAAAGACGTGATCGCGCCGTCGCTGAACACCTGCGTCACGCGGGCATCCAGAACGCCGACATGGAGTGCAACCGGGCCCAGCGCACCGGCGCCATGTACGGCGAGATGCCGCCGATCGACTTCGGGACGCCTCGCCAGCCAGTTCAGTGCGGCGAGAGCATCGTCGGCGCGCATGCCCAGCGGCGTCTTGCCGACCAGCAGCGCGCGCAGCGACAGCAGCGTCCAATCGCCGGTCAGCGCCGACTTCAGCTCCTCGCTGCCCCCCGCCCCGCGCGGCTCGAGCGCAAGGACGTTCCAGCCAGCCTTGGCCCAGCGATCCAGCAAGCCCCCGGCGTTTGCCGCGCCCTGCAGCCCATTGGAGGCGAGCAACAACAAAGTCGGATGACTGCCCTTGCCCACGGCGCGGGCGTAGAGCCCGTCGACCCGCAGGTCGGCCGCCGCCGCGAAACCGAGCGGCTGGAGGGTATAGCCTTCGCGCGGTGCGGCGGCGCCGAGCGTCATTTCCGGCGCTTCGCTGCTAGGGGCGACGCTGATGCGTGCGCGCTCTCGTACAGCTTGGCGCAGTTCCCCGACATTCCCGCCGGCGGCCGGTCGCACTGCATTTGCCACTGCTGCGATTACCCGAGCGAGCGAGCGGCCGCCAGGCGTGCTGCCGGGGGCAGCATCGGGGAAGACAAGCAGCCGCGCGGGGTCGCCCACAGGCTCCGGCACGAACGGCCGCTCGGTGGTGTCGTTCTTGAGCCAGCGGGTGAAGAAGGCGACGATCTTGGGCATGATCGGCGCCAACGCGCCATGGCCGCCCGGCCCCTCGATCATCGTGAGGCGGTCTCCCGCGCCGAGCACGCCGTAGAAGCGGCTCGCTTCGGCATAGGCTTCGCGCGCGCCGGCGATCGGGAACATGTCACTGGTGGTGGACACCACTGCATAGGGGCGCGGCGCGACCGCCTCGATCCAATCGGGCAGATCGAGGCCGCGCTCCAGGAAGAACGGGATCGACTGCTCGGCATCCTGGGGTCCCGGCCCGCCGGGCGCCAGGAGGTGATCATAGGTGTTGGTGAAGCAGCCGATCGCCGTTGCGGCGATGCGGGAGTCGAACGCTGCGAGATAGGCTGCCGCCGTCCCGCCGCCCGAACAGCCGAACGCGCCGATCCTGCCGCCGTCCACGTCCGCGCGGCTCATCAGATAGTCGACGCCGCGGATCGCATCCTGAAGGAAGAAACGGGAGACGTGGCCGCCGGCAGGCAGCGCCTGGGCGAACGCCATGGAATGCTCGCCGGTGGGGCGGCCGACCTTGGACGCGCCAACCTCCGGATCATGGAATTGCAGCCGTTCGCCCTCACCCACAATGTCGATCGACAGCACGACGAAGCCTGCGCGGGCGAGTTGGGCAGCGATGGCATGGTCACCGAGCTTGCCATCCACTCCATGCCCGGGCTGGACGATGATCGCAGGGAACGGACCGGCGCCGTTCGGCCGATAGAGATCGGCGGTGACACGGTAATCGGGAAGGCTCTCATACCAGAGCGCCTCGATTGTGTATCCCTCGCCCTTGCCAGTGTGCGTCACGGCGGAGCGGACGGTTCCCGCCGCATGCTCGGGGCGGATGAGGTCGGCGAGCGCCGCGCGGACGGCGACTTGCCGTTCTCGCGCCTGCGCGGGGGTCGTGATCGCGGCAATCTGCGCGGCGCGCGCCGACGTCTGCGCATCGGCCAGCCGCGTGAGATGATCGATCAGCCGGTCGCGCGCGCTCGGCTGGGATGGCGCCTGTTGCCCGCTGGCCGGCAACGCGAGCGCGATGGCCGATGCGCCCACCGCGCATCCGAGCCAGCGGCAAAAACGAGTCATGCTCATGCTCCTATCAACCGCCGCCATCAGCTGGGCGCGGGATGCCGCCCGGGGTCGGGCCGCTCACCGCCCTGCCGTTGCGGCGGACATTGTCGTATCGCAGGCCCTCGACATGGAGGACGAAGTCGGGTTCTGCCGCGCGCACGAAAACGCAGTCGCGCAGCACGATGTCGCGGATCGGGGCGGCCTTGAAGCCCTGGAGGTTCAGGACTCGCTGGCATTGGCCGACGAGCAGGCGCTCGATCGTCAGGCCTTTGAACACCGGGGTGAAACCACCCTGCGCGCCCTCGCCATAATTATAGTCGATCGTAATCGCCGCCCTGCCGACCTGCCCCACCGTCACGTCGCGGACATGGATATTCTCCAGCGTTCCGCCGCGGGCGGCATTGTTCTTGAAGCGGATCGCGGTGTTGAGCCGCGGGCTGTCCATCCGGCAATTTTCGACGAAGACGTTGCGCACGCCGCCCGTGATCTCGCTGCCCAGCGTCACACCGCCATGGCCATCGACCATCGTGCAGCCGGCGATGACGACATTCTCGGTCGGACGCTTCAGCCGACGGCCGTCGGCATTGCGGCCGGACTTGATCGCGATGCAATCATCGCCGGTATCGAACAGGCAATCCTCGATCAGCACGTCGCGGCAGCTTTCGGGATCGCACCCGTCATTGTTGGGGCCGTGGCTGGAAATCGTCACGCGCCGGACGGTTACGTTCTCGCACTCGACGGGGTGGATCTCCCACATCGGCGAGCGGAGGATCGTGACGTCTTCGATCAGGACGTTGCGGCAGCGGTAGGGCTGGATGAACTGCGGGCGGATCGTCGAACCCGGCCCGAAGACGCGATTGCGGACGGGCACGCCCTCTTCGGCCAGCCGCTTCAGGCGGGCGCCATCGCGCTCAAGGCCATCGCGCGGCGAATGCGCCCAGGGCCACCAATGCGCCTCGCTCGCCTGACCATCCAGCGTTCCGCCGCCGGTGATCGCAATGTTCTCGCACTCCAGCGCGTAGATGAAGGGCGAGATGCCCATCAGCTCATTGCCCTCCATCCGCGTCAGGACCGGCGGGAAATACAGCGCGGGATCCGGGCTGAAGCGGATGGTGCTGCCGCGCGCGACGTGGAGCTCGACGTTCGAGCGCAAATGGATGGGGCCGGTGAGCCAGATGCCGCCATCGACCAGCACGCGTCCGCCCCCGGGGATGCGCGAGGCGGCGGCGATCGCGCGCCGGAATGCCTCGGTCGCCAGCGTGCGGCCATCGGGAACGCCCCCGAATTGCTGGGGCGTGACCGCCCGTGCCCGCGCAAAGCTGGGCGGGCGAATGCGGGCGCGTATCGCCTGTGCCTCGGCCCAGGGATCGGGTGCATTGCGCCCCTGCGCCGTAACCGGGACGGGCAGCGACAGGCAGGCGCCGCCGGCCAGCACTGCCCGCCTGTTCACTTCAAAGCCGTGTCGTTCCATGCGCCAGCCTCCGTCTGGACCGGCAGTCCGCCCGAGACGGACTGCCGGCCATGCCACGATCAGAAGCTGTAGCGGATGCCTGCGTAGAACTGCCGCCCGCTCTGGAAATAGTCGCTCACGCGTTCCGCCACCGAGTCCGTGTAGCTGATGGTCGGTTCGTTGGTGAGGTTGATGCCCTCCAGGCTGAGCGTCATGCTGTCGCCCAGACGGTAGGAGATCGAGAAGTCGACATAAGTCGCCCTGCGCGTGCCGCCGACATCGGTGTTGTAGCTTGCGGGTACCGAGGTGAGGAACTTGCTGCGGTAATTGCCCGAGACGCGCGCCTGGAACGGTCCCTGCTCATAATAGAGCGTGGCGTTGAAGGCGTTCTTGGACAGGTTCAGCAGCGGCTGGGTGCTGGTCACCTGCGTCGTGGGAGTCGCGCTCACGATATAGTCGATGTCGGAGTCGACATAGGTGTAGTTCGCCAGAACGCCGAAGTTCTTGAGGAACCCGGGCAGGAAGGTCAGCGCCTGCTGCACGTTGAGTTCCAGCCCCTTGAGCGGGCCGCCGGGCGTGTTCACGACGTTGGAGATCTGGAACTCGGTGGTGCCGTCATAGCCGGTGCCGGCCAGGAGCGAATCCGGCAGCCCGGTGGTCGAGAACGGCGCGGTGTTCGTCAGGTTCTGCACATAGGTCGAGATGTCCTTGTAGAAGAACGCCGCGGAGATGATCGAGCCGCGCATCGGATACCATTCCGCCGCCAGATCGAGGGTCTTGGCGCGATAAGGCTCCAGGTTCGGGTTGCCCGTGGAGACCGAGCGCGAGGCGCCGGCGACCGAGACGTTGGTCGCCGCCGAGATGCTGCCCAACCCCGGGCGCGCCATGACCTTTGCCGCGCCGATGCGCAGCAGGAGATCGCGGCTGGGCTCGATCACCAGGTTGAGCGAGGGCAGATCGTCGTCATAGGAGCGGCCCACTTCGGTCCATTCGAACCCCGATGGGTTCACCGCCGTCGGAACGGTCGAGTAGAAGCCCGATTCCTGCTTGGTATGGACGCGGCGATAGCCGATGTCGCCGCGGACGGGCACGCCGCCGATCTCGAAGTTAAAGGCGGCCTGGATATAGCCGCCTGTATCGTTCTCGCTGACCGTGCGGTTGTCCCCACGGGCGCTCGCGCTGGTCTGCGAGAGCAGGAAGCGCCCCGAATTGCTGAACACGCCATAAGCGCTGGCAAAGGCGTCCAGGTTAGGCGTGGCCCAGCAGCTATCGGTGCCTGCCGGCAGCGCGAGCCCGCGGAAGCCGCAATATTGCTCGGTGATGCTCGCCATCGTGGTGCCCGCGGGAAGCGCCGGGATGTTGCCCTCGCCGCTGGCGAACCGCATGCCGCGGCCGACGAATTCATAGCTCTTGCGCTGGAAGCCGCCCGTCAGGGTGACCCGGTCGTTGACCTTGAAGGTCAGATCGAGCTGGCCGGTTTTGTAGACATTGTCGTTCCAGTTCGGGCGCAGCCGGATTTCCGGGCCGCTGGCGCCGGTGCCGCCGCCCGGCGCCACGCGCGACGGGCCAACATACCAGTTGTTGGGATCCTTCACGTCGAAGTTATAGTTGATCGCCGGAAAATACTGTCCGGAACCGCGGATGTCGTACGAGTAACCGTCGACATTCTGGCGATCCATCTGAGCGATGTAGTCGTAGAAATTGTTGAAGTCGTTCTTGACGTAACCGCCCAGGACACTGGCCTTGAACCGGTCGCTGAACTCATGTTCGACGTTCAGCGTATATTGCTGGAACATCGTGCTGTACTTGTCGACATAGTTTTCGGACCGGATGTCCATATTGTCCAGCAGCATGTACGTAGCGGTGCCGTTCTCGTCGACCGCGATGTCGCGCACCACCACTTCGGGCTTGCCGCCGGTCGCGGCGGGGCGGCTCAGCGAGATCGCCTCGAGCTGGCGCTCGTTGCGATTGCCCTTGAAGCGCGAGATCAGCGCGTCGAGCGACACGGTCGTCGCCGGTGACGGCCGCCACTGGAACGAGCTGGTGATGCCGAGCCGCTCGGTCTTCAGGTTCTGGTCCTGATAGCGCAGGAAGCGCGGGTAGCGAGTCGTCGGCTGGCCCGCCAGCGCATAAGCGGCGGGATTGGTCCCGGCGCAAAGCGCGGCGTTGGTCGCCGGATTGCAGAAGCCGCCGTCGGAATTGCCCTGCTGCCAGCCGACGGTGGAGACGCCGTTCTGGAGCGTGGTCTTCTCCGAATAGGCGATCGAGGCGGCGAGGCCGATCTCGCCAATACCGGTCTCCCAACGGTCGCTGGCAAGCAATGCGAAGCGCGGATCGATCTGGCGGGCGAGGTCGTTATAGCCGGCCTGCGCCGAGATCGCGAGGATCGGCTCCTTGCTGTCGAACGGCCGGCCGGTGTGCAGGTCGACGGTGGCGCCGAGCGAGCCTTCCTCGACATTTGCCGAGGGCGTCTTGCGCACGTCGATCTGGTTGAACAGCTCGGACGCGAAGACATTGAAGTCGAAGCCGCGGCCGCGGTTCGATCCGGTCGTCGCCTGCGCCTCGATGCCGTTGATGCGGACGCGCGTGAAATCGGCGCCGAGCCCGCGCACTGAGATGTTGCGGCCTTCGCCACCATCGCGGGTGATCGTCACCCCCGGCACGCGCTGGATCGACTCGGCCAAGTTGTTGTCGGGGAACTTGGCGATGTCCTCGGCGACGATGCTGTCGACGACCGAGTTGCTGTTGCGCTTGAGTTCGAGCGCCTTCTCGATACTGCGGCGGAAGCCGGTAACGACGATCTCGTCGCCTACTTCGTCCTGCGCGGCATCCTGAGTGATCGACGCGGAAGGCTCCACCGGCTGAGTCATCTGAGTGGCGGGGTCGGCAGCGGGCGCGACCTGTGCGCCAGCACTGGTCGCACTTCCTGCAAAGAGGATCACCCCCAGAGATACCAGGGCAGAATTGTTTAGAAGGCACGACCGGTCGAACGCCATCGGATGGATCTCCTCTCCACGTAGTTTCACCGGTCTGGTCCTTCGTGCTCGTGAGGAGCGGACTTCTGAGACACCGGTGTCTCATTTGGAAGATGCCTCAACTTGAAGGATTGTCAACCTGCTCGTAAGCTGGACCCCGTCGCGGACATGCCTCACGTGGCGCATCTTGGTTCAAGCCCGCATGGTGGAGCCAGCATGTTCGCAACGAGCACGGGCGAACTGAACCTCTCTCATCGCTGATGCCCCCGGCCGGTTCGGGCCTCTCGGAACGAGATCAAGCGGCCAGCCGCCTCGTCCCACAGAACGAGTCTCACCGACCCTAAGCTTTGACGGACTGTCAGGCGGTTGACAGCCGCGAGCTCGGGTCGCGCCTCAAGCGCTGCAGAAAGGCGGTAGAAGGGGATGTTACTGCAGAGGTGATGAATGTGGTGCATGCCGATGTTCGCGGTAAACCAGCGCAAGACGCCAGGCAGTGCATAATGCGAGCTTCCGCGTAACGCGGCTTCGTGGAAAGCCCAGTCCTCGCCTTTGCTCCAATGCGTCTGCTCAAATTGGTGCTGAACGTAGAACAGCCATACGCCTGCGGAGGCTGCGATCAGGGTGATCGGTAGTTGGATCAGCACAAAAGCCCGCAATCCGACCAGGAGCATCAGACCTGTCGAGACAAGTGCGATCGCACAGTTGGTCCCCATAGCACTGGCCCAAGGGCGCCAACCCTCGCGCATGTGACCGAGCGGCAGCCGATACCGTAAGAAAAACAGCCACGCCGGGCCTAGCCCAAACATCACCGCAGGATTCCGATACAACCGGTAGCGCAGTTGGCCCCAGAAGCCGAGCTCCCTGAACTCGTAAACAGTGAGCGTGTCGACGTCGCCCGTGCCACGCCGATCAAGGTTTCCTATTCCCGCATGGTGTGTCGCGTGCCCCCGACGCCACAGATTATATGGGCTCAGCGTCAGCACTCCGATGCAACGGCCCACCCAGTCGTTCGCACGCCGGCCCTTGAAAAACGCACCGTGCCCGCAATCGTGCTGGATCAAGAACAGGCGCAGGAGAAAGCCGGCCGCGGGAAGTGCCAGGAGCAGCGTCATCGCGTAATGGATGTGCAGCGAGCGCCACATCAACAACCACAGAAGCGCCAGCGGTATGACGCTTACCGCAATTTCGAAGAGCCCGCGCAAGTTGCTGGGCTGGCGAAAAGTGGCGAGATGGCGCGCGATCCCCCGAAGGTCACAAGGCGCGCTCACGGGTATTTGCCCCGCGCTGGCCGATAAAGCTTCACTGTATGTCATGGTTCAGGCCGGATCTGTCTTCGTCAAAGCGGGATACGCGCAAGCTCGAAATTTTCGTGTCGCGATCATGGCGCTGAGGAAATGGGTTAACGATCCATGACGCTATAAGGATGCTTGCGGGTCAGCCTTTCGGTTCCGGTTCAACAACTTGATGTTCGGGAGGACGCTCGATGCTCCTGCCGGTCCTGATCGCTCCCTCGCCGGCTCGCGACCACGGCGGGGTAGAGGCGGTCGGCCGCGCGGAGCTGATCTATGGCTTGCAGAACAAGTTAAGATCGAACCACAGCTTCAGCTCGGCGACGACGACGATGGGCGGCTCCACGTCGCGGATGCCGGCGACGCCCGTTCCGCACACCTCGCCTTTCACCTCGAAACCTTGCGCTTCGAGACATGCCTTGATGAGTCCGCAGAGTGCCGTCCCGCTGAAGGCCGCCTGAGACGCGGCCGTCATGCCGCCCAGGCAGACAGGTCCGTTTCCTGCGCAAGCAGTCCGAGACCATGCGCGATGGACGTCAGCTCGCCACCGGACTCGATTCGCTCAACGCCGAAGCGGCTCGTGAAGATGGCGCGAACGGCCGGCACCAGCGATGTCCCGCCCGTCAGGAAGACACGGTCGATCTCCGCGTCTCCGACACCAGCCTGCACCACTGCCTGATCAACCGCAGCCGCCATGCGGGCCACGTCATTGGCGATCCAATCTTCGAAGTCGCTGCGCGCAACCTCCGCCTCGATTTCCACCCCCGCGCCGGAGAAGCGGAAAGTCGCCTGCTCCTGTTCCGAAAGCGAGCGCTTCAGCAGCCCGACAGCATCATAAAGGAGAAAGGCGAGTTCGTTCTCGACCATCGCTATCAGGCGCCCAATGGCATTCGGATCCAGAGCGCTGCGCCGAAGGCGCTCCAGCTCCTCGAGCGTGCGTCGGTTGCGCATCAACGCGAGTTTCGACCAGTCGGAGAAGTCCGCGAAGTAGCCACCCGGGATTTCAAGCACCTTGCCGAAGGAGCGGTACTGCGACCCCTTCCCCAGCATCGGCAACACAAGGCGCTCAACGATGCGCTGATCGAACCGATCTCCGGCAATCCCGACGCCGGCATGGCCAAGCGGGGTGCAGCGCTGCGCCGCACCCGGCGCCTCGACCCGAACCACGGAGAAGTCGCTCGTGCCACCCCCGAAGTCGGCGACGAGAAGCGTCGCCGGAGACTTCAGGCAGGTTGCATAGCTGAAGGCCGCCGCCAGTGGCTCGTAGACATAGTGAATCTCGCCCGCGAAGCCCGCGAACATGGCATCGTAACGCTGCCTGGCCAGCGCCGGGTCTGAACGGGCACCAGCGTAGTGGACCGGTCTTCCGACCACGACCCGTTCAAGCCGATCGAGGCTGCCCGCGGAATGGGAGACGAGCTTCTCGAGAAAGATGCGGCCGAGCTCTTCGAAGCGTAAACGCCTGCTGAAGATCGAGGCGCTTTCGAAGATCGGGCTGGCCGCGACCGACTTGAAGGATTGAAGGAAGCGACTGTCGCTGGGGAACTTAAGATATTCGCGAATTGCCGCCGGTCCCGCTTCCGCGGCGATCCCGCCGGGCACTCCTTCGTCCTGCCAGAAGCAAAGAGCCGAGCGGAAGACCTCGTCGCCTCCATCGGGCCCATCCAGCCGAACCAGTCGCGACAGGTTGCCGCCATCAGCAAGCGCCGCGACGGTGTTGGTCGTGCCGAAGTCCAGGCCTGCAAAGCGGCCAGCTTGAGCGTGCTTCATTTCTTGATGCCAGAGATACGAGCGTCGGAGCGCGCTAGGGTCAAGGTGCCCATAGGACAAGCCCTTCTACCTCGACGCGCGGACGCTTCACGCTCTCGCGCGCGGCAGGCAGCGGCCTACCAGGAGGCAGAGCCGCTCAGATCGAGCCTAAGCTCACGAAGCTGACGCCTCACCCCCAGAAAACAGCCATTCCTCAGCCTCGGTCGCATCCGTGAACACCCGAGCGTTGCGGTCTCCGATGATGCGCTGCAGCTGCATCCGGCCGAGGGCTGAAGCAACGACGAGTGCCAACCGGCGGGAGCGATGTGTAGGATTCCTCAGGAACTCATCCCAGCGAGCGAGAACCTCCTGGCTCTGAATGGACATTCCGGTGAGATCATTCAGCGTCAGAGGTCCGCCTCTGCGACTGCACCCGAGCCTGCGATGCTCACGTTGCAGTTCGGCTTCGAAGTGGTCAATTTCCTCCGTCGTGAAGAAGCCGGAGAGGCGTACGCGGACCAGATCGCGCGACGGATCAACGTCTATCGAGTAGTTCGCGGAGGACATGCCAGGCGACTAGCTAGGTGACGACGCAAATCCGTTAAGGCGAGCCTCCGGTCATATCCTGATGTGCGGGCGAAGGCGCGGCAGGGTGACGGACGAGACCACGAGCACGTGCTGCGGCGCTATTCGAAGCACGCATCAAGAATCGCATGTCAATGCCGGCAACGGCCGGCGATCGAGAACAAATCTCAGGAAGTTGCGCCGTGCGGGCCTTCGCGCTTCCGGCGCGCCTGCGACAGGGTCACCTGAGGGAAGCTGCCGAGCGAGAGCTTCCGCTCGATCCCACAGCAACGATAGCGGAAGCGCCAGAGCAGCGCCCCGGACGGCTGGACGAGCAGGTAGAGGCCTGCCGAATCGAAAACCTTGAACGGCCGGGCTGCCGGTTTGAGCGCCTGAACCTGCACCACGGCAAGCATGGCGCCACGCCTCCTTGCATGTTCGTGGCCCACGTTTTGTGGCCCCTTTTGCGTGGGCCACGGCGAACCATAATGAGAAAATATGGGACCGCGTAGCGCCCATACTACCGCAGAATTGCACGGTTTCTAGAGATGTTCTAGTTATGTGCTGGTGCCGCTTACAGGACTCGAACCTGTGACCCCCGCATTACGAATGCGATGCTCTACCAACTGAGCTAAAGCGGCCTGCCGGACACGATTGCGTCCGGAAAGAGCGGCGCGCTTACCAGCATGAATCGGCGCTGACAAGCGGCCCGTACGCTGATCGTGCTCCGTAACTTTCGCCCGCGCGCTTTACGCGTCATTTACCACGCAGCGTGCACAACCCGCCGACTAGGTTAGCGGGCGGTTGCCCGGAGTGGAGCACGTGCATGGATATGGCCCGCGGCATGAACGATCCTTTCGACTCGCATCCCGATGTCGAAACGGACGAAGCCGTCACGGATCGTCCGCTGGAAATCGGCACCGACGAGCGGCGGATGCATGTCCGCGCCTATAATTACTGGGTGTCGCTGCTGCACGGGCGTTCCTATCCATCGATCGAGGACCTGCACCCAGGCAACATCGCCGATTTCGGGCCCAACAGCGTGCTCCTCGACTTCAGCCGCGGGGTGGAGGATCCCGAAATCCGTTATCTCGGGACCGCGCTGCGCGAGGAGTGCGGCTTCACCCCGTCGATCCGGCGCGTTGCCGAAGTACCGAGCCGGTCGCTGCTGTCGCGGCTGACCGATCATTATCTCCAGATCATCGCCAATCGCGCGCCGATCGGCTTCGAAGCGGAGTTCGTCGGCCAGCGCGGACACAACACGCTGTACCGCGGCATCCTGATGCCGTTCTCGTCGGATGAGGACACAATCGACTTCATCTATGGCGTCATCAACTGGAAAGAGCTTGTCGACGCCGAGACGCAGGCGCGGCTGAATGCCGAGGTCGATGCCTCGCGCCGCTCCGCGCCGAGCATGCCGGTATCGGCTCCCGTGTGGGCGGATGGCCCCAGCGCCGGGATCGACGCCGCGGATGACCAGCCGCTCGCCGAAAGTGCACCTGAGTCGCTGACCGATCAGCTGATGGTGGCCCGCGAATCGGCCGCGGCGGCGCGGACTTCGGACACGCGCAGCCGAGTCGCGCTGTATCGCGCGCTCGGGCATGCCTATGATTTCGCACTCGCCACCGAACGCGACCGCGACGGATATCTGAGGCTGTTGAAGGATGCCGAGCTGACCCTCCAGTCCCGCGCGCCGATGACCCCGCCGATCAAGCTCGTCTTCGGATCAGAATATGACAAGACGCGGGTTACCGAGTTCGCCGCCGTGCTGAGCCACGCCAAGCGCAACGCGATCCCCTTGCGCGGGCTGCGCGGGTTCCTGGAAAACGCCGAGGGCGGGATCAAGGCGATCGTCAAGGCGGAACGGGAGCACCGCCGGCCCGCAGCCAAGACCGACCTCTTCGCCCGCGCCGCTGCCGAGCTGCGGAGCCGCCCGCCCCTCGCCCATGTCGAGATCGCCTCTGATGGAATGGCCGGCGACTTCGTGGTGCTGCTGGCGCGTGCCGGAGAGCGGGGCTTGGACATCGTCGCGAAGATGGAGGACGACGCTGCCCTCACTCAACGCGTGATGCGCACGGCAGCCGCCTAGCGCCCCTCGCGCGGACCTTTTTCCGCAGCTCAAGCCTTGAGGTCCAGAATCCAGGGGAGCATAGCAGCGCGCATGAAAAACATGATGACGTCGCTGACGCAGGCGTTCGAGGCACGGCTGCTCGAGGGAGCGTTGCCGGGAGAGTTGGAAGGACTGGACGAGGGCGAGCGCGCCGATGCCGCGCTGTACGTCGCCGAGACGGCGGCGGTCCGTCCGCCGGGAAAGCCGCAGATCCGGCTGGAGACCTATCTGGACGAAGAACGGCGCCGCATGCGCCTGGCGGTGGTCAATGACGACCGCCCGTTCCTGGTCGATTCGATCGCAGCGGCCATCGCCGCGCACGACATCGCGATCTACCGCATCATCCACCCAGTCATCCCGGTCGAGCGCGATGGCGAGGGCAAGCTGATCTCGATCGGAGGCGGCAGCCGCGAATCGATGATCTACATCGAAATGGAGCGCGGCGACGCCCGCACCCGGCGCGCGCTGATCGCCGAAATCGAACAAACTCTCGAACAAGTGCGCAGTGCGGTGGAAGGCTGGCGGCAGCTGCAGGCGACGATCCTGGGCGATGCCGCGCGATGCACCACGCCCGAGGGCGCGGCGCTGCTGCACTGGTTTGCGAACGGCGCGATGACGCTGCTCGCACATGAGCAATGGCACGCGGACGGCAGCGTGTCGGACCAGCTCGGTTTGGCTCGCCACCCGCTGGAAACGCCGATCCTCGCCGAACCGTCGCGCCTGGCGGCGCTCGCCTATTTCAACGCTGGCGGTGAAGCGCCCCTGCTCCTCAAGTCCAACGCCATCTCCACCGTGCATCGCCGGGTGCCGCTCGACATCGTCGTGCTTCCGGTCGCCGATGGCGCGAAGGCGACGGGACTTTCGATCCACGCCGGGCTGTGGACCAGTGCGGCGCTGTTCGCCTCCCCCGACGAGGTCCCCGTGCTTCGGGCCCGCCTGAAGACGCTCGAAGGAAAGTTCGGCTTCGACCCGAGGGGACATACCGGCAAGGCGATGGCGCACGCGATGACCGCGCTGCCGCACGACCTGACGACGGCGTTCGACGTCGACTCGCTCGAACGGCTGGTGTTGACGACCATGTCGGTCGCCGACCGGCCGCGGCCCAAATTGTTGCTGGTCCGCTCGCTGCTGGGACGGCATCTGTTCGCCTTTGTGTGGTTGCCGCGCGACGACGTTTCGACCGGCCGGCGCGAGGCGATCGGCGAGATGCTGAGCAACGCCGCGAATGCCAAGGTGATCAACTGGTCGATCGCGCTGGAGGACGGAGTAGTCGCGCTGCTGCGCTACACGCTCGATCTGCGCGGTGGCGGCACCGTGCCCGATGAGGAGACGCTCGACGCACGGCTGAAGCGCATGGTGCGCGGGTGGGTCCCCGCCGTGGAAGCGGCGCTCGCGGAACAGGCGGGCAGCGCGTCGACGCGGCTGGCGCTGCGCTTCGCCCAGGCTTTCCCACCGGTTTATCGCACAACGAGCACGCCCGAAGAGGCAGCGCGTGACATCCTGCGCATCGCCACTCTGGATGCGCCCGGCAGCCGTTCGGTGCGCATTGCCCCGCACCCGCGCAACCCAGGCGAGTACCGCGTCAAGCTGTATGCCCAGGGTGGCGCGCTAGCGCTATCTGACGCGGTGCCGGCTTTCGAGAATTTCGGCTTCCGGGTAATCGAGGAAGTGCCGACCGAGCTCAGCAATGGTGTGTTCCTACACGACTTCCACGTGGCGCTGGCGACGACGTCGCGCGTGCTGGCGAGCGAGCCCAAGCTGGTCGAGGACGCGATCGCGGCGGTGCTGCAGGGCAGCGCCGAGAACGATACGTTCAATCGGCTGATCGTCGAAACCGGGATGCCGCCGGCCGCGGTGATTCTGCTGCGCGCGTGGTTCCGCTATCTGCGCCAGACCGGCCTCAGCTATGGCATGGCGACAGTGGTCGATGCGCTTCGCCGCGCACCTGCAGTTGCCGCTGCGCTGATCGACCGGTTCGCGGCTGCGCATGATCCGGCGCGGGGGCAGGACGAAGCGGCGATCGAAGCCGCCACCCGCGCGATCGATGCCGGCCTCGACCAGGTCTCCGCGATCGACGACGACCGAATTCTTCGCACGCTCAAGGGCGTGGTGGCGGCGACGCTGCGCACCAACGCCTTCGCACCCGCCGCGAGCGAAGCGCTGGCATTCAAGCTAGACTCGAAGCTGGTTCCAGGTCTTCCCCAGCCGCTGCCCTGGCGCGAAATCTGGGTCTATTCGCCGCGCGTCGAGGGCATCCACCTGCGCGCTGGCCCGGTTGCACGCGGCGGCCTGCGCTGGTCCGATCGTCGCGACGATTTCCGCACCGAGATATTGGGGCTGATGAAGGCGCAGCGCGTGAAAAACGCGGTCATCGTCCCGACCGGAGCGAAGGGGGCCTTTTATCCCAAGCTGCTCCCCTCCCCGGCCACCAACCGGGAAGCCTGGTTCGCCGAAGGAACCGAAAGCTACCGCATCTTCATCCGCGCGCTGCTGTCGATCACCGACAACATCGTCGGCGGTGAAGTCGTGCATCCCGATGGCGTGACGGTTCTGGACGGCAACGATCCGTATTTCGTCGTCGCAGCCGACAAGGGCACCGCGACCTTCTCCGATGTCGCCAATGCGATCGCTACCGACCGCGACTTCTGGTTGGGCGACGCCTTCGCGTCGGGCGGAAGCCACGGCTATGATCACAAGGCGATGGCGATCACTGCGCGCGGCGCCTGGGTCTCGGTCCGCCGCCACTTTCTAGAGATGGGTGTCGACGTGCAGTCCGAGCCGGTGAAAGTCGCCGGCTGTGGCGACATGTCGGGCGACGTGTTCGGCAATGGAATGCTGCTCAGCAAGGCGATCAAGCTGGTCGCCGCGTTCGACCACCGCCACATCTTCCTCGATCCCGATCCCGATCCTGCCGCGAGCTGGGCAGAGCGTAGCCGCATGTTCGCTCTGCCACGCTCGAGCTGGGCCGACTATGATCCCAAGATGATCTCGCAAGGCGGCGGCGTGTTCGCGCGTACCGAGAAAAGCATCCCGCTCAGCCCGCAGGTGCAGGCGCTGCTCGGGCTCCACCAGGACGAGATCGATCCCACTGCGTTGATCACAGCGATCCTGAAGGCGCAGATCGACCTGCTGTGGTTCGGCGGTATCGGCACCTATGTGAAGGCGGCGAGCGAAAGCCATTCGGACGTGGGTGACCCGGCCAACGACCGGCTGCGGGTCAACGGCGAGCAAGTGCGGGCGCGCGTGATCGGCGAGGGCGCCAATCTGGGCGTGACTCAAGCCGCGCGCATCGCCTTTGCTGGACTGGGCGGGCGCATCAATACCGACTTCATCGACAACTCGGCAGGCGTCGATTGTTCGGACAACGAGGTCAACATCAAGATCGCGCTGAACCGCGAGGTTATCGAAGGCAGGCTCGGCTTCGAGGATCGTAACACACTGCTCGCGGAGATGACCGACGACGTCGCGCAGTTGGTGCTGGAGGACAATCGCCTACAGACGCTGGCGCTATCGTTCATGGAGAATGACGGCGCCGTGTCGCTGCCCAGCTATGTGCGGGTGATCGAGATACTCGAAGCGTCGGGACGGCTCGACCGGGCAGTCGAAGGCCTGGGCTCTAACGAGGAACTGCTTCGCAGAGCGCAAGACGGTCGCGGGCTGACGCGGCCCGAGCTGGCGGTGTTGCTGGCGTCGACCAAATTGGCGCTGCAGGATGCGATCGAGACGCGACAGCTGTCGGACGATCCGGAACTGGAAGGCGATCTGCTCGCGGCGTTTCCGCAGGCGATGCAGGCTCGCTTCGCCCCGGCGATCAAGGACCACCGGCTTCGCAACGAGATCGTCGCGACCAAATTGGCAAATCGCCTGGTGAACCGGCTGGGCGTGCTGCATCCCTTCGAACTCGCCGAGGAAGAAGGCGCGGCGATGGGGGATATCGCCGCGATGTTCGTGGTCGCCGAACGCCTGTTCTGCCTGAGCGATACCTGGGAGGCGGTGGAAACGGCGGCGATAAGCGAAGGCGCACGCCTCGCATTGCTCGACGAAATGGCGGTCGCGGTTCGTGGGCAAGTTGCGGACCTGCTGCGCGCATCGCCGCCAGGGGCGAGCCCGCGCGAAATGATCGAGCGGCTGACGCCGGGCATCGACGCGCTCGACCGGCAGGCCAAGGCGCTGCTGCTTGACGAGGTGAAGGCACAGAGCGGGCGCATCGCCGCCAGGCTGGAGGCCGCCGGTGCGCCGGCGGAGCTGGTCGGCAAGGTGGTACGGCTGTTTGAAATGGACGGCGCGGTCGGTCTGGCCGATCTGGGGGTTCGCCGCGCGATCGACGAAACCGAGCTTACCCGCGCCTTTACTCATCTTGGTCAGGTGCTGGGGCTCGACTGGGCGCAGGCGACGGCCGCGCGGATCAGCACGGGCGACCCGTGGGAGCGGTTGCTGATCGCCGGGCTTGCCCGCGACTTCCAGCAGCTTCGCCTGGATTTCCTCAGCCGATTGCCGGATGGCGATCCCCAGGTCGGAGTCGAGGCGTGGCTCAAGGCACATGCGCCGCGGGTGGAGCAGTTCGCCGGATTGGTCCGCCGCGCGCGACAGGCTGCGACGCCGAACGCGGCAATGCTGGCGCAGATCGCCGGGCAGGCGCGGGTGCTGCTGGGGCGCTGAACCCCGCAGCATCCGCAGCATCGGAAGTTTAGAAAAGTTACGCCAAACCAGTGAGGAGCAGAGGGAAGCGTTTGCAATTGCGAATCGTTCGCGTTACCGATGGATACCCGAAACGAACGAGCAACGTCCCCTCGATGCAAGCAAGCGCCGCCCCGGCTCCCCGCAAGCGTAGCCGGAAAAGCTTCTGGCTGAAGCAGCTCCATACCTGGCATTGGATGAGCTCCGCTATCAGCCTGATCGGGCTGCTGCTGTTCGCGCTTACCGGCTTCACGCTGAACCACGCCGCCGACATCGAGGGATCGCCGCAATCGGTGGAGCGAAAGGCCCAACTGCCGGCGCCGCTGCTGACACAGGTGCGCCCCGACAATGCCGCCGACGCGAAGAAGCCGCTTCCCGGCGAGGTCACGCGCTTCGTCGAAGGCGCGCTCGACATGCCCGCCCAGGGGACCGCGGAATGGTCGGCGGACGAAATCTACCTTGCCCTGCCCCGCCCCGGTGGTGACGGTTGGGTGGCGATCGACCGGGAAACCGGTGCGGTGACCAGCGAGCGCAGCTCGCGCGGCTGGATCGCCTATCTCAACGACCTCCACAAAGGGCGCAACGCCGGCACCGCGTGGAAGTGGTTCATCGACATCTTCGTGCTCGCCTGCATCATCTTCACGATGACCGGACTGGTGCTGCTGCAGATGCACTCGAAGCATCGCAAGAGCACCTGGCCGCTGGTCGGCATGGGGCTCGTCATCCCTGCGCTCATCGCCATTTTCCTCATCCATTGAACGAGGCCGAACCATGCATATCCGCCTGACCGGACTTACCGCCGCCGCGATCGGAGCCGGCAGCCTGTTTCCCGCCGCAGCCGGTGCGCAGACGCTCGACCTGTCAGTCGAGATCCCGCGGCTGCGGGTCGCCGAGTACCACAAGCCCTACGTCGCGGTGTGGCTGGAGAAGACCGGGACCACGCCGCGCACGCTGTCGGTCTGGTACGATGTCGACAAGCGCGGTGGCGAAGGCACCAAGTGGCTGCGCGATATCCGACAGTGGTGGCGCACCAGCGGGCGCGGCATGACCTTCCCCGCCGACGGAGTGAGCGGCGCGACCCGCGCCCCCGGCACGCAGCGGCTGCAACTGGTCGGCGGGCGTGGCAGCATGCCGCGGCTGACCCCGGGCGAATACACGCTGGTGGTCGAGGCCGCCCGCGAAGTCGGCGGCCGCGAGATGGTACGCCTCCCGTTCAGTTGGAACGGCACCGCCGCCAAGGGCGCGCTCAAGGGCTCGACCGAGCTGGGCGCCGTCTCGTTTACGCTCAAGCGCTAACCCGGAAGGACCGTATCCCATGAACCTTCGCACTCCCCTTCTCGCCGTAGCTGCGATGGCAGCGGTCGCGGCGCCGGCGGCGCTGGCCCACCGCATGTGGTTCCTGCCCTCCTCGACCACGATCTCGGGCACCGACAATTGGGTGACGGTCGACGCCGCGGTGTCGAACGACCTGTTCTATTTCGACCACCAGCCGTTCCGTGCGCTACCGACCGTGACCCAGCCCGACGGCAGCGAGGGCAAGGTCGAGAACCACAGCATTGGCCGCTACCGCGCGACCTTCGACGTGCACCTGACGCAGCAGGGCACGTATCGCATCGGCACGGTCAACCAGGGCGTGTTCGGCAGCTACAAGCTGAACGGCGAGACCAAGATGCTGCCGCGCGGCACCACCCACGACACGCTGGCCAGCGCGATCCCGGCGGGCGCCACGGACGTGCAGACCAGCGAAAGCTATGCCCGCAACGAGATCTTCGTGACGCAGGGCGCGCCGACCAACACCGTGTTCAAACCCACCGGCAAGGGCCTGGAGCTGGTGCCGGTGACACATCCCAACGACCTGGTTGCTGGCGAGGCGGCAACCTTCCAGTTCCTGGTCGATGGCAAGCCGGGGGCGAACCTGTACGTGACCGCCATCCCCGGCGGCATCCGCTACCGCGACGCTCTGAAGCAGATGGACCTGCGCACCGACGCGCAGGGCAAGGTGAGCATCACCTGGCCGCAGGCGGGCATGTATTGGATGAACGTCACGCCGAACGCGCCCCGCCCCGAGGGCGAAGGTCCCGGTGCCGGGGGTCCTGGTGCTGGCCAGGGCGGACCCGCTGCCGGCCAGGGTGGTACCGGTGGACCCGGTCGTGGCATGCCGCGTGGCCGCCGGATCAGCTACACCACCACGCTCGAGGTGCTCGCCCCCTGAGCGCGCAACCGCGCATCGCCCTTCCCAGCAGCCTGTCGCCGGCGGCGTTCCACCGGCGGCAGGCCGCTGCGCAGGTGGCGGCGTTTGCCGGGGAGACGATGGGAACGACTTGGTCGGTTCAGGTCGTGCGGCCAGTCACGTCACCAGAGGTTCGACAGCCGCAACTTGCGTTGAGCGACGCCGAGATCCTTGCCGAGATCGAGGGCGTGTTGGCCCGGGTCGTTGCCGAAATGAGCCATTGGGAACCGGGTTCCGACCTGAGCCGGTTCAACCGCTCGGACCTCGGCCGCTGGCAGCCGCTGCCGCCTGGCTTCGCCGAGGTGCTCGCCGCCGCGCTGAAGGTGGCCGAGGCGAGCGACGGGGCCTTCGATCCGGCGATGGGGCGGCTTGTCGACCTTTGGGGGTTCGGGCCTGCCCGGCCGCGAGACGGCGTTCCCAGCGAAGCCGCGCTCAACCAGGCGCTGGCCGCTTCCGGACGGCGCCATGTCGAGCAGGACGGCCTCCGGGCGCGGCGGCTCGCCCCGGCCACGCTCGATTTTTCCGGGATCGCCAAGGGCTATGCCGTGGATGCGGTCGCGGAGCGGCTACGCGGCCTCGGGCTGGCCGACTTCCTGGTCGAGATCGGCGGGGAGCTTCGCGGCGAGGGGATCAAGCCGGACGGCCAGCCCTGGTGGGTGGACCTGGAGCCGGCCCCAGGCGTCGCGGCCGCGCCGATCCGCGTGGCACTGCACGGCTTGTCGATCGCGACCTCGGGCGATTACCGACGCCGCTTTCGCCACGGCGCGCGTGAATATGCGCACACACTCGATCCGCGCAGCGGACGTCCGCTCGAAAACCGTGTCGCGTCGCTGACGGTGCTGCACCCAAGCTGCATGCTGGCCGACGCCTGGGCCACCGCGCTGACGGTGCTGGGTACGGAGGGCATGGCGGCGGCCGAACGCGAAGGGCTGGCCGTGCATATGGCGGTACGCGGGAGCGGCGAGCTGCTGTCGTCGCGGCTGACGGGGATGCTAGGCTGACGCACAGACAGGCGCGTCGGAGGTGCGAGGCGCGTCAATCAGCGCAGCTGTCGACGCTCGCCTCCTCAGGTCATCGTGTCGTCAGATCCACGTGCGGCCATCGGACGCGCCGCATCCGTAAGGCGGCAGCTGGCCGGGAAAGCGCGCCTGCATCTTGTGGCAGCCCCAGGCGCGCACCGGTGCCGGCGCATAGCCGTTGAGCGCAATGCCGACCTCGTCATACGGGCTGTCGGCATATGCGACGTACATATACCAGCGGCCGCCGAACATGATCGTGGCCGCGATCAGCACCACGCAGACGAGCTGTACTAGTTTTTTCATTTGCACCCTTATTCAAGCGAACGCCGCGTCTGGCAGAGGGAACCTCAACGTTCAACCACTCGGCAGCAGTGCGTTTACGCGACGCTGCGATAAGCCGGGTAAGGGGACCGGAAGGCTCAGGCGTCGGCCCAGCGGCGCAGCAGATTGTGGTAGACGCCGGTGAGTTCGATCACCGAGCGATCGGCGGCGCCGAGCTGAGCGGTGAGCCGCTGGACTGATTGGTCGAGGTCGAACAGGATGCGGCGCGCGCTGTCGTCCCGGATCATCGACTGCATCCAAAAGAACGACGCGACCCGGACACCGCGGGTGACCGGGGTGACGTGGTGGAGACTGGACGAGGGATAGAGCACGGCGTGACCGGCGGGAAGCTTCACCCGCTGGACGCCGAAATGGTCCTCCACCACCAGCTCGCCGCCGTCATAGCTCGCGGGATCCTCCAGGAACACGGTCATCGACAGGTCGCTGCGGATACGGAACTCGGTGCCGCGCTGGATGCGGATGGCGTTGTCGACATGGGTGCCGAAGGTTTGGCCTTCGCCATAGCGGTTGAACAGCGGCGGGAAGACCTTGAGCGGCAATGCGGCCGCGAAGAACAATGGCGACTTGCCGAGCGCGTCGAGCACCATCGCACCGGCTTCGCGCGCGGCGGGGCTGTTTTCGGGCAATTGTTCGTTCTTTTTCGCGAGCGCCGACTGGTGGCCCGACGTAGCGTTGCCGTCGATCCATTCGGCGGCGTCGATCAGCCCACGCAACCGCGCCACCTGGGCGAGATCGAGCAGTTCGGGGATGGCGATAATCATGGGTGTTCGGCCTTGCGTGGCGGACGGTGCGGGGAGGCTAGCCGGGCGGAGGGTCCCTGGGGAAGACCCTCCGCCCGCGCCTTGCCGCTCCGTCAGAAGCGGTAGTTGATCGTCAGCACCGCCGAGCGCGCATCGCCCGGGGTCGCCCAGCCATTGTTGCGGATACGCGTGAAGTAGAGCTCGTCACCGATATTCTTGACGTTGAGTTGTGCCGAAAGCGTCTTGGAGAAGTCGTAGGCGAGATAGGCGTTGTGGACGAGATAGTCGTCGGCCTCATACACCGTCCGCGCCGTGGCGGTGGGCAGGTTGAAGGCGATCGCCCCCTGATAGGTCAGGCCGTAGCCGATGCTCAGCCCGAAGGGCAGCTTGTAGGTGGTGAACAGGCTGCCCGAATGCTCGGGCGTGTTCTGAAGCCGCGCGCCGGCACCCGGGTCCGGGAATGCAACGCTGTTGCCGCAGTTCGCCGCGCCGGGATTGTTCAGGCAGAAGTTGGAGACCGACTGGATCAGCTTCCCGTCGAGATAGGTGTAGTTGGCAGTGATCGACCAGGCGTTGGTGATCCGCCCTACTGCGCCGATCGCGATGCCGTCCACCCGCGAGTGGCCGTCCATCTGCTGATCGGGAATGCCGGGTTCATTGGAAGCGACGCGGTAGCTGTCGCGCTCGTTGCGGAACACCGAGGCAGTGAGCAGCAAGCGGCCGTTCGCCAGCTCCGCCTTCGCGCCGATTTCGTAGTTCTTGGCGCTTTCCGGAGTGGTGATGCAGGTGGTGGCAGTGGCGCCGTTGACGCCCGCGACGGTGCACGACCCGTTAACGGCGGATTGGGACGGGGTCTTGGAGTTGCCATAGGCGGCGTAGAGGCTGACCGCCTCGACTGGCTTGTAGACCAGCCCGACCCGGTACGAGAGCAAGTCGTTGTCGTTGTACAGGCGCGTGGCTCCGACCGCGCTCAGGTTCGATCCGTGGTTGCTTTCCCAGCGCAGGCCGGCGTTCAGTTCGACCTTGCCCAGCCGCATCGTGTCGAACAGGTACACCGCATAATTGGTGACTTCGCCGACCTGCCGCCCGGTATAGGTGTAGTTGATCGGGCCGGTATAGGTGTTGCTGCCATAGACCGCGCCGGGGAGCGCCGGCCCCTGGACCACCTCATACGGGTTGGCGATGTTGATATAGGGGTAATGCTGGTTCGCGCTGGGGGCGGCGGGGTTGAAGGCGTAGGGATTGCCGCCCCCTGCGTCGCGAAGCGCGTTGCCGCTGCGCAGCGTGTACTTTTCCCAGCTCACCGAGCCGCCGAGCGTCGCGGTATGCTCGATCGCGCCGGTGTTGAACGTCGCGCGCAAATCGAGCTGATCGTACATCAGCTCGTTCTTGGAATTGCGCAGGTTCCCGCGCGGGCCGCCGATCAGGTAATAGCCGGCGGGTACGGTGATGTTGAGCACCTGGCCCGGGCCGGTGCGGGTGTCGAGATCGACGACGCAGCTGCCGCCGGTGGGCGTGCGGTCGTTGTCGAGGCAATAGGTGCCCTGGGGCGGCCCGACGGTGGTGAGCTGGCTGACCTGCTGCCAGCGCGCGAGGTTACGCACCGAGACGGTGTCGCTGATCTCATGGTCGAAGATCATCGTCGCCTGGTCGACGTCGATGTCCTGCCGGTCGACGTTGCGGTAGCCATAGTAATTCTCGCGGTCGACGCCCGGAATCATGCCGTCGTACAGGTCGTTCTGGAAGTACGGAATGCCATATTGGGGGATGTTGCGGTCCTCCTGGTGGAGGTATTGCAGCGTCAGCTTGGTCGGGCCGTCGATGCCGATCGCGACCGAGGGGGCCACCCCCCAGCGCTTGTTGTACTCGACGTCGCGTCCGGGCACGTCGTTGCGGTGGACCATGGCGTTGAGGCGGACAGCGATCAGCTCGCTGGCGCGCAGGTTCGCGTCGATCGTGCCGCGATAATATTCCGGCGTGCCGACGCCGCCGGTGACAGTGACGCGCGTGTCGCCGAGCGGGCGCTTGGTGACGATGTTGATCGATCCGCCGGCCGAGCCTGCGCCATTCTGCACCGAGTTGGCGCCGTTGACGATCTCGAGCTGCTCGAGGTTGAACGAGTCCGAGCGGCTATAGGCCGCACTGTCGCGCACGCCGTCCTGGGTGATGTCGCTGGAGGCCGAGAAGCCGCGAAAGTTGATCTGGTCGCTCGGCGGCGTGCCGCCCTCGGCCGCGCCGAAGGTGATTCCGGGGACCGTCGAGAGCATGTCGCGCAGCGTCAGCAGGTTCTGCTGCTCGATCGTCTCGGCGGTGATGACGGTGATCGTCTGCGGAGTGTCGCGGACGGGGCGCGTGGCCTTGGGCGTCTCCTGGTGCGGCTGATACGCCTCGCCGGTGATGATCACGTCCTCGCGGTCCTGTTCGCGCGCAGTCTGGCTCTGGGCCTGGTCCGTGGTCGGATCCGGGGCGGCAGCGGCAGGCGCGCTCGCAACGAACCCGACGCAAGCGAGCGCGAGGAAAGCAGGCGCGTTGGCGCGGCCCGCGGACTGGGATCGGTTCACTGATAATGCCCCTTTGCTGAATTCGTTGCAGGGGCGATTATTGCGAGCCGTTCGCAGAGTCAATGCTAATGCGAATGTATCGCAACTTTGTCGCGAATTGTATCGTTCAGCCGGGCAGGGTCATCAGCCAGGTGCGCAGCGCGCTCGCGAGGTTCGGAGGATCCTCCCCCTGGATACGGGCATGGTCGATCGCCGCGACAAGGGCGCTGAGCGGCAGCGCGTGCGACCCCGCCGCCGCTTCCAGCGCCTGCCAGAAGACGGGTTCGAGGCTGATCGAAGTCTGGTGGCCGGCGATGGTGATCGAGCGCTTGACCGGCCCCCGGAAGCCGCCGGGGGGAGGGTCGACGGTCATTCGGTGTCGAACAGCGATGCCAGCTGTTCGACCATGGTGCCGGCCAGCTGCTCGGCATCCATGATGGTGACGGCGCGGCCATAATAGCGCGTGACATCGTGGCCGATGCCGATCGCGACCAGGCTGACCGGCGAGCGTGCCTCGATCCAGCCGATCACCTGGCGCAGGTGCCGCTCGAGATAAGAGCCCGAGTTCACCGAGAGCGTAGAATCGTCGACCGGGGCGCCATCGGAGATGACCATCAGGATCTTGCGATCCTCGGGGCGGGCGATCAGCCGGCCATGCGCCCATAGCAGCGCCTCACCGTCGATATTCTCCTTAAGCAGCCCTTCGCGCATCATCAACCCGAGCGAGCGCTTTGCGCGGCGCCAGGGTTCGTCGGCCTGCTTGTAGACGATGTGGCGGATGTCGTTGAGGCGACCAGGCTGCGCGGGCCGGCCCTCGGCGAGCCACTTTTCGCGGGACTGCCCGCCCTTCCAGGCGCGCGTGGTGAAACCGAGCACTTCCGTCTTGACCCCTACCCGCTCCAGCGTGCGCGCGAGGATGTCGGCGCTGATCGCGGCGATCGAGATCGGTCGTCCCCGCATCGAGCCGGAATTGTCGATCAGCAGGGTGACGACCGTGTCCTTGAACTCGGTGTCGCGCTCGATCTTGTAGCTGAGCGACTGGGTGGGGTTCACCACCACGCGTGCCAGGCGGGCCGCGTCGAGCATGCCCTCGTCCTGATCGAAGTCCCAGCTGCGCGACTGCTGCGCCATCAGCCGGCGCTGGAGCCGGTTGGCGAGCTTGGTGACCGCGCCCTGAAGGTGGACCAGCTGCTGATCGAGATAGGAGCGCAGCCGGTCGAGCTCCTCGGTGTCGCACAGATCGGTGGCGGCGATCACTTCGTCGAATTGAGTCGTGTAGGGGCGATATTCGAACTGCGGCGGCAGATCGCTCCACGGGCGATTGGGCCGGTTGGGCGCCATGCCCTCCTCGCCGTCGTCGCCGGGCTCGCCCTCGCCATCGTCCATCGCTTCGGACTGCTGCTGCTCGCCATCTTCGGTCTCGTCGGAGTCGCGTTGCTCGCCGCGCGCTTCGATTTCGCCCTCACCCTGCTCGGACTGGCTGTCGCCTTCCTCCTCGCCGGGCTGCTCCTGGTCATCGGTGCCTTCATCCTCGCTGCCGCCTTCATCGGCCTCGTCGGGGATCATGTCGCCTTCGACGAGTTCCAGTTCCTGGAGCAGCTTGGTGGCGAGCGCGGCATAGGCCCGCTGGTCGTCGATCGCGAGCGCCAGCGCGTCCAAGTCTCCGGCGGCTTTCTCCTCGACCCAGTCGCGGACAAGCGCGAGGCCCATCGCCGCGCCGGCGGGCGCCTGGCGGCCGGTCAGCCGCTCGCGGACCATCAGCCCGAGAGCGGTGGAAAGCGGTACCTCCTCACGATTGCGCGCACGCGCGATCGGATCCGAGCGCAGGCGGACGTTGAGCGCGTGATCGAGATTGTCGGCAATGCCGGCATAGCCGCGTCCGCCCAGCGCCTCTATCCGCGCGGTTTCCACGGCGTCGAACACGGCGCGGGCGACCGGTTCCGAAGGCGAGGCACGCAAATGCACGGCATTGTCGTGATGCCGCATGCGCAGGGCGAAGCTGTCGGCGAAGCCGCGCGCTTCGGCCACCTGCTCGGCCGGCAGCCCGCGGGGCGGCATCGGCACCTTGATGCTGCGCCCATCCTGTCGCGGCGGATCGGCGGTGAAGCTCAGCTCCGCTTCCGCCTCGCCCGAAAGCGCACGCGCCGTGCCGCCAAGCACGGCGCGGAACTGTTCAAGGGGCGTATCGGCGGCCACGCGCTCGCTCAGACTTTGCCCACCACGCTTTCGGGCAGATCCTTGCCGAAGACGCGCTGGTAGTATTCGGCGACCTGGGCCCGCTCGGCTTCGTCGCACTTGTTGAGGAACGAGAGGCGGAACGCGAAGCCGACATCCTTGAAGATGTCCGCGTTCTGCGCCCAGGTGATCACCGTGCGCGGGCTCATCACTGTCGAGATGTCGCCGTTGACGAAGCCGCGGCGGGTCAATTCGGCCACGCGGACCATGTTCTCGACCAGCTCCTTGCCGCCTGGCTTGTCATAGTCGCCAGACTTGGCGAGCACGATCCGCGCCTCGGTCGCGGCGGGCAGATAGTTGAGCGTGACGACCACGTTCCACCGGTCCATCTGGCCCTGATTGATCTGCTGGGTGCCGTGATAGAGCCCACTGGTGTCTCCCAGGCCGACCGTATTGGCAGTGGCGAAAAGGCGGAACCACGGGTTCGGGCGGATCACCCGGTTCTGGTCGAGCAAAGTCAGCTTGCCCTCGGTCTCCAGCACGCGCTGGATCACGAACATCACGTCGGGGCGGCCCGCGTCATATTCGTCGAACACCAAAGCCGTCGGGGTCTGCAACGCCCAAGGCAGCAGGCCTTCGCGGAACTCGGTGACCTGCTGGCCGTCGCGCAGCACGATTGCGTCGCGGCCGATCAAGTCGATGCGGCTGATATGCGCGTCCAGGTTGATGCGGATGCACGGCCAGTTGAGCCGCGCCGCGACCTGCTCGATGTGCGACGACTTACCGGTGCCGTGATAGCCCTGGATCATCACGCGGCGATTATGCGCGAAGCCCGCCAGGATTGCGAGCGTGGTATCGGGATCGAACACATAGGCCGGGTCGAGATCCGGGACGCGCTCGTCCGCCTCGCTGAACGCCGGCACTTCCATGTCGATGTCGATGCCGAACAGGTCGCGCACGCTTACGCTCTTGTCGGGCGCGTCGAGGATCGTGGTCTCCCGGCTGTCGGGCTGGGCGTTGGAAAGATCGGCCATCAATGCAATCCGGTCACTAGGGTTCGCCTCCGCCTAAGGCTTGGTGGCGTGCACCGCAACATTTAGGCTTTGCTCAGGCGTTGATGAACGCAGGAAGCCGGAAAAGGTCGATGAAGCGCTGCGCCAATTTTACATCCCCGGTGACGAAGACCTTTCCCGCCGCCTGGGACTCGGTGAGCGGTGCCGGGCCGTAGAATACCGAAGCCAACGCTGAGGGCTGCCCTTCGAATATGATTTGAGCGTCCGAGACTTCCGCACGACGCACGTCGAGCCGGCCTTCGACGATGGCGCCGCGAAACGGCTCGCCGCCCACCCGGAAGCCCAGGTCTACCGCCAGGTCCCTGGATCGTTCGGGATCCATCATCGTCCGCAGCGACAGCATGAAGGCGGTGTTGCTGAGCGGCATGGTGACGTCGTGCGCCGGCGAACCCGCCGCCCAGCGGCTGAGCGCGAAGATCGGCTCCTCCAGCGCCCTGCCCCAGGCCGTGAGCGCATAAACCTGGGCGTTGGCCGGTGATGGCAGGGCTTCGCGGCGCAGGATCCCCCCCTTCTCCAGCCCCTCGAGCCGCTGAGTGAGGATATTGGCGCTAAGCCCGACCAGCGCGCCACGTATTTCGCCGAAACGGCGTGGCCCCAGCAGCAATTCGCGTACGATCAGCAGCGACCAGCGTTCGCCGATCAGATCCATCGCCAGCGCGGTGCCGCAGGCGTCCTGATACCAGCGCCGTGCCTTGTTGAAATCGACTCCAGTTATTTTTTGTGACTCCATAGTTGCTTTAAGTAACCATCACGGGCATCAAGTTCAACAAGACGATTCGCGACACAGCGTTTTCACATAATGGGAGAGAACCGATGCCGAAGACGATCTTCGTGAACCTACCCGTGGCCGACGTCGCCCGGTCGACTGCCTTCTACGAGGCGATCGGGTTCACCAAGGACGACCGGTTCAGCAACGAACAGGGCTCGGCCATGAAATGGTCGGATGAAATCTCGATCATGATCCTAAGCCACGAACTGTATCGAAGCTTCATGCCGCACAAGGCGATCGCCGACACGTCGGCGGCCAGCGAAGTGATCCTGTGCTTCTCCTTCGACAGCCGGGAGGCCGTGGACGCGATCGTCGAACAGGCGGTTGCCGCGGGCGGCAAAGGCGACGTCAGCGCGCCGGACGATCACGGCTATATGTACGGCCGCTCGTTCGAGGATCTCGACGGCCATAGCTTCGGCCCGTTCCACATGGACATGGAAGCCGCGATCGCCGCCATGTCCGCCCAGACGCAAGTGGCCTGAACGATGGCGAGCCTTACTCAAGATGCTTCCGAAGCCCATGCCGGAAAGCGCGACCAATGGGCCGGCCGAGCCTTGAGCGGCCTCGCTATCCTCTTCCTCGCGATGGATGCAGGCGGCAAGCTGATCGTGCCCGAGACGATGATCGCCAACAGTCCGCCAATCGGACTGCCCGCGGATGCCGCGCTCTACCGTCTCCTCGGCACCATCCTCGGCGTGGCCACGCTGCTGTACGCGGTTCCGCGCACTGCGTTCCTCGGCGCCATCCTGCTCACCGCCTATTTGGGCGGCGCCGTCGCCATGCAGTTGCGTGTCGGCAGTCCATTGTTCAGCCACACGCTGTTCGGCGTCTATCTGGGACTGTTGGTATGGGCCGGGCTTTGGCTGCGCGATCCGCGCGTCCGGACGCTCGCACCGCTTCGCACCCTGCCCCTGCGATAAGGACGACCGACATGCCGCAAAAGATCATTCCCAGCCTCTGGTTCCACGGCGATGCCGAGCAAGCCGTGTCCTTCTACGTGACGCTCCTGCCCGACAGCCGGGTCGACAGGATCGTTCGCGCGCCGGCCGACACGCCCGCGGGTCCCGAAGGCAGCGTGCTGGTGGTGGAGTTCACGCTCGCCGGCCAGTCCTACCTGGCGCTGAACGGCGGGCCGGAGTTCCGCTTCACCGAAGCCGTGTCGTTCCAGATCCTGACCGACGACCAGGACGAAACCAACCGCCTGTGGGCGGCCATCACCGGCAATGGCGGCGCGGAGAGCATGTGCGGCTGGTGCAAGGACCGCTGGGGCCTGTCCTGGCAAATCACGCCGCGCCGATTGATGGAATTGAACACCGGCCCGGACCGGGACCGCGCGCGCCGCTCGATGCAGGCGATGATGGGCATGCACAAGATCGACATCGCGACGCTCGAACGCGCCGCCGACGGCAACTGAGGAAAAGGTCATGCCCATCGATCCCCATAGCGACATCGAAGTCACCGCTTTCGAGTGGGTGCCCGATTTCGCCCGCACCTATGTCCGCGATTTCCGCGTGCGCTGGGCATTGGAGGAAGCCGGTCGGCCCTATCGCACGCGGCTGATCAGCGCGGTCGATCGACCGCAGGACTATTTCGCCGAGCAGCCCTTCGGCCAAGTTCCGGCGTATCGTGACACCCAGGTCCAATTGTTCGAATCAGGCGCGATCGTCCTGCATATCGGCAGCAGTTGCGAGGCGCTTCTCCCGGCAGACATCGTCGGCCGGACCCGCGCCACCGCCTGGCTGGTCGCGGCGCTGAACAGCGTCGAGCCGATGCTGATGGAACTGGCGACGGTCGACCTATTCGCTGCCGGCGAGCCCTGGGCGGCGCTGCGCCGGCCCAGTCTGGTCGAAGCGATCGACAAGCGGCTCGGCCATATGTCCGACACGCTGGGCACGCGCGATTTTCTGGAAGGCCGGTTCACTGCTGGCGACTTGATCATGGCCGCGGTGCTTCGCGGGCTGGACGCCACCGATCTGCTGGCCCGCCACGCGAATCTCGCGGCATATCAACGGCGATGCCTCGATCGCCCGGCTTATGCCGCGGCGATCGCCGCCCAGCTGGCGGACTTCCGCGCCGACGCACCCATTGCAGCCTGAGGAGAGACGCACATGAGCTATATCGACGGTTTCGTGGCCCCGGCCAAGGACAGGCAGGCCTATCTCGACATGGCGGCCAAGGCGGCGCCGATCTTCATCGAACATGGCGCGCTGCACGTGGTGGAAGGCTTTGGCCACGACGTGCCGCGAGGCGAAGTCACCGACTTCTACCGGGCGCTCAAGGCAGAGGAGGGCGAGACCCCGGTCTTCTCCTGGATCATCTGGCCCGACAAGGCGACACGCGACGCCGGCTGGGAAAAGGTGATGGCCGACGAGCGGATGAAGCCGCCTGCCGAGATGCCGTTCGACGGCAAGCGCATGTTCTGGGGCGGGTTCGAGCCGATCGTCGACCTCAAGGCTTGAAGGAGCCACGCATGAGCAATCCACATGGCACGCCGATCTGGTATGAGCTGATCACCGGCGATCCCGACGCGGCACAGGCTTTCTACACCCAAGTGGTCGGCTGGAGCGTCAGCAGCTTCGGCGGGACGACAATCGATGGGCCAGGTGATTACCGCATCCTGAGCGCCGCCGACGGCCAAGGCATCGGCGGCCTGATGCGGACCCCCGCCGAAGCCCCGCCCGAGCCGCGCTGGTTCGGCTATATTGGCGTCGACGATGTCGATACGGCGTTCGCCAAGGTGACGGAGGCCGGGGGCAGCACACTGATGCCTCCCACGACGCTGGATGGCGTCGGTCGTTTGGCCCTGGTCGCCGATCCGCAAGGCGCGCCCTTCTACTTGATGCGCGGTGAGAGCCCGGAGCCGAGCCACGCTTTCGATCCGAAAGCCGAGGGGCATTGCACCTGGCACGAACTCACGACCGGCGACGATCAGGCGGCACTCACCTTCTACGGCGAGCAGTTCGGCTGGAGCAGGGCCGGAGCGATGCCCATGGGCGAAATGGGCGACTACAGCTTCCTTGCCCTTGGCGACGTGACGATCGGCGCGGTGATGCGCGCGCCTTCGGGCGAGCGCCCGAGCTGGCAATACTATTTCCGCGTCGGTGACATCGACGCGGCGCACGCGCGGATCAAGGCTGCAGGGGGCATCGTCCATATGGGCCCGATGGAAGTTCCCGGCGGCGACTGGATCGTCGTGGCGAGCGACCCGCAGGGCGCGCGTTTCGGGCTGGTGGGCAGCAAGGGCTGAGGCCCGTTCTTGCCCGTTTTCGAAACAACCGGAGGAGGAAAGATGCAGGATCGGAACGACACGCCCGTCCTTGAACTCGTGACCGAGCGGCTGATCGACGCGCCGGTGACCGCGGTGTGGCGCGCCTATACCCATCATCTCAGCGAATGGTTCTGCCCGGTGCCGTGGCGCGCCGAGGTGGTGGCAATGGACCTGCGCGCCGGTGGCCGCTCGGCGGTCACCATGTACGGGCCGGAGGGCGAGGTGATGCCGAACGAGGGCGTGTACCTGGAAGTCGTGCCCGAACGGCGGATCGTCTTCACCGACGCCTTCACCCACGGCTGGACACCGGCAGGTCCGTTCATGGTCGGCACCTTCGAGTTCGAGCCCGAAGGCGACCGCACCCATTATCGCGGCACCGCCCGCCACTGGACGGCGGAAGCCAAAGACCGGCATGAGGCGATGGGTTTCGCCGAGGGCTGGGGCAAGGTCGCAGAGCAGTGGGAAGCCGTAGCCAAGCGGATCGCCGGCCAAGCGACCGCTTAGGTGAAGGCGGGCGACCCCTTGAGCTGTTGATACGCCTCGATCACGCGGCGGAGCCGGCCCTCGTTGCTGCGGTCGCCGCCGTTGCGGTCGGGGTGGAATTTGCGGACCAACTCCGAATAGCGCTTCCTGAGCATCGTGCGGTCGGCGTCGATCTCCAGGTCGAGCGTCTTGAGCGCTTCGCGATCGGGGCCGGACAAGGACCGGCCGTCCTTGCGCTCGCCATGGTCTTTCATCCGGTCCCGGAAACGCGCGCCGATCGCATCGAGCGGATCGGCGAAATCGGCCCAGCGCGGCGGCCGATCAGTGCCGCCCGTCGCGTTGAAGGCGCGGGTCTCACGTTCCCAGCCAGCCAGGGGCCGCTGCGCGTCGTGGATCTCGTCGGGGCTCATGCCCTTGAAGAAATTATATCCCGAGTTGAACGCGCGGACATGCTCGAGGCACAGCCAGCGGAACTGCGGCGGCCCATCGGTGGCGTGGCCGCTGCCGGCAAGCGGGGGCGCGCGGAACTCGCCCGCCTGGTCGCAGCCGGCTTCGGCGCACAGCCGCCCAGGCGCTTCCACTCGGCCGTGGAAGCGGGCATTCGGACGATCTTTCTTGGGCTGGCTGCTGGCCACGCGACTCCCTCGGAAAAACGGCTTATATAGGCGCGATGACCATGCCTTCCAGCGCCCCGTTGGCCGATCAGATCGCCGCTCGTCTCACGGCTTCCCTCAACCCGACGCAGCTTCACGTTTCCAACGACAGCGCCCAGCACCGCGGCCATCTCGGCGACGACGGCACCGGCGAGACTCACTTCACCGTCACCGTGGAAGCTCCTGCTTTCACCGGACTTTCGCGCGTGGCCCGCCAGCGGCTGGTGAACCAGGCGCTGGCCGACCTGCTCGCCGAGCGCATCCACGCCCTCGCGATCAAGGCACGCGCGCCGGGAGACGCGTAGATGCCCTACGACCTTTGGTATTGGCCGAGCATCCAGGGTCGCGGCGAGTTCGTCCGGCTCGCGCTCGAAGCCGGCGGGATCGCGTACCGCGACCGCGCCCGCGAGGAGGGTGCCGAAGCACTGATGGCGGACATGCGCGCGCGGGGGCCTCGCGGTCCGTTCGCGCCCCCATATCTGGCGCGGGACGGAGCAACGGTCGCGCAGGTCGCCAACATCCTGCTGTTCTTGGGCGAGCGCGAGGGGCTGGCGCCGTCCGAGCCGGGCGACCGGCTCTGGCTGCACCAGCTTCAGCTGACGATCGCGGATTTCGTGGCCGAGGTGCACCAGGTGCATCACCCGGTCGGCACCAGCCTGTATTACGAGGACCAGAAGGCCGAGGCGGCGCGATTTGCATCCGAGTTCCGCGAGGAGCGAATGCCAAAGTTCCTCGGCTATTTCGAGCAGGCGGCGCAGGCTAATCCGGGCGAATGGCTGGTCGGCGGGCGCTGGACCTATGGCGACACCTCGCTGTTCCAACTGGTCGAAGGCCTCCGCTATATGTTCCCGCGCCGCATGCAGGCGATCGAGCGCGACTATCCCGCGCTGCTGGCGATCCATGACCGCGTCGGCGACCTGCCCGGCATCCGCGGCTATCTTGCCAGCGAACGCCGCATCCCCTTCAACGAAGACGGCATCTTCCGCCGCTATCCGGAGCTCGACGCGCAATGAGCGACCTCGCACCCGCCGACTTGATCCTGCAGACGATCGAGCCCACCACCCATGATCTGGGCGGGTTCAAGGTCCACCGCACCCTGCCTTCCAAGCCGCGGACGATGGTCGGGCCGTTCATCTTCTTCGACCAGATGGGCCCGGCGCGGCTCTCGGTCGGCAATGGCATCGACGTGCGCCCGCACCCGCATATCAACCTGGCGACGGTGACGTACCTCTATGCCGGGGCGATCGACCATCGCGACTCGCTCGGCACTTTCGCGACGATCGCGCCGGGCGCGGTGAACCTGATGACCGCCGGGCACGGCATCGTCCATTCGGAGCGCTCACCCTCCGCCGAGCGCGCGGTGGGGCCCGAACTGTCTGGCATCCAGACCTGGCTGGCGCTGCCCGAGCGCAACGAGGACATGGACCCGGCGTTCGAGCATGTACCCGCCGGCGACTTGCCCGTCGTCGAGGCGGGCGGCGCGACGGCGCGGGTGGTGATGGGCGAGCTGTGGGGCGTCTCCGCGCCGACCACCAACTACGCCCAGACCATCTATGCCGACATCATGCTGGAGCCCGGCGCAAGCATCCCGATCGACCCGGCGGCGGACGAGCGCGCGCTGTATGTCGCGATGGGCGACGCCAATCTGGACGGGCTGGAGCTGGCGCCACTGCGACTCTACGTGCTGCGCCCCGGCACCTCCGCCACCCTGCGTTCCGAGCGCGGCGGGCGAGTGATGCTGTGCGGCGGCGAAGCTTTTACCACCCCGCGCCACGTCTGGTGGAACTTCGTGTCCTCAAGCCGCGACCGGATCAACCAGGCTAAGGAAGACTGGACCGCCGGCCGCTTTCCCAAGGTGCCGGGCGACGACAAGGAGTGGATCCCGATTCCCCAGGTGCCCAAGACCGTCAGCTATCCCTGATCGATGCGCACCCGGCTCAGCATATGCAGCAGGAAACGGCGCTATGCCTCCGAAGCCGAGGCAGCGGGCGCCGCGGCCAAGGCCGACGTCGCGCTGCGTCCCTATCGCTGTGACCGGTGCGGCCAGTTCCACCTGACCGGCCGCACCAAGGGCAAGCGCCCGCCCGGGAACGCGCCCCCGGTCCCTGCGTCTATGCCCTGAATTCGGGAACAGGAGGTTTCATGGACTTGCAGCGCATCGCCTTGTCGAGCGGCGTCGAGCTGGACGTCGCCATCGCCGGCGATCCGGCGAACCCGCCGATAATCCTGCTCCACGGCTTTCCGGAATCGCACCGCACCTGGCGCCACCAGATCCCGGAGCTGGCACGCGACCATTATGTGATCGCGCCGGACCAGCGCGGCTATGCCGGGTCTTCCAAGCCCGAAGGAGTCGAGAACTACAAGGCCGACAAGATCATCGCCGACCTGATGGCGCTCGCCGACGCGCTGGACGTGCAGCACTTCACCCTGGCCGGCCATGACTGGGGCGGCGCGATCGCCTGGGGCGCGGCGATCCTACATCCGCTGAGGGTGAAGCGGCTGGTGATCCTGAACGCGCCGCACCCGCACGTCTTCCAGAAGAGCCTGTACGACGACCCGGCCCAGCGCAAGGCGAGCCAGTACGTCAGCTTCTTCCGCTCGACCACGATCGACCAGGGCATGACCGGATCGGCGCTCGAGCATTTCTTCGCGTCCAACTTCGCCCAGCATGTGGTGGGCGGAATCGCGGGCGACGAGAAGGCGATCTACATGGCGCAATGGGGCCAGCCCGGCGCAATGACGGCGATGCTCAACTGGTACCGCGCGAGCGGTTTCGACGTGCCCAAGCCCGATGAGGAAGTGGCGCGCCCAGCCACGCTGGATGGTCCCTTCCCGCCGGTGACGCAGCCGACGCTGGTGATCTGGGGCATGCGGGACAAAGCGTTGTTGCCGATGCAGGTCGACGGCCTCGACCCCTATGTCCCCCACCTCACCCGCGTGAAGATCGAGGATGGCGGACACTTCATCCCGTGGGAGAAGCCCGAGGCGGTGAATGCCGCGTTGCGCGACTGGCTGGCCGCACAAACCTAGGATGCTCGCAGAGCGTCAGCGCTTGCTGCGCATGCCCGGTGTCTTGCGAACAGCGGGATCGTCGAGCAGCCGCTGGTAGCTCGCACTCTCCATCGCCACCAGGGACACCCTGCCCTCGCCGTCATGATGGAGACCCCAGCCGAACTGCTTCACCAGCGGCGAAGCGCGAAGGCAGGCCTGGGGCTTGGCAAAAAACGCCTCGCGGCTTTTCTCGCCGCCGCGTGCCAGATGCGCGGCGTGCAGCAGATCGTCGCTGGTCCGGGTATAAGGCTCGGCGAGCAGCGCATGCTGGACGGCAGCGACGCTACCCGGCTTTTCCGGAACGATGCCCGTCGACACCGGGCAGTCGGACGACACGGTGATCAGCGTGTCGCGATAGTTGGTGCTGTGCATCGTCAATCCTCCCGCATGACATAGGCACGCGACTCGTAGGGCGGCGCGCATGCCTCGACCCAGGCGCCGTGCGCGTGGGTGAGTGCGACGAGCTGCATCGGCGTGTCACCCGGCCAGCCGAGCACGCGAACCTCCTGCCGGTGGAGGTTGCGATTGGGCTCCATCATCACCCAGCCGACCGGGCGATCGGACGTGGCGCGGGCGCCGGCTGCCTGCATGCCGGCAGCGATGCGGTGCTGGGTCGCTTGCGGCAGATACTGCCACACCACCGAGTGCATCAGTACGCGCGTTACGCCGGGCGCCTGCGGCTCGGCAAGCCGCGCCTCGAGCCAGTCGGCGGCGTCGCCCTGCGCCAGATCGACGCCCTCGGCGCGTACCATCGCGATCGCCTTTTCCAGCCGCGCCTGACGATCGGCATTGTCGACCCAGCAATAGGCCTGAAGCCGTTCGGCGTCGCGGTCGGTGAGGAGGTCGAGCGGCTGAATGTCGACGCCGCGCGCCGAGACGATCTCGACCGGCGCATCCGGCGGTGGCGGTCCGCGCCACTCCGGGCGGATCTCGACGGGCGAGGCCTCGGGGCCGAAGGTGACGCCGCCGAGATCGAAGCGGTAGCGGCCGACCAGCAGGTTGAGCCCGGCGCTGGAGCCGATCTCCAGCACTTCGATCCTGGGCCCGTATCGCCGGGCAAGGTGGAGGATCCCCGTCATCAGCCCCGCCGAGCGACCGGCCTCGTTGGTCTGGGGCGGGCCATCGAGCCAGGGCAGCAGATCGCCGTCATGCGCTGCCACGACCTGCTGCAGGATCGCGGCGACGCGCGCCTCGCCTGTCTCAGCACCCGTGAATACCGGCGCCAGCGCCGCAACGCCCCGGCGATGCAGCGCGTGGAAACCTCCGACCAGCCGGAGCACCAGCGCATCGGCAACGGGCTCGCCCGGCCAATCGAGTACCCGGCGCCCGGTCCGGCTGTCGCGGCTGAGTGCGGTGCCCAGCACGCGCGAGACGCGGGCGGTGATCGGCGCCGCCATTGCAGTGCAATACTCGGCCTGGATGCCGAAGCTGGCACGATTGGTATGTTCGTCCGCCATGCCACCTTGTTGCGCCCGGGCGAGGGCACAAGTAAAGCGCGGCCTCCCATGCAAGAACCCTTGATCCTCGCCGTGCCCAAGGGCCGGATTCTCGAAGAAGCGTTGCCGCTGCTGGCTGCCGTCGGGATCGTCCCCGAAGCGGCGTTCAGCGACGAGAACAGCCGTGCGCTGCGTTTCGCGACCAACAATCCCATGATCGACCTGATCCGCGTGCGCGCGTTCGACGTGGCGACCTTCGTCGCGCATGGCGCCGCACAGCTGGGGATCGTCGGATCGGACGTGCTGGCCGAGTTCGCCTATTCGGAGCTCTACGCCCCGGTCGACCTGGGTATCGGGCGCTGCCGGGTGTCGGTGGCCGAGCCAGCTGACATGGCCGAGCGCGACGATCCGCGCGGCTGGAGCCATGTGCGCATCGCCACCAAATACCCGCACATCACCCGGGCGCATTTCGAGGCGCGGGGCGTTCAGGCCGAGTGCGTGAAGCTGAACGGCGCGATGGAGCTCGCGCCGGTGCTGGGCCTGGCGCCGCGCATCGTCGACCTGGTGTCGTCGGGCCGCACGCTGAAGGAAAACGGACTGGTGGAAGTGGAAGTGATCGCCGAAGTGACCAGCCGTCTCGTGGTGAACCGCGCGGCGTTCAAGACCCGAGCGGCCGAGGTCGTGCCGCTGGTCGACGGCTTCCGGAGGGCTGTGGCATGATCCGGCTCAATTCCACTTCGGCTGACTTCGCGGGCGCCTTCACCGAACTGGTCAATGCCCGCCGCGAAGCCGATGCCGACGTCGCGCGCGATGTCGCGGCGATTGTGGCTAAGGTGCGCGACGAAGGCGACGCGGCGCTCAAGGAACTGACCCAGCGGTTCGACCGCTTCGACCTCGACGCTTCGGGGTGGACGATCGACCGGGCGGAATGCCTGGCGGCGTATGAGGGGCTGACCGACGAACTGCGCGAGGCGCTGGAACTCGCCGCCGAGCGGATCGCCGCCTACCACATCAAGCAGGTTCCCGGGAACAGCGAGAGCGTCGAGCAGGGCATCCGCCTGGGCGCCCGCTGGCGGCCGGTGGATGCCGCGGGCGTGTATGTGCCCGGTGGACGTGCTGCCTATCCGTCTTCGGTGCTGATGAACGCGATCCCCGCGAAAGCGGCGGGAGTGAAGCGGCTGGTGATGGTGACGCCGACCCCGAACGGTGACGTGAACCCGCTGGTGCTCGCCGCCGCGCATATCGCCGGCGTGGACGAGCTGTGGCGCCTTGGTGGCGCGCAGGCGATCGCCGCGCTGGCGTATGGTACCGAGCGGATCGCGTCGGTGGACGTGATCACCGGCCCCGGCAATGCGTGGGTCGCCGAGGCCAAGCGCCAGCTATATGGCGTGGTCGGCATCGACATGGTGGCGGGCCCGTCCGAAATCGTCGTGGTCGCCGATAGCAAGAACGATCCCGACTGGATTGCCGCCGACCTGCTCAGCCAGGCCGAGCATGACCCGACCAGCCAGTCGATCCTGTTCACCGACGATCCGAGTTTTGCCGATGCGGTCGCGGCCGCGGTGGACGCGCAGATCGAGACGCTGGCGACGCGCGACACCGCGGCCGCGAGTTGGGACGCGAACGGGGCGATCATACTGGTGCCGAGCCTGGTCGAGGCAATCCCGCTGGTCGACCGGCTGGCGCCCGAGCATCTCGAGCTTGCCTGCGACGAGGCCGACGTGCTGTTCGAGCTGGTGCGGCATGCCGGATCGGTGTTCCTGGGGCGGCATACGCCAGAGGCGGTGGGCGATTACGTCGCCGGGCCGAACCATGTGCTGCCGACCGGTCGGCGCGCCCGCTTCGCGTCGGGGCTGTCGGTGCTCGACTTCATGAAGCGGACCAGCTTCCTGGGATTGGACGAAACCGGACTCGCTGCTATCGGACCCGCCGCGGTAGCCCTGGCCAAGGCCGAAGGGCTTCCCGCCCACGCTCATTCGGTTGCGATCCGCCTGGGTCGCTAATATCCTCGGCCCCGCGCGTTGTGGCGTGGCCGAGACAAGAGGATTTTCCAATGCCCAGTCCCAAGGCCCGCACGCGTTCCAAGGCCCGCGCCGCCGCGCGGCTTGCCGCCGTGCAGGCGCTGTACCAGCATGAGATGGAGGGCACGCCGATCCCGTCGCTGCTCCACGAATTCCACCAGCACCGGCTGGGCGCGACCATCGAGGACGAGGAATATGCCGAGGCGGACAACATCCTGTTCGACGACATCGTCCAGGGCGTGACAGCGCGGCGCAACGAGATCGACCGCGTGATCGCTTCCAAGCTGTCGGCCGACTGGTCGCTGGAGCGGCTGGACAAGCCGATGCGGCAGATCCTCCGCGCGGGCACATATGAATTGATCGCGCGTGCGGACATCCCGGTGGGCGCGGTGATCAACGAATATCTCGACGTGACCGACGCCTTTTACGACCGGCGCGAAAAGGGCTTCGCCAACGGGCTGCTCGACGCGGTGGCAAAGGAAGTGCGGGGTTGATCCCCTTCAATCCTCCCCGGCACGGGGAGGGGGACCGCGCGACGCAGTCGCGGGGTGGAGGGGGCGTGCCGCGAGCGCATCCTTTGTGGCACGCCCCCTCCACCATGCTGCGTGTGGTCCCCCTCCCCGTTCCGGGGAGGATTTGATGTTGGAGGCGGATTTCATCGCAGCTCTCCGCACCCTCCCGCTGCACCCCGGCGCGCAGGAGCTGCGCGACGATTGCGCGCTGCTCGAGGTCGGCGGCGAGACGCTGGTGCTGACCTATGACGCGATCGCCGAGGGGGTGCATTACCTGCCGGGCACCGACCCTGCCGACATCGCCTGGAAGCTGGTGGCGGTGAACCTGTCCGACCTCGCTTCCAAGGGCGCGGAGCCGCTGGGCGTGCTGATCGGCGCGGCATTGATCGAGCACAGCGAGCGGTTCGTCAGTGGGCTTCGCGCGGTGCTCGAGCATTTCGGCGTGCCCTTGCTTGGCGGCGACACGATCCGCCCGCACGGGCCGGCGACCTTTGGCTGCACCGCGATCGGACGCGCGATCATCACCCCGGTGCCGCTGCGCACCGGCGCGCGGGTCGGCGACGCAGTGTATGTCGCCGGGACGGTCGGCGAGGCGATGCTTGGCTTCAGAGCCGGAGACGGTCCTGCTTATCTCCGCCCCCAGCCCTTGCTGGCCGAGGGTCGCGCGTTGGCGCCCCACGTCCACGCGATGATGGACGTGTCCGACGGGCTGCTGCTCGACGCCAGCCGGATGGCCACGGCGAGTGCGTGCACTGCGTCGATCAAGCTGAACGCGATCCCCTTCCCTGCCGGTCTCGGCTCGGACGACTGGGCGGCGGCGGCAAGCTGGGGCGACGATTACGCGCTGCTGTTCACCGCACCCGTCGATGCGGAGCTTCCGGTCCAGGCGACCCGGATCGGGACGATGCTGGCGCCCGGCGACGCGCCGCTGCTGCTCGACGGCAAGGCGCCCGAGGGACCGCTCGGATACCAGCACGGCTGAGCGGGTTGCGCTGGCCGGCTCCCGTGTTACCCTCCCCGTCCGTTTCGCAGCCTGGCGAAGACCGGCGCGGAGCCCAAGTCTCAGGGAGGACTTAGCTGATGACGTTAGTCTATTTCGCCATTGCGTGCGGCCTGGTGGCCGTGGCTTATGGCTTTCTGACCAGTGGACAGGTTCTGCGCGCCCCGGCGGGCAATGAGCGGATGCAGGACATCGCCGCCGCCATCCAGGAAGGCGCCAAGGCCTATCTAGGCCGGCAATATCTCACCATCGCCGTCGTCGGCGCGATCGTCGCGGTCGTGCTGTTCTTTACCTTGGGCTGGCTCTCGACGTTGGGGTTCCTAATCGGCGCGGTCCTCTCGGGCGTGACCGGATTTATCGGCATGAACATTTCGGTGCGCGCCAATGTGCGGACCGCCGAAGCGGCACGGACCTCGCTGCAAGGCGGGCTGACGCTGGCGTTCCGGTCGGGCGCGGTGACCGGCATGCTGGTCGCGGGCCTGGGGCTGCTCTCGATCGCAGTGCTGTTCTGGTATCTGGTCGAAGTCGCCGGGCACGCGCCCAACTCGCGCGAAGTGGTCGCCACGCTTACCGCGCTGGCCTTTGGCGCATCGCTGATCTCGATCTTCGCGCGGCTGGGCGGCGGCATCTTCACCAAGGCTGCCGATGTCGGCGCCGATCTGGTCGGCAAGGTCGAGGCCGGCATTCCTGAGGACGACCCACGCAACCCGGCGGTGATCGCCGACAATGTCGGCGACAATGTCGGCGACTGCGCGGGCATGGCCGCCGACCTGTTCGAGACCTATGTCGTCACGCTGGGGCTCACCATGGTCTCGATCGCGCTGCTCATCCGCGGAGTCGATACCGAATTGCTCACCACGCTGATGGCGCTGCCGTTGATCGTCGGCGGCGTGTGCATCCTGACGTCGATCATCGGCACCTACATGGTGCGGCTGGGCAAGGGCCAGTCGATCATGGGGGCGCTGTACAAGGGGTTCTGGACCACCGTGCTGCTGTCGGTGCCGGCAATCTGGCTGGTCACCCATTACGCGCTGGGCGACATGAACGCGCTGATCGGCGGTGCGCCGGATACGAGCGGGTTCCTGAACGGCACGTCGACGGCGCTCACCGACGAAGCCAATCTCGGGCTCGCAAGCGGTCCGCAGTTCACCGGCTGGGACCTGTTCTATTGCATGTTGATCGGGCTGGCGGTCACCGGCCTGCTGGTCTGGATCACCGAATATTACACCGGCACCAACTACCGCCCGGTGAAGTCGATCGCCAAGGCCAGTGTCACCGGGCACGGCACCAATGTGATCCAGGGGCTGGCGATCAGCCTGGAATCGACCGCGCTGCCGACGCTGGTGATCGTGGTGGCGGTGGTCGCGACCTATCAGATCGCCGGGATCATCGGCGTGGCGTTCGCCGCCACCTCGCTGCTCGCGGTCGCGGGCATGGTGGTCGCGCTCGACGCTTATGGTCCCGTCACCGACAATGCCGGCGGCATCGCCGAGATGGCGGGGCTGGACGACGAGGTCCGCCACCGCACCGACGCGCTCGACGCAGTGGGCAACACCACCAAGGCGGTTACCAAGGGTTATGCGATCGGCTCCGCCGCGCTCGCGGCACTGGTCCTGTTCGGCGCCTACACCACCGACCTGCGCGAATTCTTCCCCAACGCGAATGTCGATTTTTCCCTCAGCAATCCGTATGTTATCGTCGGGTTGCTGCTCGGCGCGCTGCTCCCCTATTTGTTCGGCGCGTTCGGCATGACTGCGGTGGGCCGCGCGGCGGGGCATGTCGTCGAGGATGTCCGCGCCCAGTTCCGCGACAATCCCGGGATCATGGCGGGCACCAGCCGGCCCAACTATGCGCGCACCGTCGACATCGTGACACGCGCGGCAATCAAGGAGATGATCATTCCGTCGCTGCTGCCGGTGCTGAGCCCGATCGCCGTGTACTTCATCGTGACGGCGGTGGCGGGGCAGAATGAAGGCTTCGCGGCACTGGGTGCGATGCTGCTCGGCGTGATCGTCTCGGGCCTGTTCGTCGCAATCTCGATGACCTCGGGCGGCGGCGCCTGGGACAATGCGAAGAAGTATATCGAGGACGGCAATCACGGCGGCAAGGGATCGGAGGCCCACAAGGCGGCGGTGACCGGCGACACGGTGGGCGATCCGTACAAGGACACCGCCGGCCCGGCGGTGAACCCGATGATCAAGATCACCAACATCGTCGCGTTGCTGCTGCTCGCCGCGCTGGCGGGACAGGCCGTCGGCTGAGACTATACGGCCCCGGTGTCGGGCACCGGGGCCATTTCTTGCCGCGCTGGACTCGTCGCTCGGCCACCTCCATACGGATCGTGGAAGCCGTGCGTGCACAGCTTTCCTTTCGCTGCTTGTCCATGTAAAGGCACCGCCGATTTCCGGGCGCTCACTTCAACGAGGCATTTTTGGCCAAAGAAGAACTTCTCGAATTGCGGGGCCAGGTGGTTGAGCTTCTGCCCAACGCCATGTTCCGCGTGCGGCTTGAGAATGATCATGAGATTCTGGGCCACACTGCCGGCAAGATGCGCAAGAACCGCATCCGCGTGCTGGTAGGCGACGAAGTGCTGGTCGAACTGACTCCCTACGACCTGACCAAAGGCCGCATTACTTATCGCTTCAAGTAACGACCGCGGGATGCGGCTGGTATTGGCTTCGACATCGCCGCGACGCCTGGATCTGCTGACGCGGATCGGCGCCGCGCCCGACCGTGTTGCCGCCCCGGATGTCGACGAAATTCCACGCCCCGCCGAGGTGCCGCGCACCTATGTACAGCGCATCGCCGCCGACAAGTGCCGGGCAGTATCCCGCGCCGAAGACGAGATCGTCTTGGCCGGCGACACAAGTATCGCCGTCGGCCGCCGTATTCTGGGCAAGCCACAGGACGAGGCCGATCTGCGCCGCATGCTCGCCCTGTTGTCCGGGCGGCGCCATCACTGCCTGTCGGCAGTGTCCGTGATTGGTCTCGACGGCAAGCTGCGCAGCCGGATTTCCGATACTGTCGTCGCCTTCAAACGCCTGACCCCGGCGGAGATCGACTGGTATGTCGCCTCTGGCGAGGGAATGGGCAAGGCGGGCGGCTATGCCATTCAGGGCAAGGCCGAGGCGTTCGTACGCTTCCTTTCGGGTAGTCATTCGGGCGTCGTCGGGCTGCCGGTATTCGAGACGCGCGCGCTGCTGGAAAGCGCCGGCTACCCGCTTGGCTGAGTGGCTATACGAGGCGGGGATCGGCGAGGTCCGCGCGGCCCTAGTCTCGCGCGGCGGCATCTGGAAGGCGCGGATCGAACTGGAGGGCAGCGGCCCGCGCGTCGACACTGTCGCAGTGGCCCGGCTGGTCGATCGCAGCACCGGCAAGGTGACGCTGGACGGCGGCGAGGACGCGCTGTGCGACCCACTGCCCAAGGGCGTAACTCAAGGGGCGCGCTTCAAGGTGCGGATCGTGCGGGAGGCGATCCCCGAGCCGGGCCGGCCCAAGCTGCCCAAGGCGGTTCCGGCACCCCCGGATGCGCCGGTCGGGCTCGGGCCGGATCTGATCGCCCGGATGCACGCCACTGGTCTTCCGGTTCGGCAACTGCGCGCGCATGAAGCCGATGCGCTCGAAGAAGCCGGCTGGTCGGAGATACTCGACGAGGCAATGAACGGGGAGATCCGCTTTCCCGGCGGGGCGCTGCGGCTTTCTCCCACCCCCGCGATGACGCTGTTCGACGTGGATGGCCCCGCCCCGCTCGAGCCGCTGGCCGTTGCGGCCGCGCATGCCGTGGCGCGAGCGATCGAGCGGCACTGTATCGGCGGCTCAATCGGGATCGACTTTCCCACATTGGCGGGCAAGCAGGCGCGCCAGGCGATCGCGGAGGCGATCGACGCCGCGCTTCCTCAGCCGTTCGAACGCACCACGGTCAACGGTTTTGGCTTTCTCCAGATCGTACGGCGGCGGCGGCGCCCTTCACTGCCCGAATTGCTGCGCGCCGATCCGATCGGGGCAGAAACGCGCGCCGAACTACGCCGGCTCGAGCGGCTTCCCCCGCCGCCCCCGGCCACCCATATGGTAACCCAGCGAATTGGCCGGCGCTTGGCGCAGCGCCCAGACTGGAGTGCGGAACTGGCGCGGCGCACCGGTGGTGCGGCGGCGTTCACGTCCGCAAAGGAGTGAGCATTGGCAAAGCGTAATGGGTGCCCACTGTGCGGCAAGCCGACCGACCAGGAACACCAGCCCTTTTGCAGCCGCGGCTGCCGCGACCGCGACCTGCTGCAATGGCTGCGCGAAGGGTATCGAGTGCCCGGAGACCCGGTGGATCCGGAGTCGCAAACTGGGCTGGACAGCTACGATTCGCGCGACTAAGAGGCGCGCTCCCGCACTCGTCGGGACCTTGCCCGGGTAGCTCAGTTGGTAGAGCATGCGACTGAAAATCGCAGTGTCGGCGGTTCGAATCCGTCCCCGGGCACCACGCCTCTTTAATCGCACCCTCTAAGGTGCAGCATTTGCCCCGCTAACGAAGCCACAGACATCATTAAGGGCTTACGGTCGCGTTCGACCAAGTTCGCGAGCTGCTCAGCCGCGCGATCCAGCCGGCACGTGGCGCGAAAGGTTCGCCGTCCCGCCTGACACAGAATCGCGAGTGGAAAAGCCCAAGCGCTTTAATGCACCCCCCTGATCAGGCATGAGCAGGCATCAGCACGTCGCCTCTGCTTCGATAATCGACTGAACCCACCAGCTGATTGCCAGGCGCCGACGCCGATGCTCGTGCCGGGCGCTCCGCCATATCCTCGAAGCCGCCGTGTCCCAACAACTGCCGCGGCTCACCTGCAGCAATTCCTGCGGGTTCATGGAGAAGCTCTTGGGATACATCCGGCTCACGCGACCGCGATAGTTCGGGTCCTTGCCGCGGCCATCGCCGTTGTTGCACTTCTCGCAAATGTATCTGGGCTCGAAGCGGATCAGGCTCCTTGCCTTCAGATCAGCTGCGTTGACCTGCCAAAGGCGACTGTGCTCCACATCGCGACCCTGAGCGCGCAACCTCCTCAACAACAGCGCCCGGGCGTAATTCGCAAGGTGATCGTGATGCAGCACGATGCGTGCGGAGCCTGTCGAGCACCCGTTGGTGCTACAACGATCGCCACGTATGCCAGCCCAGGCACGGTGCAGAGACTTCGCCGGAATCCCACTCATCGGTTCCTCATGATCGAGAAGCGTTCATTTCGTCTGAATGGGGGAGCTTCGAAGGGTGCGAACGTCGCTTAGGGTCACCGGCACGCAGCCGGACCGCCTCGATACGGCAGCTGAGAGGATGAACGGGTGCTACCGCTTATACGGCGGCTCGCAGGCCTTGCGCCCGAACCGCCAGTCAGGGCGAAGCGACGCGATTCGCACCAGCTGGTCCACCGTCGCGAGCACCCTGTCACGCTCCTTACAACCCGTTGAAACCGCCACCGGTCCGCCCATCGAGCACGGCACTGCGGAGCTGCCGCCGAGAGGTCGGGCGTCGCTCCGTCAGCCGGTGCTGGGCGCGGCTGGGCCGTAGAGCCAGCGCGCCTCCACATTGATGCTCGAAGCAGTCAGATCTACGATCCACCGCCGCTGGTTTCGACCAGCTTTGCCCGCAGTCACCCCAATTCGACTTCAGTCCAGCCTCAAGAGGTTGCTGGCGGCGGCGGTGGCTGCCGCGTGTGCTGCTCAAGATCTGGGTCAATCAGCGCCCAATAGGGGGCTTCCTCCGTCCAAATCGCCATCGTAGGTCGCACCGAGCCAAGCACGTCGAGGAAGCCCAGCCTTATTGTGCGGAACTGTGGACGGGCGGAGGACTGGGCCATCACCGGCGTTCCACAAACCCCACAATAGCTCTGCAGGAGCGTGTTCCCGCTTGCCGCCACATAGGCGAACGTCGAGAGTTCGCCGGACAGTTCAACGTCTTCCGTCCGGAACATGGCATTTCGCGTGGGTCCGCCGGCAGCAAGTTGCTGACACTGCCGACACCAGCATTCGCGCACGGCCGCGGGTTCGCCCCGGATCTCGGCCCGAACCGCTCCGCATTGGCAACGACCATGATAGACCATACGTCAGCTCCTTCTTATCCGATATTCGGGGCAGAAGGACGGGCTGACAAGCGGAGAAGGGTATCGCCAAGGAGCGCGTGTCGAGCCACAGAAGGCGATGATCCAAGTGCCAGAGGCACACTGAAGTTTCCGAGGCAGTCGTTACCCTACGGTGCCTGTCGAAGTTCAAGATCACGTCTGATCAAAGCGACTTCCTTTCAGATAGGAGATGTCGCGGTGATCGAAGTCCGTTGATCGGCTAACGTCTTCCCACTCTTCCGCAGCCTTCTGACGTGCGGCTTCGCTGTTTGCGAGAACATGCAACGCGTCGCTGCCCAGAACCAGATGCATGGGCAGGTGCTCCTTGCGCGTGAGGTCGAACACCACCTTCGCGATCTTCGACGGGTCGCCCACCTCGTTTCCGACGAACTTCGTCATGAGATTGAGGAAGGCCCCGACGCTGGGGAGATACTCGGGCAGGAGTTCGGAGGTCTGCACTTGGGCTGTCGCACCCCAGTCCGTCCGCATGCCGCCTGGCTCCACGGAGATCATGCGGACGTCGAACGGTGCAAGCTCCTGGGACACCGACTCGGTGAACCCGCTGACCGCCCACTTCGCTGCCTGATACGCGCTGAGGCCCGGCGCTCCTGCACGACCGCCAACTGATGAGATGTTGATGATGTGACCGCCACGCTGGGCACGCATGATCGGAAGAGCCGCACGGGTCGTATTGACGACGCCGAAGAGATTCGTCTCGATCTGATCCCTGAAGCTCGCGGCGTCGGTCTGCTCGAAAGGGGCAATCAGGCCGTAGCCCGCATTGTTCACCAGAACATCCAAGCGGCCGAATGCAGTGAGTGCGGCGTCGACTGCCGCATCCGCCTGTTCCGGCTTCGTGACGTCGAGCGAAAATGTGCTCAAGGTGTCCGGGAACGCCGAGGCGAGATCGTCGAGGGTATGAAGGTTGCGGGCCGTAGCCAGCACCTTGTCCCCCTCGATCAGCGCCTTCTCCACGATGGCACGCCCGAGCCCCTTGGAGCTGCCAGTTACAAGCCAAGTCTTAGTCAAGGGTCTCAACCTCTCATCCAGTGGCTCTGCAGGCACCTCAAACCCCGTAGAAAAGCGGCGAATTGGTGCACAGGCAGCGCCGTGCGTTGGTCTCAAAACTATGCATTCACGTTGGCGCGGCTATCCCTACTTCGGTATGGCAGCGGCTACTAAGAAGCCGCATCTGCCCGAGACGCTATCAATGCGCGCCCGCTACCCGCCGCTTGTGAATGGAGGGAACGTAGATGAGCGCACTCGGGCCCTCCGGCAGTGCAAGCTCGGACACGACACCGACCTGGCCGGTATCAAGTCGAACCAACTTCCGAGCGGATGGAAGGCTTGCGTAGACGATGGTTCCGTCGCCTGAGGGATATACCCCGGCCGCTTCGGCCTCCAGCGTAACAGAGCCCACTTTTCTGAAGCTGTCGGCGTCGAAGACTCCGATCGTCGGCTCCTCGGTGGAGGAGATATAAGCGAACGGATCGTTCCCGACATGCACGAACGTCAGTGAACGCACTCCCCCTGCGGCATAGAAGGAGCGCTTGACCTTGAATGGAGGCTTCGTGGCGAACACCTCGATCCGCCCCGCTTCGTCGAACGCCCACACGAACTTGCCATTGGGCGTCAACGCAAGACGCTTGACCAGCCCTCCGGCCGTCGCGGCGCGGCTGATCTCGACCTTTCGTCTGGCGTCGATCGCCGCCAGTCCCTGACCATCAGATGTCGAAACAAAGGCGCGACGCCCATCTACCGACATGACGATCGCAGCAGGCCCTGCAGAGACCGCGACGCGCGCCACCTCGGCAAAGGTGCGAGTCTCGAAGACCGCTACCGCATTCTCCTCAGGCAATGCCACCCACAGCTCTTTACCATCCCGGGTGAACGCCAGGCTCGCAGGGACCGTCGCTAAGAGCACATTCCCGATGAGCTTGTTCGTAGCCGTTGCCGTGATCGCCACTTTCGGAAGGTCGGTTGTCGACGTCGCGATCAGGTCTCCCCTCCTGGTGGCCGTCAGGTGCGCTTCGATCGGATCGGCGGATTGCGGGGCAGCACCTCCCTCACCGCTAGGTGAGCAACCAAGGATGTCGTTCGCAGCCGGGTCGATCGCGCAGAAGCCACCGCTCCCGAGCAACGCGACATACAACCTGTCGCGGTGGCTGACTTGTATGTCAGGTCTGGCCCAAGGAATCTGAACGGCGTCCACGTCGATCGGAGTGGCATCGGACGCAGGAGCTGCTTGATTTTCCTGAGCCGAGGCAGCCGGCATGATCGCGGACATCCACAGCAGCAACACTGCCGCAAACTGTATCTTCATTTGGTCGGCTCCCCAATCATCATCCAATTGATAACTGCGTTCGAACGGCCCCTTCGACCCGGCTTCGATCTCGCGCCATGCCAAGCACCTGCGTCGATCGGCTGGCGGGGCGCTGCCACTCCTCCAGGTCATCGGTTGCCCATGGCTCCCGGGGCGGGTGGATTTCGATCCCAGGAACTGAACCGGGTCTCTCGACGCCCGTGCGCCTTGCAGACGGAGCGGCTCGCCCGAGTTGATCGCGGTGAAAGCTAGTCGCCGTCCGAGGTGCGCACCATCGCACCTCGGTCTGCGCAAGGTCATACGTCGGAAGGTGATCGTGCCGCTCAGAATAGGCTTCAGACCCGAACCGAGGGGCCCAAAGCAAAGCTCCCGGCCAGCCCTCGACGATGCGAAGGCCGGCCACCAACGGCTTCGCCTTCAGGCGGCGCGGCGAGCGATCACGACAGGACTGATCGCTGGCGCCTGGAGGACGGCCGCACTCGGGCTGTCGCTCAGGATGGCACGGGAGCTGTCGACCATGATCAGCCACGCGCCTGCCAGGAGGGCGACGTCCTTGAGGACAAGTCGGCCAGCACCTGAAAGATAGGGAAAGCCGTGATGCGCGTCCCCGATGGCCGGCACCCAAGCCTCGGGTGTCGTCACGAGAAAGGATAGGGTCACGAAGGGCGTGGCGAAAGCCAGCGCAGCACCGACGATCCCCACTCGATGCGACATGAGCCCGACCAGGGTCAGTCCTCCGATCACGATTTCGAGCGCTCCGAGCCCGGTGGAGAACCCATAGGTGTTGTTCGCATTCTGCCAGACGCGCTCAGCCGGCTTCAGCTCGCCTTCGTGCGTCATGTGCGCCTTGTACTCGCCCGGATGCTCATAGAAGAATGACATCACAGGGCTGTTCGCGACGAACGGGGTGATGCTGTCCGCCTCGTAGGGCACGAACTTGAGGGCGCCGATCCAGAGGAAGATTATGGCGACAGCGATCTTCATCGCGGCCATGCCAATCCGATTGGATCGGCGAGCGGCAATGGTCGAAAGACCGGTATGGATGATTGGGTTCATAGCTAGGTTCCTACGTAAGCGGCGTCAGACGCGCCCAAGGTCGGGATCGGAAGAGGGTGCAGCACCGGCGATGAAGCCCGCCGCCACATGATGATGAGATGTCCGTCGAGGCGGCGCAGTGATTACAGCCAGCTTCGAAGCATCTGCCAAACTCACCGGAGCATGACTGCCTACGGCATCAGTTACTCATCTCCATGCGCGACATCATCACGTCCTTTGGTTTAGTTGCTGAAGGCAATCTGGCGCCGGACAAGTCGCAGAGGTATGGCCGCGCGGCTCAACGGCATGATCGCGCGGATCAACTGGAGCTCCGATGCCCGAAGACACGTCAGAACTGCTCAAGGTAATGGTTCCACTCCTGCGGATACGACCGGTCATAGAGGACTTCTGCCGCTTCGGCGGTGGGTGGGCCGCCCCACACGAGCCGCTAGGCAGCGGCTGGGCGCAGTTCCACATAGTGACCCGCGGATCCTGCGTATTGGAGCGCACTGGACTAGGGGATCTCACCCTCAATGCCGGCGACATACTGCTGCTTCCGCACGGCGACAGTCACGTAGTGCGAAGCGCAAACAGGGGCGTGTTGCGCCCAATCGCCGTCGAGCTCCGGAACGGTGTGCGGGGGAAGACCACCCCGGGCACTCCGATGGAGACAGAGCTGCTCTGCGGAAGACTGCTGTTCGACGGGTGTGACGAAAATCCGCTGCTCGCGGCTCTTCCTGATGAAATCGTCATTCGAACCGCCGGCGAGCCGTTGCTGGAGCGTTTTCGTCGCCTCCTCATCGACATCCGCGACGAGTTGGATTCCGGCATGCCAGGATCGGACGTGATCGCGGCCGACTTCGCACGCGCGCTGTTCGTCATGATGCTGCGAGATCATCTTGGCACCATGGATACAGGGAACCCAACCTTGTCTCTCCTCCGCCATCGCAGCACAGCGCGGGTCGTTCTCGCCATCCTCAATGATCTCGCACGCGAATGGTCGCTTGAGGACATGGCTCAGGTGGCCGTCGCATCGCGCGCTACTCTGGTCCGCAGCTTCAGAAGGCATGGCGGGATCGCGCCGATGACCTTTCTAGCCGATCTGAGGCTCGCTGTGGCGCGGCAGCGTATAGCGGGAACGACCGAGCCGATCGCTCAGATAGCCGCTGAAGTCGGCTACGGCTCAGAAGGTGCGCTCAGCAAGGCCATCCTGCGCCGATTCGGGGTTCGACCCGGAGCGCTCAGGATGGACAAGCGCCCCCTTCGTGAAACCGAGGCGGAGGCTGGAACTCCCGTGCAAACGATAGCCCCGGACGACTTGCGCACTCCCGGCGAAGCAGCCCCTACTCCAGTATGATGTGCGGCATCGATCTTCGCCCTTAGCGTGGCCGCTGGAGAAACGGAGCACACCATGTCGAAGCTCAAGGATCAAATCATCGAAGCGCACGGCGGAATGGACCGCTGGAAGCGCTACCGTCAGGTGCGCGCAAGCCTCTCACAGGGCGGAGCGCTGTGGGCGCTGAAAGGCCAAGGCGGCGTTCTGGACGAAACGACCGTGACCGTGTCCCTCACCGACCAGCAGGCCTCGCACTCCCCGTTCGGCATGTCGGACCGGCACTCCTTGTTCACACCGCAACGCGTGGCGATCATCGGGAGCGGCGGCACCGTCGAGCAGGAGCTTGAGAACCCGCGCGCGTCATTCGCCGATCACTCGCTGGAGACTCCGTGGAGCGAACTGCAGCTCGCATACTTCGCCGGCATCGCCATGTGGACCTATCTCAACATGCCCTTCCTGCTCGACTGGGATGGCGTCGAGACCGATGAGATCGGAGGCTGGGAGGAGCGCGGCGAGACCTGGCAGCGCCTCTTGATCCGCTTCCCGTCATCCATTCCGACGCACAGCAGCGTGCAGACCTTGTATGTAGGCGACGATGGACTGCTTCGGCGCCACGACTACGACGTCGAGATCGCAGGCAACACTCCAGGCGCTCACTACGTCTCCGACTATGTCGAGGTCGGAGGGCTGCAGTTCCCCACCAGGCGTCGGATCTACCCTCGCCAGCCAGACGGGCATCCGATGGCCGAACCGCTGGTCGTCTCGATCGATCTGGATGCGATCGAACTGAGCTAGAGCGCGTCACCAGGTAGATCCGATCTCCCTTCCTGCGGCAACGTCGTCCAACAAAACGACGGTTGAGAGGAGCCCGATGCGGGTGGCGCTGGATATCCTCCGCCACCCGCATCGCGAGATCAAGCTACCGCGCCTGTCCAACGAGTTCGTAATCGAACCCGCCTGCCGACCGCGCAAGACGGCCGAAGCCGGGAAAGCCGACGTGCATGCCTGCGAAGAGCGCATCGTCGGCTGCAACCCGATCGAAGATCTGGTGGCGCATCAATCTCGCCTGATCAGGATCGAGATCGGCGACCACGGTAACGTCAGGGTCCCGCGTCTGAACGGCAATATCGTGCACTGCGTCGCCCCAGATGATCAGCTGGGAATTGCCTCCTCCATCGAGGTGGAAGCCGCTGTGCCCCGGCGTGTGTCCGAACAGGGGCAACGCCTCGATCCCGTCGATGATCTCGCCGCCGTCGAAGGGAGTGATTCGACCAGCGTACGGCGCGAACGCCTGCTGGGCCCACTGGAACTGGATCCTGAGTGCCTCTGGCGCACGCGCCATCTCCTCGTCACTCAGCCAGAAGTCGAGGTCGTTCCGAGGAGCGAAGACCTGCGCGTGCGCGAACTGCGCCGCTCCCGAAGCATCGATGAGGCCGTTGGTGTGGTCCGGATGAATGTGCGTGCAGAGCACGGCGTCGATGTCCGATGGACTCTTTCCCGCAATCGCGAGCTGATCGACCAGATTGTTGACCGTGGGCCCAAGGAGCGAGCCGCAGCCCGTGTCGATCAGGATCGTGCGGCTCCGCGTGGTCACAAGAAAACCGTTAATCTCGAGCCGCAGCGTCTCAGGTCCGTTCGCGAGCGACTGACCGTCCTTCATGAGGAATGGCGCCGGTATGTCGAAGAAGCCATCCGCGAGGGCCGTCACGGTGAAGTCTCCGATCCGGACCGCCGGCGAGGGCGGGCCTGAAGGCTTCGCAGGGCTGGTCGGAGGTGCAAGCGTCGTCATGGCTATACCCGTTCATCTGTGAACTCCGGATGCCCGGAGAATGCCCCTCTACTATCGATTGGAAACTAGGTGTAAATTACGCACTATTCTGTTATCTGGTAGCCTGGAGGTAACCGACTCATGAGACCGGACCATGATCTCGACGGCGTGCGGGTTCTGATCGAACTGCTTGCGGACAAGTGGACGGTGCCGGTTCTCGGCGCCCTATGCGCGGGCGGCGGGCGCAAGCGCTTCAACGCCATCCGACGCGAGTTGGCCGAGATCTCGCCGAAGAGCCTGACCGTCTGTCTCCAGCGGCTCGAGTTCAACGGACTGGTCGAGCGGCACGTCGCGACCTTTCGCCCCTTGGCCGTCGAATACCGCGTGACCCCCCTGGGACACACCCTGGAGCTGCCCGTCGGAGCGCTCCTGGCATGGTCCGACGATCATGCGGGCGCGGTCAGATCGGCACGCTCCGCCTTCCTCGAACGCGAGCAGGCTGCGGAAGTGAGCTGAGGGTCCGCAAGACGCGCTCGGAGGACATCCTGGAAGGAGGGGCACCCCATACCTGCGCCTGTGTTGAGGCAACCCGTTCCGGGAGGCAGGATGATGCCGCCGCACATGCCGCCTTGAGGTCCAAACGTGTCCCATCTCCAGCATTCCCCTTCTCAGCCGCTGCAGGCAATCGTAACCGACCTGCGCCGCAAGATGGCCGGAACCGGTCACGATCTGATGCAGCCTCTCCAGGTCGTCAGCCATGCGCTGAGGCGGATGGACGGCTCTAGCCTCGCGGGAGGCGATCGGATGTGGCTCGAGGCTGCGATCGCCCAGGCCGATCGGATCGCCGGCGGCCTTTCCGATCTCATAGCGCATTCGGTGGCCGCTCCCGAAGGCGACCTGCGTCCGGTGGCGCTGCGGCCGCTTCTGAATGAGGTGGCCAAGGCGTGGTCTGCAACGGCGGCGACGCAGAACGTGCGCCTCTCGGTCGTAACGGCGAACGGATCCATTATCTCGAACCATCAACGCCTGCGCTCGATCGTCGACAACCTGGTGGTCAACGCGATCAAATACAGCCCGGACGGAAGGGTCGTCGTCGGCCTTCGGCGCAGAGCCGGCCAGCTCGTCGTCGACGTCGTCGACAACGGATGCGGCATCGCCGACGACGACCTCGAGCGCGTCTTCGCGGCGTTCTGCCAGGTCAGCAGTGCGGCACAGGGTATCGGGCTCGGCCTGTCGCTCGTGCGGGACCACTGCACGGCGCTTGGCCACCGGATCGAGCTGAAGTCGCAGTTCGGAAGAGGCTCGCGCTTCAGCGTCTACCTCGGAACGCCGGTCGCCGACTCCTGACCCGCGAGCCTCAGCCCGGGCGCAACGTCATCTCTGCAAATGCTGCCATACGCTCGAGATCACCACGGATCCCTCACCGACCGAGGAGGCCACCCTCTTGACCGATCCGGAGCGCACGTCGCCGACGGCAAAGATGCCGGGGCACGATGTCGCATATTCGGAATGCCCATGCGCCGCTTCGCCGGTCAGAACGAAACCCTTGTCGTCCAGCGCCACGAGACCCGACAGCCAGTCCGTGTTCGGCTCGGCGCCCACCATGACGAACAGAGCGCAGGTCGGCAGGGTGCGCGTCGATCCGTCAGCTAGATCGCGGACCGTCAGTTCGCGAAGGTGGGGACCGCCATCCGCAGCGACGACCTCGACCCCATATTCGATGGTTATCGCCGGATCCGCCTCAAGTCTGCTGGAGAGATAGCTGCTCATGGAGGCAGCCAGAGACTTCCCGCGCACCAGAAGCCGCACGTGAGCCGCGCTCCTGCTGAGGAACATCGCAGCCTGCCCCGCGGAATTGCCGCCGCCGATCACCGCGGTGTCCGCACCCCTGCAGAACCTCGCCTCGTTCTCGGTCGCAGCATAGTAGACGCCGTCGCCCTCGAATTCGGCGAGACGGGCAATGGGAAGGCGCCGATACTGGACGCCGGTCGCGACGACGACGGCACCTGCCCGGATGCGCTGTCCGTTATCGAACGTCGCGCAGAAGTAGCGGTCCTCCAGCTGCTCTAGCTTCGTCACCCGACGGGGCATGGCGAAGCGGGTGCCGAACTTCATCGCCTGCACCTCGCCTCGCCAGACCAGATCGGCGCCGGAGATGCCGGTCGGGAAGCCCATGTAGTTCTCTATGCGGCTCGAGGTGCCGGCCTGGCCGCCGATCGCGGTGTCCTCCACGACCAGCGCGCTCAGCCCCTCTGCGCCGGCATAGACGCCCGCTGCCACGCCGGCGGGACCGCCACCGACGATCAGCACATCGAAGGTCTCGTCTTCGACGAAGTCACGGTTCAGCCCCAGAAGCCGAGCGACGTTGTCCGGCGTCGGTTCGGTCACCACGTTGTCGCGGCCGAAGATGACGGCCGGCTGATCGCTCCTTATGGAACAGCTGGTCGCCACCCCTTCGGCTTCAGCCGTCCCCAAGGCGTAGGAGCTGTAGGGAAGCCGGTTCCGACTGGCGAACGCCGCGATCTGCCGAACCGCAGGGTCAACGTCCTCCCCAAGCAGCACGAGGGTGCCGTCTCCTGCTTCGAGCTGTCGCCGGCGACGCGCCGCGAGCACCGTGATGACGATGTCGGACATCTCCGGGATCTCCGACATCAGCCGCAGCATCGCGACCCGCGGGACCTCGATCACCTTCGTCTCGCTGACCGTCCGCATGGGCATCGACCAGGTTCCGCCGTCGAGGAACGAGATCTCCCCCATGAACTGGCTAGGGCCCAGCGTGGACGGCACATGCCGCTCGTCCGTGAAGGGGTTCACGACCTCCACTTCGCCCTCCACCACGTAGGTGAACCGGTCGACCGCCTCGCCGGCGCGGGCCAGGAAGGTGTTGGCCGGATACCGGACCTCTACGCCGGTCGCGCGAAGCGCCGCCACATGTGATGCCGCAAGCGGAACCCGCTGCATCTCGCGAAGATCTCGACCGATCGTTTCCATGCCCGCCTCGACCTTGGCAGCCTCTACGGCCCAGGATGAAGCCGGTTCGGCTCCGCCGTTTCCGCGAACAGCGCTACATCAGGATCAATCCTGCTCAAACGATACATGAGTATGGGCGCGCGTGGCAGCGGCGTGCGAGAGAGGGATCGGCGTCTGACCCCATACCACAAGATGCTTGCCGATCGAGCGACTTGGCCGCACCACACCGGCAATCAGTCTTGAATGGAAGAACGTGATGGGCTCCGCCCTACTAATCTCGGTGGTCGATGACGACGAGGGCATCCGCATATCCCTCGACGGCCTGCTGCGAAGTGCGGGCCACCGCGCGCAGACCTACGCCTGTGCCGAGGATGCGCTGGCGGATACGGAAGTCGCGCAAAGCGCCTGCGTCATCACGGATCTGCAGATGCAGAAGCTGAACGGCCTGGAATTCGCCAGGCAGTTGCGCGCCATTAATCCGGAGATCCCGATCCTGCTGATCACCGCCTATCCAACGGCGGAGGCGGAGCATCGCGCCCGTGAGACGGGCGTGCTGTTCCTAAGCAAGCCATTCGAGGCGAACGAACTTCTGAAGCTGGTCGACGAGATGATCGGTACGGGCGCCCGGTGAATACGCGTCCTCTCAAGACGATCTCAATGATGACCATACTTCCAGCGGAACTGCCGTGCCGCCTTCATCCCTCATGCCGCTAGTGACACGGTCTGCCTGCCGTAACCACGACGGCGGGCGCGAACAATCCAGAGTGCGTGTCTTCTGGGCCATCGCGGTGGGCAACTGTCTGGAGCTCTACGACTTCACGCTGTTCGGCTACTTCTCCGTGGTGCTGGCCAAAGTGTTCTTCCCCCAGGCCAACCCTATGACGGCGCTTCTGCTCACCCTTTCCACCTTCGGCGTCGGCTTCGTCACACGTCCCGTGGGAGGCATCCTCTTCGGCGCCTACGCGGATCGAAATGGACGCCGGAAGGCAATCGTGATGACGATGGGGCTCATGTCCCTGGGCACCGCCATCGTCGCCGTCTGCCCCGGATACGCAACCTTGGGCGTAGCGGCACCGATCATCCTGGTGATCGGGAGGCTGATCCAGGGGTTGGGCATGGGTGGAGAGGTCGGGCCAACGGCCGCCCTCCTCTTCGAGCTCAGCCGCGGCCGCCGGCGAGTTCTCTACGTGAGCATCTTCATGGCGAGCCAGGGCGTCTCCGCTCTCCTAGGAGGCCTTACAGGCTATGCTCTTAGCGCCACTTTCAGTCCCATGGACATCTCAGCGGGCTTGTGGAGGCTCCCATTCCTGATCGGCCTGCTCATCGGACCGGTCGGTCTCTACCTACGCACGACCCTGCAAGATCCCGACGATCAGGTCACCGAGCAGGAGTTTCCAGTCCGACGCGTGCTCGCCCGCCACAAGGCCCAGCTCGCATCCGGCTTCCTTCTGTTCCTGTCCGGAACTGCATCGACCTACGTGGTGATGTTCTATCTGCCGACCTATCTCACCGGGGTGGTGAACGCACCACCCAGGACGGCCTTCCTCGCAGGCTGTGTTGCGGGCCTGGTGATGGCCGCCGGATCACTCCTGGGAGGGCTTGTCGCAGACCGGTTTCAGATACGCCGACTGCTCGTCCTGATTGCCATCACCGGCTCTTCGCTCCTGATCATACCGGCCTTTCGCCTTCTGCACGATGCGCCGGGTCTCGCGGCGACCCTGACCATCGTAGCAGTGCTGGTCTCGTTCAACAGCCTCCAGGCTGGATCCGTCCTTTCGCTCATCCTGGAGTCCTTTCCAGCCGGCGTTCGGGCCACCGGGCTCGCCCTGGTCTACAGCACCGGCGTCATCGTCGGTGGTTTCGGGCAGCTGATCGTCACGGCGCTAATCCAGGCGTCGGGCGACCCGGCCGCTCCCGGCTTCTACATGATCGCATGCTCTGGCCTAACCGCCCTGTCACTCATCTTCGGGCGTTTTTCCGAAGCGCCTCGGCATGTAAAAACAGGAGTTGGCGGTCAGCGCGCCCGGGTTGCGGCTACCGCCGCGCCGGATCGAACCGGCAGCTTACTGCACGTGCGCCAACGGTAGAGTGAAGACCACTTCCGTGCCCGTGCCGCTGCTGATGATGCGCAGCTCACCACCGTGGTCCTCCACGATCCGCTTACAGATGGACAGCCCCAGACCCAGCCCTTCAGGCTTGGTCGTGAAGAAGGGTTCCAGCGCCCGGTCTACGTCGACGACGCCTGGACCAGTGTCCCTTATCCGGAACACGACGAATCGATCCTCCCGCTCGAGGGCGAACGAGACGATCCTGTCCTCGTTGGTCCCACCGTCCGTCGCCATCGCCTGAAACGCGTTTATCGCGACGTTCACGAGGACCTGCTTAATCTGAATGGGGTCTGCAGCAACCTGAGGCAGGAGCCCCTTCATCGTGAAATCGATGCGGATCGCCTGCCCTCGGGCCTCGTGCTCGATCAACGCGATGGCCTCGCCGACGAGCTTGGCAGGGGCAACCTCGACGAACTGGGTGCGGGAGGACCGCGAGAAGTCGCGGATGCTCCTGATCACCTGCGCCGCGTGGGTGGCGCTCGTGTTGATGCGGCCTACGAAGGTCCTCGCCTCCTCCAGGTTCGGGGGCGTCTGCGCGAGCCAGCGGCTCGCTGCTTCGGCGAAGACGCTGATCGAGCTGATCGGCTGGGAAACCTCGTGCGTCATCGATGCGACGAGTTCGCCCACGAGCGACAGGCGACCCGCGTGGTTCAGCGCCGCACGCGCGACATCCAGGGCCTCCTGCGCGCGCTTCTGCTCGGAGATATCCACTGCGAAGAAGTAGACCCGGCCGAAGTCCTCAGCCCGCTCCGGAAGCGTGGTCTGCCAGAGTATCGGCGTGCGCCGCCCATCTCCGCCCACGAGGTCTCGCTCGCCTCTGCATACCCGTTCGCCCCGCGCAATGGCGCGCACGACGGCGCCATTTGGATCAGCCGGCAGCAGCACGCCGACCTTCTCTTCGAGCACGGCGATGCTCGAGACGCCCAGCAGCCGAAGCGCCGCAGGGTTCGCATCCACGATGCGATGGTGATGGCGCAGCTTCCGGAGGTAATCGGGATCATCGTCGAGCACGCGCTCGAGCCCACCCTCGCCGGAAGCGCAGTCACGCAGAACCGCCGCGCGGATCTCCTCCCAATCCTCGCACAGGATCGCGATGGGAGATTCCAGGAAGACATCGGGATGCCTGATCTCAGGATCCGGTTTCGTGAAGTCCGGCAATCGCTACTGACCCTCGAAAAATACTGGAAGCCGCGAGCCTTCAACCAACTGGCAGAACGCGGGTGGCCGAACGTCGCCGAACCGAGTCCGACCCCCTCCTTAGAGCGTCGCGAGAGCGTCGCGTACCCCAACCATGTTATTGGTTGCCCAGGAGCAATTCGCTGCGAAACGTCCTGCATCGGCAAGCGTCGGGGGACGGAGAATGCGTAGTACGGTGTCGATCAGCCCATGGTTACGGGTGGATCTTGCATGGCTGTACGAGCGGCAGGACGTGTCAGCACGCGCTACCACCCAGCTCCTGCATTGGGCCGCCTGCGCGCCTTTCCTCCTGACAATCGTGGCCCACCCGGCTCATGCCCAGTCGGCAGGCCAGCAGGGCCTGCGCCTCGAGGCCCCCGCGGAAGCCGGCTCCGAAGAGCCGGACATCATCACCGTCACGGGCTCCCGGATCCAAGATGGCCGCGACCAGGCGGTGCCGGTGGCGATACTCGCAAGCAACGAGATCGAAGCGCAGAGTCCCGCCAACTTGGCGGACCTCGTGAACCAGCTTCCCGCGATCTCGCCGGGCAGCACCTCGGGCAACAGTTCGGGCAATCTGTCGAACGGACTCGCAGGCATCAACTCGGTCAATCTTCGTGCGCTGGGTGCCACGCGAACCCTCGTGCTCATTGAGGGCCGGCGGTCCGTGGGTTCGGCGATCAATGGCGTGGTCGACATCAACACCATCCCGCAGGCGCTCGTCAGACGCGTAGAAGTCGTGACCGGTGGTGCATCCGCGCAATACGGATCCGACGCAATCGGTGGCGTCGTGAACTTCATTCTCGACAAGGACCGAAGGGGCATATCGTTCAAGGCGGATCAGGGCGTGACCACCCGTGGCGACGGCGCATACCGCCGGTTCGAAGTAACCGCCGGCCTGTCGCTGCTGGATGGCCGGATGCAGGTGCTGCTCAACGGCGACCACTTCGAACAGGAGGGCGTCAGCTCGATCGACCGCCCGTGGAACGGCCGCGGATACTTCCAGATCAACAACCCGGCATACACTCAGACGAACGGCCAGCCGGAGCGGCTCGTGGGCGCCGGCGTCGCCCCCGCGACCTACACGTCTGGCGGACTGGTCGCATCCGGCCCGCTGCTCGGGACCTACTTTCTTGGCGATGGGCGCACAGGCCAGCTGGACTATGGCGCCTACGCCCCTGCGGTCGGCGGCTGGATGGCCGGTGGAGACACGGACGTCACGCTGTCGGGGCATCTGGGCTCGAACTCGCTCATCCCCGACGAGCAGCGGACCGGCCTGTTCGGCCGCACCTCCTTCGCGATCAGCAGCGCCGCCACCGTCTTCGGCCAGCTGTCGTGGAACCGCTATCGCGGACGAAGCGCATATCAGCGAACGCCGAGCACCGGTGTCGCCATTCGGCAGGACAACGCCTTCCTGCAGTCGCGATATGCCGCCTTCGCTGGAGCCATGAAGGAGCTCGGGCTCGCCTCCGTCTCGATCGGCACCAGCAACGCGAACCTTCCGGTCCCAGGCAGCGACAACCGGCGCGACGTCTACCGCTTCCTTGCTGGAGCGGAAGGGCACTCGAGGCTGCTGGGCCGGGATTGGAATTGGAACGGCTCATTCCAGCATGGCCTCACGGAGGCCCGGGAGGAGCTGGTCAACGTTTGGAACACCGCCCGCATGACGCTCGCTCAGGACGCCGTCAGCCTCAACGGACAAACTGTCTGCCGATCGTCGCTAGCGGACCCGCGAAACGGATGCGTTCCCATCGACCGCCTCCGTAGCGGCATCCCCTCCAAGGCGGCCCTCGCCTACATCTTCGGCCCTCAGCAACCCAGACGGGACGAGACGATCAGGCAAGATGTCGCCAGTATCGGCGCGGACGGTCAGGTCTTCCAGCTTCCCGGAGGCGCAGCGGGCCTTGCCGTGGGCGCAGAATGGCGTCGGGAGGGGATCCGGGCGACAGTGGATCAAGCGTATCGATCCGGCTGGCTATACGGGAACTATCAGCCGGCCGACGGCCACTACGAAGTCAAAGAAGCCTTCGCGGAACTCAAACTGCCAATCCTGTTCGATCTGGGTGTCGAGGGGGCAGTCCGCGTCACCGACTACTCGACCTCGGGCACGGTCGTGACCTGGAAGGCAGGTGCGACCTGGATACCTGTCAAAGGTCTGAGGCTGAGGGCGACCCACAGCCGCGACATCCGTGCACCGAACCTCTCGGACCTGTTCGCTGGAGCCACGTCGCGCACGAACACAGTCATACTCCCAAGCGCCGCTCCCATCAGCGGCTCGACGCAAGTGCTCGAGCAGACGCTCTCCAATCCGGATCTCAAGCCGGAGCGCGCGCACAGCTGGACGGCAGGCGCCGTCATAGCCCCTCGCTTCCTTGAAGGGTTCTCGGTTTCCTTCGACTACTTCTCGATCTCGATCACCGACGCGATAGGCTCCGTGACGGCGCAGAACACCGTCAACCTCTGCTACTCCGGCGCCACGGTCTATTGTCCCAACCTGGTGTTCTCCGACGCGACGCTCGCCTCCATCCTGGTCCGTCCGGTCAACTTCGCCAGCCAACGGGAACGCGGCTTCGATGCCGAAATCAGCTATAGCACGCCGCTCGCAGCGATCTCACCTGGTCTTCCCGGCGTCTTCCGGGTAAACGGCTCGATCACCCATTACATCAGCAACGCCGTCGACAACGGAGTCTTCCCGGTCGACTACGCAGGGGTGAACGGCGACAGCACGTTCGGCAGCCCCGCCGTGCCCAGCTGGACCTACCGCGTCAGTGCCTTCTGGGAGGCCGATCCCCTGACCTTGAACGTCGTCGCCCGTGGCTTCGGGTCCGGCGTCTACGGGAACGACTTCATAGAGTGTTCGTCCAGCTGTCCCGTCTCCACGACCCGCTATCGAACCATCAACGACAACCACATCGCGGGCGCGACCTATCTGGATGCATCTCTTCGCGTCCGCTTCAAATCCGGCACGCACGAAGGCGCCCTCACGATAATCGCGACGAACATTCTCGACGAGGCGCCGGTGGCCGTCGGCAACGGTCCCGACGGCAACAACTGGCCAGCATATGCTCAGACCAACCGATTGCTCTACGACGTAGTCGGCAGGGTCTTCCGCATATCGGCCAGCGTGAATTTCTGATCACGGCGGCCCTCCGGCAAGTGCACGGCGCAGCTCCAATGACGGGATCCCTCGTCAGTCGAACTTGAAGGCTTCGTCGCCAAGGCGACTGTCGAGACCGCCAGCCTACCCTTCCTTGCTCAGTGTCTCCAGCAGATGCCGGAGCTGGGGCAGCAAGTCGGCGTCGCCATCCGCCGAACTCTGAATCAGCGTCAATCGTCCTGCGTAGGTCGAGGCGGCGATTACGTCCTGTCCTCGGAAAGGCTTCAGAATGGGACCGAGAATTCGCAAGCAGCGCGGTCCGTCAATCGCGCGGGCGGCGGCGATCACGCCCAGATTCGTGACGATCGCGTCGTAAGGCCCATTCGCGATGAGCCGGTCCCTTTCCGCCTCATAATCGCCGGCCGACGCGAAGCGGTCCCCTATTGCCGACACGAACCCGGCGATGCTCTTGGGCGTTCGGGCGGCAGCGATGCCGTCTCCGATCCGGCGGGCATGATGCCACATGTCCTCTCCGGCATCCCGGACACTTACCGCAATCGTGACGAAGAGGCCGTCCGCCGCGGAGGCTTCGAAAAGCGGCCGGACATCTACTGGGGACATGACTCGAAGGGCGCTTCGGGCAAGCGCGGGCTGATGCGGTTCGGCAGTGGCAGCGACGAGAAGGGAGTTGAAGGTGACACCGTGTCTCTTGGCCAGTTCCAGGAAGGACCCGGTCTCCTGGGATGTGAAACAGTGACTCGCCACGGTGAAGCCCTTCTCGATCCTCGAAGGCTGAATGCTGCCGCGCAACAGAGGCGGCGTGGGATAGCCGACGTAATGATCCAGCGGGAGAAAGTCGGCCTTACCCGGCAGAGACTCACCACCGGTCGCGGCGAGAAGCTGCTTCAGGATCAGAAGCGCGCCCTTCGCGTCCGTCACCGCATGGTGAAAGACGCATATCAGACTGGTGGCCTCTCCCTCCGATATCGCCGTCACCCGCAGCAGAGGCCCGTCACCCAACGCGAATGGCTCTCCAAGGGCTCCCACTATCTCCTGGTCAAGATCCATCACGGGAACTCGCTTCGCACGCAGCGCGATCGGTCCGTCGCACCGAAGAAAACTCAGGCGCCCCTCGTCATCTGTCCCGATCCTGACCTGCAGCAGCGGGTGGACGGCCTGCACCGCTTTCAACGCGCTGACCAGCGCCTCCTGCTCCAGGATGCCGTCGAGCTCCGCAACCAGCGCGAAGGCCATCGCTCCAACCTCCGAATAGGCAGAGAACAGATTCTCTATGGCGCCAAGTGGACGAAGAACCGTTGATTCAGCCATTTTCGCAGACCTCTTGCATGATCGGAACGACGCTTTCCTTTTCGGCGCGCACCGATGCACCGGGACGCAACGCCGCCCGGGTGCCGATCCGGTTTCACCCTGGAGCTTACGTCTCGTCTAACCTGAGGGAGCGGGCGGCTTAACCCGGACATCAGTAGGTGTTCTGGTCTCCGTACCGCACAGGACGGGATGGCCTGGACGGACCGGTAGCGACCGCGCGGTCTCTGATCCTTCGCCCATCGAACCGCACCCGCTTCAAGACGGCGGCCAACATGGCTGGAGCTTAGAAGGCGTTCGCCTGCAGGTCTGCCGAGGCTGTCTGCCGCGTTGGGGACGTCGGATAAGGTCGTGCGAGCGGCTCCTGAGGGGGAGGCAAGCACTACCAGGGTATGACTATGGGACAGCGGCCACACTGATAGAAGAACCCGAACCCTCGCAGGAGCAGTCCGTCATGGCCCTTACCGTCGCGAACGTGATCATCGACACCCTTCGAGAGGCAGGCGCAAGCCGCTGCTACGGCGTTCCGGGCGACACGCTCAACCACGTAACCGACGCCATTCGCCGAAGCGACATGCGCTGGGTCCACGTCCGTCACGAGGAAGCCGCCGGGTTTGCGGCAGGTGCCGAAGCCATGCTGACCGGCGAACTCGCCGTATGCGCCGGCTCCTGCGGTCCCGGCAGCCTGCATTTCATCAACGGGCTGTTCGAAAGCCACAGGAACCGTGCTCCGGTCGTGCTGATCGCCAGCCAGATCGTCCGAGACGAACTGGGCTTCGACTTCCCACAAGAAGTCGACTTCAAGGCTATCTACGCTTCCTGCAGCGTGTTCTGCGAGGAGATCCGCACTCCAGCGCAGGCCCGTCGGATGACCGCGATGGCGGCACAGGCGGCCCTTGCCAAGAAAGGGGTCGCGGTCCTGATCGTGCCAGCCGACGTCGCACAGTCTCCAGCCTCCGGCCAACCTGGCTTCAAGGTTCATCGCGCCGACCCGCAGGTGATCCCTGCAGAAGAAGCCCTGATCGAAGTCGCAGCCATCCTCTCCCGCGGCGAACGCGTCGCGATCTACGGTGGCTCAGGATGCGCAGAGGCGCACGACGAAGTGGTCCAGCTCGCCCGGAAGCTCAACGCGGCGGTCGCGCACACCTCGCGGGCCAAGGACTTCTTAGAGTACGACAACCCCTTCGACGTCGGCATGACCGGCGTCTTCGGGTCCGAAGCCGGCTATCACGCGCTTACGAGTTGCGACACGCTGCTGCTTCTAGGCTGTGACTTCGCCTGGCGACAATTTTATCCGTCGGGTGCGACGATCATCCAGATCGACATCGACGGAACGCACCTCGGCCGCCGCCACCCGATCGACTTGGGCCTGGTCGGAGGTGTGAAGGAGACGCTTGGAGCCTTGCTGCCCCTCATCGGAGTGAGGACGGACCGCTCGTTCCTCGACGAGTGCCTGGAGCACCGGACGCGAGCCGTCGCAGCGCAGCGCAAGCACGCGGTCGTCGATGACGGACACCCGATCCACCCGCAATATCTCACCGAGAAGATCGCGGCACACGCAGCACCTGACGCGGTCTTCACCGCCGATGGCGGCTCTCCGATGGTGTGGTGCCTTCGACACGTCCCTGCGACGGGTCGGAACCGGACGGTCATCTCGCTCACGCATGGAACCATGGCGAACGCGATGCCTCAGGCGCTTGGCGCCCAGGCGGCGTTTCCGCACCGTCAGGTGATCTCGTTGTCCGGAGACGGCGGAATCGCGATGTTGCTGGGGGACCTGCTGACCGCGGTGCAGGAGGAGCTGCCCATCAAGGTGTGCATCTTCAACAACGGCACGCTCGGCTTCGTGGAGCTCGAGCAAAAGGTAGAGGGCCTTCTGGAGGCGTTTACGGAGCTCAAGAACCCCGACTTCTCTGAGGTGGCTCAGGCGATGGGACTATGGAGCCGCCGCGTCGAACGGTCGAGCGACGTGGATGAGGCAGTGCAGCAATGGCTGGCCGAGCCGGGACCCGCTCTTCTTGACGTGGTGATCGACAGGTTCGAACTCGTGATGCCGCCGAAGGTGGCACCAAGCCAGATCTTCGGAACGGCTCTCTACTCCGCCAAGGCCGTGCTCGCAGGCAAGACGGATGACGTTCTGCACCTGATCGGTGCAGCAATTGGTTGAACCCCGGTATCATCGAGTCCCGGGCCGCGATGTGGACGCAAGACCATGAAGCGGCTGGAGGCGCCCTCCGGCACCAGAGGATCAACGAAGTCTAGTCCGCGCTTTGGACCCAAACTGGGCTTTAGCGAGCGTCCAAGAGTGGGTGGCTTACGGACTGGCCGCTTCCGGGAAGAAAGATCGCGATAGCTGACATCGCGGAACGCTGCCGCCTCTCCCGAAGTCAATGGTGAATCGGGATAGCCCATGCCGTTCTCTGCGCATGATGCTTGGGATTTCCCGTATTCACCAATTCCACTTTCCTATTCATCCTGTCCCTATATAACGCGGTATATATCAGCTGTGGGGTTGCTATGGATGATGTGATTCGAGGCATGGGCAGCGCCTTCTTGGGAAGCCGGCTTAAGAGGCTTGGGGAGCGGATGCAGGCCGGTGCGGCGCGGGCCATCACTGCCGCTGGACTGGAGGTGCAGCCCGCCCACATGCCCCTGCTCGTAGCCCTGGACGGCCGCGCTTTGACGATCGGTCAACTCGTGCAGGTGGTGGGCGTTAGCCAGCCCGGAATAACGCGAGGTGTAGGCCAGCTCGGGGAGATGGGACTGGTGCGGGCTGAGACTGGAAGGGATCAGCGACACCGAACCATATCACTGACCGACAATGGTGCCGCCGCAATTGCCCGCGCCAAGCTGTTTGTCTTTCCCCAAGTCACCGAAGCTATCGATCGGCTGCTAGCCGGACGTGCCGACGAGCTTCTGGCGATCATCGCCGATGTCGAACACGCGCTCGCGGCTACCCCTCTCGATCAATTGGCGGCGCAAGCGCAGCCCAACGTGCTGTCCATCCGCGACTATTCCGACGATCTCGCCCGCGAGTTCCACGACATCAACGCGGAATGGATTTCCGACATGTTCCGCATGGAGGAGACGGATCGGAAAACACTGGAGAATCCGCGCGCCAGCATCATCGAAGCCGGCGGTGCCGTCCTGTTCGTCGAGGCGAGGGAACTGGGGATCATCGGAACGTGCGCGCTTCAGAAGACCAGCGCGACCGGCTTCGAGCTGACCAAGATGGGGGTCCGCAAGACAGCGCGCGGGCTCAAGGCCGGCGAGTTCCTTCTGAACGCCGTCATCGACAAGGCGCACGCGCTCGGAGCCGATCCCCTCTACCTGTTGACGAACAGCCGCTGTGCCGCGGCGATCCACCTCTACGAGAAGCTGGGGTTCAGGCATGATGCGGCCATCATGGCCAATTACGGCGCACGCTATGCGAGGTGCGATGTAGCTATGCGCTATGTCGGGGCCGAGACGGGTGTAGCGGCATGAAGATGATCGGCTTGATCGGCGGCATGAGCTGGGAGAGTTCGGCGGAGTATTATCGCATACTCAACGAGGGAGTCCGGGAAAGGCTCGGTCCGACCGCGTCGGCCCGGTGCCTCCTATGGTCGTTCAACTTCGCGGAGATCGAGGATTTGCAGCACAGGGGCGATTGGCCTGGCCTGACGACGCATATGGTCAATGCGGCACAACGCCTCGAGACGGCCGGTGCGGACGTGCTGTTGATCTGCACCAATACCATGCACCGCATGGCGTCCGACGTTCAGGCCGCGGTGGGCGTGCCCCTGCTCCATATAGCCGATCCCACGGCCGAACGCATCAAGGCGGCCGGCTTCAGGAAGGTAGGCCTGCTCGGCACGGCGTTCACGATGGAGCACGCGTTCTACAAAGGACGGCTTGCCGATCAGCATGGCCTCAGCGTCATCGCTCCAAACGATGAGGACCGCGCCACCGTCCATCGCATCATCTATGAAGAGCTAGTCGCTGGTAAAGTCTTGCCGGCATCGCGCGATGCTTACCGCGCAATCATCACCCGCCTAGTTGAGAGCGGCGCGGAGGCGGTGATCCTGGGATGCACCGAAATCATGCTGCTGATCCGGCCGGAAGATAGTCAGGTGCCGATGTTCGACACGACCGCCCTTCATGCGGCAGCGGCGATCGAGATGGCATTGGCAGGATAACCGCCGCATTTCGAGAACGAACCCTCACCGGTAAAGCGGGCTGCGCCTGCCGCCCAGGTGATCGGTTCTGGTTTCGCCGCCCCAAAACCTGTTCCCGATCGCTCTTTCCCGAAATCGCCGCGCGGAGATGGAAAAGCGGGTAAGATCGCGCTGAACGAATGACTGCTTTCAGTGTCTCGCAATACTCGACTGAATGGCTGAGATCGGGCGTAAGCAGACTTCCGCTAACACGCAACACGCTTCCACTCCCTCCAGCCAGCGTGCTGTCGGAGAAATCCTAAGTAAGGTGGGTTGCGATTCAGGGTAGAGGGCGCTCGACAACGGAACGCCTGCGGCCGCCCAAGCCGTGACGCTGCCGATGCGCATCAGGTCACCCATCCCTTAGTGCACGGCGGCATCGGCTCCGCAAGGTGAAGTGCCAACGGGCCGAATCCGGCGATGATCGGCGTCTAAGTGTAACCACGACCGCACGTGCATTGACCCGTTCAATCATTCGCAACGCAAGGACGCCTCTCTCCTCGCTGCGTTGAAGTTGCGCCGCAGCCGTCCGCAGGGAAGCCGCTAGCCTCCGCTGACGGTCAGCGACCCCTCAGATTGGGCGAGTTGGCCCGGGCGAACGACAGCGTCGGAGATCGTGGAGATCGTCTCATCGACTGCGCGGCGCAGACCTCGTGCTGCGAGCAGCATCTCTCCAACGAAGAAGAGTATTGCGAGCATCGTCAGGACTACCGCGCCGCCGAAGAGCGCGAACAGCAGCTCAGCCGCTGCACGGTCGCGCAAAGCGGCCAGGAACAGGACGAAGACGGAGCCGCAGGTCATCGCCGCCGCGACTGCGGCGGCAACGACCGCGAAGTCGAGGGCGCGCGAGCGCCGCCGGAGCCTCCGCAAGCGCGCGGCACGCGCCGGGTCGCACGGCTCCCGGGCAAGCTGATCCGCCTGATCGCCTACCCTCGCCAGCCGGGAAGCGAACACATTCAGAAGCGCTCCTATCCCCGAAAGCATGAAGACGGGAGCCAACGCCGTCTGCACTACATGCGCCGTCGCTGCGGCATTCAAGGCGCATCCGCCGGACACGGGACCTACTCGGAAGTCAGAAGCACGGCGCGAGGTTGCGCGCGCCGGCTACAGAGGGTCCCTGGCCCACCTCGTTCCGCGGATTTCGGCCGGGGGCGCAGAAGCAGGTCCATCCGGCGGTGGTGGTCGACGCGAAGGAGACCACGCGCCGCCTCCGCGCGCCCGACCGCTGAGCCGATCGCCAGCCGCTCCTCCGGTATGCAGCGGCAGCGGACGCCGAGGCCGGTGCACCGACGTCCACCACCGTGCTCCTCAGGATCTTACGAAGGCGAGCAGATCCGGGTTCAGCACCTCGGCGTGCGTGGTCAGCATCCCATGGGGATAGCCCTTGTAGACCTTGAGCGTGCCGTGCTTGAGCAGCTTCACCGAGAGCAGTGCGGCGTCGGCGATCGGCACGACCTGGTCGTCATCTCCGTGCAGCACGAGCGTCGGAACCGTGATCGCCTTCAGATCTTCAGTCTGGTCGGTCTCGGAGAAGGCCTTGATGCAGTCGTACTGCGCCTTGGCGCCGCCGATCATGCCCTGACGCCACCAATTCTGGATGGTGCCGGGAACGACCTTTGCACCCTCCCGGTTGAACCCGTAGAACGGCCCGCTCGCGACATCGAGGTAGAACTGCGCGCGGTTCGCCGCGAGCGCCTGCCGGAAGCCGTCGAAGACGGAAATGGGCGTGCCGCCGGGGTTCTTGTCCGACTTCACCATTATCGGTGGGATCGCGCTGACCAGCACCGCCTTCGCAACGCGGCCGGGCTTCGCCCTCGCCACATAGCGAGCCACTTCGCCGCCGCCGGTGGAGTGGCCGATATGAACGGCATTCCTCAGGTTCAGGTGGTCGGTGAGTTCGACGACATCCGCGGCGTAGGTGTCCATGTCGTTGCCGGTGTCGGTCTGCGTCGAGCGACCGTGACCGCGGCGGTCATGGGCGATCACGCGGTAGCCGTGGCCGAGAAAGAACAGCATCTGTGCGTCCCAGTCGTCGGCGCTCAGGGGCCAGCCATGATGGAACACGACCGGCTGGGCCTCCTTGGGCCCCCAGTCCTTGTAGAAGATCTGCGTGCCATCCTTGGTCGTGAACGTGGCCATGGTCATGTCTCCGTCTGCTAGGTCGTGGGAAAGGGGGGCGGCGAAGGCGGGAACGCCGGCGACCGCGCCTGCGGCGATCATTCCGCCAAGAAGCTGGCGGCGGGTCGGCTCCAGGAGCACGGCCAGATCCAGTTCACCTAGAGTCATCGCGCCGCCTCCAGCTTCTCGATGGTCTCCTCGGTCGACCACAGCGCATTCGCCAGCCACCGGAAGTTCAATAGTGCGGCGGCGTAAGCGTCGCCCTCGGGAATCTTGCTCCCGGCGGTCGCGTCACGGACGACCACGACCTCGAGACCATGTTCGACGAAATCACGAAGGTGTGACTCGACGCAGAAGTTGGCGGCCATTCCAGCCAGAATGACCTGCGTGGCACCAGTCTTGCGCAGCTGGAAGAGCGTGTCGTTGGTCTGCGGGCCAGCGATCTTGTGGGGCGAGCACACGACCGTCCGCCCGTCGTCAATCAGATCCTTGAGTTCAGGAAGCCAGTCCGCTCCCGAGCCGGTGAAGCCGTCGACTGAGAGCGGATCCCTCCGCTCGAACATTCCGAGCTTGTGCATCAATGCCTCGCCGGGCGCTTGGAAGCTCCAGCGATGATCGTGCGGATAGTAGTAGTGAGGGGAGATGATGAGCGGGAGGTCGAACCGCTTCGCCGCCTCGAACAATCGCCGCAGGTTGGGCACCGTCCCCTGCTCCGCGATGCTCTCGGCGAATACCGGATACGCCGCCCCCGCCGAGCCGAGAAAGTCGATCTGCGGGTCCGTGACGACGATGGCGACGCGCGCGAGGTCGAGCTTGAACGTGCTCGGTGGGAGCGCCGGCTCAGTAGGGTCGGCGTAGGCCGGATTGCTGGGCGTATAGGTCATCGATACCTCGGAGCGGGTGAGCGGCGAACAAGATCGCCGTTGCGCAATTCCTGCTCGCTCGATGGCGCCGCTTCCATTCTACGAGAGGAGGCGCGCACCCATACCAAGGCAGGGGCAGGAAACCTCCAGTCGTCGCCCCACGTTCCTCTCGCATGAGACCAGAAATCACGTTCAGGCCGCTTCCCCTCGCGTTCATCCTCGCGCTCGCCGCGTGCTCTCCCGGATCGGAAGGAGCGAATGTCACTGCGCCGCGAGGCGGCGAACCAGCCAAGGCTGATGCGGCAGCGTCTCCTATCCCGACCGAGGCCAGGCGGAAGGTGGAGCCTGCGAAGGCTGATGAGACTTCAGCAGGTTCTGTCGCGGCCAAGGTGATCGGGCTTGAGGGTCTCGGTGATCTGAGGATCGGCCAGGCACCTCCCGCTGGAGGATCATGGGCCGAGCGCGGCGCCCAGACCAGCGGCGCCTGCCGCACCGTCAGCTCGCCGAGATACCCCGGCGTCTATGCCATCGTCTCAGGTGGGAAGGTTCAGCGCATAACGGTCGGTCAGCGCTCCGATGTGAAGCTCGCTGAGGGACTTGGCGTTGGCGCAACCGAAAGGGACGTGAAGAAGTGGTTCGGAGGCTTCCGCGAGGAGCCGCACAAATACGAGAAGGCCCCGGCCAAGTATCTTACGGCTCCAAACGCGGCGAGCGGCGGCCCTGCGGTCCGGTTCGAGATCGGACGCGACGGAAAGGTGAGCCTGATCCACATCGGCCTGATGCCGGTGCTGGCCTATGTCGAAGGTTGCTCTTGATGGCTCCCTCCTTGGCCGTAGTTGAGAGATGGAAGTCCTAGAGCGGTGTAGAAGCCCCATGATCCGATGGCCGGCCGGTAAGTCATACTCCGCTGGGCTGCGTGTGGACCTCCCACGCACCTGACTGCTCGGCGACTTGGCTGCGGAACGACGGAAGTGTTTGGGCACACATCGGACCGGCTCTGAACCGATGCGCTGCTCAAGCAATGAACGGACTCATCCCCTGGGAGAGCCTGCTTCGAGAGACGGCAGCGTGAACGTGAAGAGCGCTCCACCTTCGGGGCGGTTCATGGCTGCCAACTCGCCGCCCAGCGCCTCCACCGCCGACCTGCATATCTGAAGGCCCATCCCGATGCCGGTCGGCTTGGTGGTGTAGAATGGCTGGAATAGCTTCTCGAACTCGCCTTCCGGTATGCCCGGACCCGTATCGGAGACCCGAACGCGGACGCCGTCCTCGGCACGCACCAAAGAAAGCGAGATGATGCGCTCGCCGGGCTGATCGCGCATCGCATCAGCCGCGTTGCTGACCAGATTGACGAAGATCTGCTGCAGATCGACCGGGTCACCCGAAACGAGCGGCAATCCGTCTTCGCAGTCGATCTCGAGAGCCGCCTCGGCAACTCGCATGTCGCGCTCAAGCAGATCGCGCGTCTCCGCGGCGAGTGCACACAGGTCGACCGGCTTAGCGACACGAGTTCCTGCCACGATGCTGTCGCGCGTTCGTTTGACGATGCCGGCCACCCGCTGCGTCGTGCGCGTCAGACGTTCGAGGCTACGCTCGGCGGAGCCGATATCCGGCTCCTCCCTTTGCAGCCATCTCAGGGCCGTCTGCGCGTCCATGACCATCGAGGCGATGGGCTGGTTCAGCTCGTGGGCGATAGACGCGGAAAAGGCCCCCACTGTGGCGACCCGGTTGGCGCGAGCGAACTCCTCCTTCGCGGCAAGCCGAAGCTCCTCGATCCTCTCCTGGGCCCGCAGATCCACATGGCTCGACAGGTGAAGGCCGTCGGCAAGACGATTGACCGTGAAGTACACGGGTATCCTCACACCGTTTTTCCCCATCAGGACGGTTCGTCCGTCTATATGGTCGATGCCGTAGTAATACATCTCCAGCTGCCGCAGCAGCACCTGAGGTCCGTCATCCGCATTCTGCGCCGGGGGATTGGAAACGAGCTCTGCGACATCCGCATAGCCCATCATCCGAGCCAAAGCCTCGTTGACCCTAGTGGTTCGGATGAGCGCCAGGCATCGCGCGAATACGTCCGGATTCTCCGTCATGAAGGCGCGAAGATCCGTCACACCCTTTTCGCGCAACTCGTCCAGCAACGGCTCGGTCGCGCTGAAGTCCATCTCCGCGAAGGTGATGTTGCTGACGTCGAACAGGCTCGCATACCGTGCTTCCGTCCGCAGGAGGTCTGCTGTCCGCTCTTCGACACGAGCCTCCAGGGTGGCATTCAGAAGACTGATCTGCTCGCTCGCGAGGACCTCATCGTGGATGTCGACGGTTCCCCCGTAGCGTCCCGTCATCCTTCCGTCGGCATCGAAGACCGGCAATGCATAGAGCGACATCCATCGATAGCTGCCGTCCGCGTGCAGCATCCGGAACTTGCAGCGAAGCGGCCCCTCTCCAGTTCTCGACTTAACCAGGGCGGCAAACGCCTGCTCGCGATCTTCCGGGTGGATAGTCTCGCGCCAGCTCTCCTTCGCGATCGCGTCTTCGACCGACTGCCCGGTGAGATCGGTGTAGCGGCGATTGAAATACTCCACGGGACCCTCCGGGCTCGCTCTCCATAGTATCTGGGGAACCGAGTCGGTGAAGTTCTGGAGTTCGGCCTGGCTCTGCTCTAGCTCGCCCCTCAATCGCTGCAGCTCCTGCCGCGCGAGCACATCCTCGTGAACGTCGGAGACCCCGCCGTAATAGCGCAGCACCTCCCCGTCCTCGGAGCGCACCGGCCTACCTACAAGCGACATCCACCGATAGCTGCCATCCGCGTGCCGCAGGCGAAAGACGGCCTGAAGCTCCGTGCCCGCCTCGAATGAGGTCCGAACCCGCTCGAGATACCAGTCGCGATCGTCGGGATGGAAGTCCTCGATCCAGTCCTGCCGCGCAATCGTATCGTGCCGGTCGCGACCGACGATCTCGTCGTATCGCTTGTTGTAGTAGTCGACATGTGCCTCGCGGGTCGAACGCCACAGGATTTGCGGAACAGAGTCCGCGAAGTGCTCCAGATCCCTTTGGGTGTCCTCCAGTTCGGAGCGGAGCCTGATCAGTTCCTGCTTGCTCTCGAACTCCTCGTGAACGTCGGTGGCGCCGCCAAAACGCTCGATCTCCCCGGTTATAGGGGAGCGGACAGGCTGGTCGAACAGGTGCATCCAGCGATAGCTACCATCGACATGCCGCAGACGAGCATAGATGCTCGAGGTAGTCTGCGCAGCGACGGCCGCGGCAACCGCCTCCGCGGTGGATGCGAGATCGTCAGGATGGATGGCCTCCATATAGCGCTGCGCGTCAAGCGCGCTCTCGCGATTCAGGCCGGTGACCTCGCTCACCCGCGCGTTGAAATACTGTATCTCCCCTTGAGCATTCGCCCGCCACAGGATCTGAGGCACTGAGTTGGCGAAATACTCGACTTCGGCACGACTGCGCTCCAGATCCCGGCGCGCCGTCTCCAGCTTCTTGCGGCTGATGAGCAGCGCTCCGGTCACGCTGATGGCCACGCAGGCGAAGGCGAGGCGCAAGACGCTTGCGACCGTCGGGTCTGCACCATGGACCACGTACCAGGAGGCAGCCGCCAGCATGGCGCACGCCAAGGCGCCGCCGCTGACTTCCCGTGCCGTCCCGGCGCGCGCGATCAGGACGAGGACCGCCAGATAGAGGATCGAAACGGAAACATCGAAGCCGGCGATGCTGTCTACGGCGAGAACCGAGAGCGCCAGCATGGTCGCGGCGACAAGCAGCACATGCCGGCTCCGTCTATTGCTCATGTCGACCCCACAACGCGCCCCAAATGTGACGACATGGCGCCACACCCCTACCTACGTCCATATCGCGCCGCCCCCGCAGCTTCTCCAAATCACGCATCGAGGAGAAGATCTCATGGACCGTCATTCAAGCGCCCCGACCCGATACGCCGATGTCGGCGACAAGCGATATGCCTATCGTCGTTTCGGAGCAAAGACGAACTTTCCCATCGTGCTGCTCCAGCATTTCACGGGCGGTCTCGATCACTGGGACCCACTCCTTACAGACGGCCTCGCTGAGCATCGGGAGGTCATTCTCGTCGACAACGCAGGCGTCGGGGCGTCAACTGGGCAGACGCCGACTACGATCGAAGGCATGGCGGATTGCATCCTCGAGTTCGTAGATGCACTCAAGCTGGAGAGCTTCGACGTTGTGGGCTTCTCCATGGGCGGCATGGTTGCCCAGGCACTCGCAAAGCAGCATCCAGCAAGGATACGGCGCCTGATCCTCGCGGGCACAAGCCCAAGAGGAGGCGACCCGACGCCCCACCAGGCAGAAGTATCCCGGCGCGCGTCCGGAAGCGCATCTCTCGACGACTTCCTCTGGTTGTTCTTCGGTCACTCGGAAGCCGGCAAGGCCGCTGGCCGCGCCTTCTGGAATCGCCGACACGCGCGAACGGAGGATCGCGATCCCCCAAGCGGCCGCGAGACGATCATGGCGCAGGTGGCCGCAGGGCGGGACTGGCTCCAGCCGCATGGGCAGCGCTTCGAAGACCTCAAGAGTATTTCCATGCCGACGCTGGTGGTGAATGGAAGCAACGACGTGATGCTGCCCACCATCAACTCGTATCATCTCGCACAGCACATTCCGAACGCCCTACTCATCCTGTATCCAGACGCAGGTCACGCGGCCCACTTCCAGTATCCGGAACTGTTCCTTTCGCACGCCAAGCTGTTCCTCGCCGGCTGAGGTCAGGGCGAGGCACGCACCAGGCGGTCCTCGAGCTCGCTGACCTTCGCATTACCGAGCTTCAACCCGGAGAGCTCATCAAGCGCGGCCGCGCCGACCTTCTCCTCGGCGTCTCTCCGAACGATGAGTGTCGCCTGGTCAGTGCCGCCAAGCAGGCCCTTCGGCTCCGAAAGGGCGCGTATCTCATGGCGCGCATGTAGGAACTGAGGGTGCCAGAGCGGCACCACGACCCACCTACCCTCCGCGACCGCCGCTTCGAAGCGCTCGAAGCACTCCGCCTCCGTGCCCGTCTCGAAGTGGTAGCCCGCGGCATCCAGGCCATACTGCTCGACTATCGCCTTCGAAAATCGGCTGATGCCTGCTCCAGGATTGATGCCTTGTATCAGTCGCTCCATCCGATCGACCGCAGGCGCGTGCAGGAGATCTTCAACGGCTGCCACTTCGTTCGCCGGAACATAATGCGGGACGCCCCAGATGCAGAAGGGCTCGTAGAGCACCGTGATCTTCCGGACCTCGTTCTCGAAGGGAGCAAGGTAGGCACCGTGGCTGGAGGGCAGCCAGGCGGAAACCAGCATGTCAATTTCGCTCTGCCCCATTCGCCTGAACATGTCCTCGTGGGGCGCTGCGGAGCGCTCCACCTCGTGGCCATGCCGCACAAGGACCGCCTCCACCTCTCGCGCACTGGCGTCATGGAAGCCGAGATCGATATGCCCGACACGGATCTTGCTCATTTCGTGACCTCCAATTTGTAGAGTCTGATCGGCCAGACGGTCTGCGATCTGCCGCTGTGGAACAGGCCGACACGATCCATCTGCGGAACCGGAAGGAAGAGGCAGCCGTCGCGAGTCAAAAAGGGTGCGTCGACCCAGTGAAGCGCCGGGTCGGAGATTAGCGTCTCGATTCGCCCGTCCGGATGGCGTCGCTTGATGCTGTTCGACGCGAGTTCGGCGAAGAACAGGGTTCCATCCGGCCCCATGACCGTTCCGCCCACCGGCGGAAGGTCAGCCCATGGCTCGATGGCCGCCGCGAGCGTATCGGGCTGGATCGCTGGATCCTCCAGCAGTCGCGTGGGAACGCGTGACCAAGGCCCCTCGAGCGGGCCGAAGAAGAGCCAAGCGCCGTCCGCGCTCACCTCCAGCGGGTCGGCGTGGACCTTGAGCGGCGCACCGCCAGGCCCCTTCACCGTCTCGCCATCCAGGACGATCGGACGGCCTTCGGGCGCGACGGTGGCTGGGTGACCATCGAGCACCCGCCGGCCCTTGCCACTCCGCAGATCGAGAACGATCAGACCGGGACGACCCGCATCCGTCAGATAGGCGCGATCGCCATTGAACCTGACGTCGTCGATGTAGCTGCCGTCGAGCGCCAGATCGGGTCCAAGCGGAACGATCCGATCGACCCGTCCGCTGCCCAGTGCGACACGGACCAGCTTCGCGCCTCCTGGCAGAGGGCTTCCGCCAAAGCTGGGGGAACCCGTGTCGACGATCCACAGGCCACCGCGTCCGTCCAGATGCAGCGCGTTTATATTGACGAAGGCCGAAGCCGGGTCGTCGCCCGGCTTCCAAGCGTTCCATGCCGCGTCCGGGTAGGGCCGCGGCTCGCCCCCATCGGCGAGAAGGCTGAGCTGGGGTCCTCGGCCTCCAGCCCAGCGCGGGCCGGATACGAAGATGCGGTTCCCGTCAACGGCGACCGCGTTCCAGATCATCGCGTCACTCTGCGCAACGGGCACGAGCTTCGGGGCATCGTCGGCAAGAGCGGCCGAGGACGAGGTGGCCGCCGCCAGTGCCACCAAGGCCCCGATGCCGACGCCGGCGACAATCGATCTTCTGATCATGGCGTTCTCCTCCCAGGCAGAATGCCACGCCACCCGTCCGCCGGGGACGGCCACTTCCGTATGCCGGTCATGCGCTCATGAATGGGCGAGCTCTCCCGGTCCCCCTACCAATGGAGGGGAGGCCCAGACCCGCGGACGCCTGTTCCGACGCGCGACCTCCGGACACAATCATCACGACCGGGCCGGCTGAAGCACTTGCCCTCCGGTGCCGCTGCCATTCCCCCCCAGGCAGCGCGCCGGCCCGGCACCTGGCTGGAGAAAGACGAGTGATGAACAGTTCGGGTCCAGTCAGACCGCAGCACCGGCATCGCCGCTGCGCAGGCACATCCGATCTTCCGTCGGCGCTGGCGACCTGGTGCCCGCTCCATGTCTGAGGCAGCCCTTCAACGCTCAGGCGTCGACAGGTTTCGACGCCGAGAGACCCTGCGCAGCGCGACGGATCATTTGAGGCGGCTGTCCGTAGGAGCGGAGGAACGCACGCCGCATCCGGTCCCGATCCACGAATCCCGTCTGCTGGGCCACCACGTCGATCGAGTGCGTCGTGTCCTCCATCAGAGCACGGGCCGCTTCTATCCTCAGGTGCTCGATCGCCTTTGCGGGGGACTGCCCGGTCTCGGACTGAAACGCCCGGCTGAACTGACGGGGCGAGAGATGGGCCACCTCCGCAAGGTCGTCGACAGAAAGTCTTTGGGTGAGGTTTCGCCGGGCGAACGTCAGCACCGCCTGCATCCGGTCCGACTTCGGCTCCAACTCGAGCAACGTCGAAAATTGCGACTGTCCTCCGCTTCGGCGATGGTAGACGACGAGCTTGCGGGCGATCTGACGGGCAGCCTCGATCCCGAGATCCTCCTCCACCAGCGCCAGGGCGAGATCGATCCCGGCCGTCATGCCGGCGGACGTCCAGATCGGTCCGTCAGCGATGAAGATGCGATCCTCCTCGACCTTCACCCGCGGATACCGCAGGGCCATCTCGCGTGCATACATCCAGTGGGTCGTGGCACGGCGCCCGTCGAGCAATCCAGCCTCGGCGAGCACAAGCGCCCCTATGCAGGGAGCGGCTATGCGACGGGCGAAGCCCGGCGCCTTGCGGACGAACGCCACCACCTCCGGCGTCGCTTCGTCCATGCTACCGCCGACGACCAGAAGATCGAGCGGCTCGCCACCGAACCTGGTCGTCATGACCTCGAAGCCGACCGAGGTGCGCACGGGGCCCCCGTCTTCGGAGAGCATGCGCAACTCGTAGAGCGGTTCTCCGGCCTGCAGATTGGCCAGCTCGAAGACCGTCGAGACCGCGAGACTCATTGGCGAATAGCCCGGGTGAAGAATGAATCCGACCTTGCGCACGCCTCAGATCCTGGAATGTCCGAAATCGACGCTTCTATGTCATTTCGGACGCGAACCAGCAAGCCTACCTTCCATGCATCCGCAAGGAGCGGCGAAACTGGAGACCTTCGATGATCAAGATGGGAACAGCCCTAGTGACAGGGGCTTCGAGTGGGATTGGCGCCGTCTATGCAGACCGTCTCGCACGCCGCGGCTACGACCTCATTCTCGTCGCGCGGAACACGAGCCGGCTGCAGGCGGTCGCGGAGCGGATCACCGACCAGACAGGACGGTCCGTCAACGTCGTCACGGCGGATCTTGCCGATGGCGATGACCTGTTCAGGGTCGAGCGGGTCCTGCGGGACAACGCCAGCATAACCATGCTGGTCAACAATGCCGGCTTCGGAGATGTCAGCCCCCTCCTCGAGAGCGACGTCGAACGCATGGAGCTGATGGTGGGCGTGAACGTCATCGCGCCCATGCGGCTGGCCTACGCCGCGGCTCCGGGCTTCGTCGAGCGCGGCCAAGGCTCGATCATCAACATCTCGTCGATCGTCGCGATCGGCCCGGAAATCCTGAACGGCGTCTACGGAGGCACGAAAGCCTTCGTGCTCGCCTTCTCGCAGTCGCTCCACCACGAGTTGGGCGGCAGGGGCGTGAGGGTGCAGGCCGTCCTGCCTGGCGGCACCGCAACCGAATTCTGGGGGATCGCTGGCTACGGCGACTACGCGGACAGCCCCAAGGTCATGGGTCCGGAGGCGATGGTTGATGCGGCATTGACCGGCCTAGACCTGGGCGAGGTTGTCACCATCCCGCCCCTGCAGGACGGCTCCCTCTGGGACGAATACGACGCGCAACGTCGCCGCATCACCGCCGATCTCGCCCATGCCAAGCCCGGCGCCCGCTACATCCCGGCGCACGCATGAGCGCCGAGCCCGAGGAGAGCGCCATGGTGGACCACCTTCCCACTCCCGAGTTCATGACCATCAACGGCAGGTCCATCCGACTCGCTCGCGGCGGAGCCACGGAAGGCGTTCCCATCCTGCTGACGAGCCCGTGGCCGGAAAGCATATACGCATTCCGAAAGATCTGGCCGAAGCTGGCGGAGCTCGGCCCGTTGATCGCGGTGGACCTTCCAGGCTTTGGGCGGTCGGAGGCTGGACCCTCCGATCTGACGCCCCAAGGCATGGGCACCTTCTACGTCCGCCTGCTGGACGAACTTGGCCTCGGCACCTGCCACGTGGTCGCGCCGGACGTCGGGACGGCCGCCTCACTGTTCGCTGCGGCTTCGGCACCCGACCTGTTCGCCACCCTGACCGTCGGCAGCGGCGCGACGGACATGTCCCTCGTGGGCGATCGCCTCCGCCAGATCATCGAGGGCCCGGAGGAAGCGATCAACCCGGGAGACGACGCGGCGCCTGTCGTCGAGGTCATCAAGGCGCTGATCGAAACGCAGCCCCCGCAGGAGGTGATGGAGGACTACCGGCTCTCCTCTGCAGATGGCCGATACATCGAAGCGGCCGCCTACGTGCGGGCCTATCCCAAGGACCTGCCCATGCTTCAAGGCATCGCCGAAAGCATCCGAACGCCCGTTCTGGTCCTCTCGGGCCGAACCGACCCGCTCGTTCCGCCCGCCAATGGCGACCTGCTGGAGCGCATCCTTCCCAACTGCCGCCATCTGATTCTCGAGAGCGGCCATTTCGTCTGGGAGGACGCGGCCGACGACTACGCCCGCCACGTCGCGAGCTGGATCGCAAGCAACGGCGCGAGCGCCTGATTTCACCCACTCAAACCAATCCACACGAAGAGGAACTACCATGAAACTCACCGACAACACGATCTTCATCACCGGCTCCACGTCGGGCATCGGCCGCGCGCTTGCTGAAGCCTTCCACGCCAAGGGCAACCAGGTGATCATCGCGGGACGCCGGCAGGCGCTGCTCGACGAAGTCACCGCGGCAAATCCCGGGATGGCCGGCATCCGTCTCGACATCACCGATCCTGCCAGCATCGAAGCCGCCGCCAGCGAACTGAAGAGCCGCTTTCCGACGCTCAACGTCCTCATCAACAACGCCGGCATCATGCCGTTCGACGACGCGTCGGGCGTCATCGACGATGCGGTGAGCCAGGCGATCCTCACCACCAATCTGCTCGGGCCGATCAGGATGTCCTCGGCGCTGATCGAGCAACTGAAGTCGCAGCCGCAAAGCGTCATCATCAACAACACGTCCGTGCTCGCCTACGTGCCGCTCGCGTCCACGGCGGTCTACTCCGCCAGCAAGGCGGCACTTCACAGCTTCACGCTTTCGCAGCGCTTCATGCTGCGCGACACCTCGGTGCGCGTGCAGGAGATCGCGCCGCCGTGGGTGGACACCGATCTCATCGCAAAGAGCGGAGATCCGCGCGCGATGCCGCTCGACGCCTTCATTGCCGAGACGATGGCGAAGCTCTCCAGCGACGCCGAGGAGGTCATCGTCGACTCCATCACCGCCTTCCGCGACAATCCCGGCTCGGGCGAGCATGCGGTGGTCAACGGCTTCAATGCCGCGATGGTCGAGAACCCGATCCCGACCTCTTTGGCCGCCTGAGCCGGATGCGACTCGGCTGGCTCAGCCGGCCGAGGCAACCCGCCATCTTCTCGAGGGTTCGATGTCCGGAAAAGCCGCCTTGGGCCAGATCGCAAGAGTCGCCGTCCTGCTCGCGCTCGGTGCTGCATTCTATTTGGAAACGATGCCCGTGGTGAAGGACAGCTACGTCGCGTCGATGCTGGGCGCTCTGGTCTTCATCATCCTCGCCCCCCTTGTGCTCGACCACCTCGGCAGCAGGCGTGGGGGCCGGACACGGGGCGAACGTGAATGACCATCGTCGCCGCCTGCATTCATCCGCGAATGACCGTCATGCGCAGCTGGCCGTGGAGCCGCGCAGCGCAAGCCGCCATGTCTGCGATCCATTGGAGGACAGCATCATGATCATCGGGCTAGAGAATGCCAGAGTGCTCGTCGTCGGCGGAAGCAGCGGGATCGGCCGCGCCACTGCAGAGGCATTCGCCCGCAGCGGCGCATCGGTCACCGTAGCCTCTCGCGGCGGCGAGACGCTGACCGAGGCGGCTGCAGCCATCCAGGGTCGGCCGGCTCCCTTGGACACCGGAGACAACGAAGCGATCGAGCGCTTCTTCGCCGAAGAAGCCCCGTTCGACCACGTCGTCGTCTCAGCCGCCAAGACGAAAGGAGGCCCCGTAGGGAAGCTACCCATCGCGGACGCGCAGGCATCCATGGAGAGCAAGTTCTGGGGCGCCTACCGCATCGCCCGTGCGAGCCGGATCGTCGATGGCGGCTCGCTTACGTTCGTGTCAGGCTTCCTCTCGCATCGACCGAGCCCGACCTCGGTTCTGCAGGGCGCGATCAATGCGGCAATTGAGGCGCTGGGTCGGGGCCTCGCACTCGAAAGAGCGCCGGTCCGCGTCAACACCGTCTCGCCCGGCCTGATCGACACGCCGCTGTATGCGGGCATGTCCGATCCCGATCGTGCAGCGATGTTCGACCGGGCGGCCGCGCGTCTCCCCGTCGGCAGGATCGGAAATCCGGAAGACGTCGCCGCTGCCATCCTGCTGCTCGCCACCAACCCGTTCGCCACCGGCACGACCCTGACGGTCGACGGCGGCGCATCGATCGCCTGAACAGGAGAAGCTCCCATGCGACGGAAAACCATCGGCCTCGTACTTGGCCTGCTTGCCGCACAGACGCCGGCGCAGGCGCAGACGCTGAGCGACACTGCTGCGATCGCAGCCACGCAGCCTCGCGAGTTGGTGTCTTCCAAAGACATCACGGATGCTCGCCGCCGCGAGATCCTGAAGCCCGTGGAGGCGTTCTACGGCTTCTGGGCGAATGGCAGCGAAGCGCTGATCGCGGCCGCGATCAGCTCAGACTTCGTGGACCACACGCTGCCGCCGGGGCGACCCCAGGGCCCGGCGGGCCCGATGGCGGCCTCCAAGGCGTTCCTCGGCGCAGTCCCGGACCTGCGGGTGTCGGTAGTCCAACGCCTGATCGTAGGCGACCGGGTCGTCTCGCATCTGCGCTTCACCGGCCACTTCACGGGGCACTTCGGCGACAAGGCCGGGACTGGCCAGGCGGTCGACTTCATCGCCACCGACATCGTTCGGGTGCGCGGCGGGCGGATCACCGACAACTGGCATCTGGAGGACAACCTCACCTTCCTTCAGCAGATCGGCATCGTCCCGCGCTGATCACACCTCCAAAGGAATTGCTCATGCCCAGACACTCGATAGCGGCCCTGACACTCACTGCTCTCACGATTTCGGCTCCCGTCTCGGCTCAGCAGAAGCCCGGCACCGTCGAAGTGGTCGCCGATCTGACGGGCGCCATGCCAACCGGCGTCACGGTCGCCCCAAGCGGGCGGATCTTCCTCAACTACCCCCAATGGGGAGACAAGGCGCCATTCGCCGTGGCCGAACTCAAAAATGGAAGGCCGACGCCCTATCCCAACCTTGACGCAAACGATCTGCGGAGCGGAACCGCACGAAGCCATTTCGTAAGCGTGCAGAGCGTCGTCGCCGACGGCGCCAATCGCCTCTGGGTCCTCGACACCGGTGCGCCCGGCTTCTCCGCCCCCGTGGCCGGAGGGGCCAAGCTCGTCGCTATCGACCTTGCCACGAACAGGATCGTGAAGACCCTGCTGCTCGACCAGCCGGACGTCGTTCTGCCGACGACCTACCTGAACGACGTTCGCTTCGATCTTCGGCAGGGCGAGCAGGGGGTCGCATACATCACCGACAGCTCGATCAAGGGGCCAGGCGGTCTGATCGTCGTCGACCTCGCGACCGGAAAGGCGCTCCGTCGCCTCTCCGGCCACGCGAGCACCATGCCGGACCCAGGCTTCAAACCGGTCATCGACGGACAGGTTCTGATGAACCGACCGGCCGGTGGTTCGCCGACGCCCTGGCTGGTCGGCACCGACGGCATCGCGATCTCTCCCGATGGCGCCACCCTCTACTATTGCGCCCTCTCCAGCCGCCACTTCTACAGCGTCCCGACCGCGCTGCTGCGCGACCCCAGCGTCACGGAGGCGCAGATCGCCGCTTCCATCACCGACCTTGGACCCAAGGCGCCTTCAGACGGCCTCGCCGAGGATGCGGACGGCAACATCTATGCCGGCGACTATGAACACGGCACGATCCGTCGCTTCGCCGAGGGCAAGTGGACGACAATCGCCCAGGATCCACGGATCCTCTGGCCCGACACGCTTTCGGTCGGAACGGATGGGTGGCTCTACTTCACGGCCAACCAGCTGCATCGCCAGGCAGGCTTCCACAAAGGCCGAGACCTGCGCCGGCAACCCTACCAACTGCTGCGCGTGCGTGTCGGCGCCGGCCCCGTGCTTCTGAAGTGAGAGCAACCATGACCGACCAGAACCAAATTCAACTTATCGCCCATCTCGTCGCCAAGCCCGGCAAGGAGCAGGCACTCGTAGATGCCGTTCTCGCGATCGTCCCCAAGGTTCGCGACGAGCCTGGATGCATCTCATACGAGCCACATGTAAGCCGCGAGCATCCCGGCACCGTGGTGATGTTTGAAGTCTGGAAGGATCGGGCGGCGCTCGATGCGCACGCCAAGGCCGCCAATCTCGAGGCACTCGCCTCAAGGTTCGAGGAACTCCTGAGCGAACCCCTGCGCCTCGAACCCTTGCGACGGCTAGACTGACGCACACCATGCACGCATCCAGCACCTACCATGTGGGGTGAGGCACGCCTCACAGGTCGTATGGCCAATTCCATGTGCGGCCGCCATCTCGTCGCAACAGCCGCGAGACGGCGGTCGACGCCCAGATGAAACAGAAGCGCCCTCGGCCAGAAGCACGGAATGCGCTTCGCCAGCGTCGGCAATGCACACCAGCAGCGCGATAGGCGGTCCGCGTTGCCTCCACCTCGTCGCACTCCAGCAAAGCGGATAGGATCATGCGAAGACCTCGTAGGCACTTGGTGCCAGCGCCCACCTCCGATCTCCTCGGCTGCAACCTGCCCGACGTCTCGGGGGTGCTCCGGGGCAAATGGCGACCGTTGCGATGCCTGCTGTGGATGATCCTGCTGCTCGCAGTTATGCTTGCGATCCTCTCGCTCCAGTCGGTGGTCCGCAGCTTCACGTCCAACGAGACGGTGATCCTGGCCATGGCCTTCCTCACCGTCATATTAGCATATGGCGCCTATGCGACGCTGGTGCAGTGGGGAGAAAGGCGCAGTCCCGCAGAACTCGCGCTCGGTCCTCTGCCGCGGGAGCTTGCCGCCGGGATAGCGATCGGTGCCGCGATCATGACAGCCACCGTCGGGGTCCTCTGGCTGGCGGGCATCTATTCCATCAGGGCCACCGTCTGGGCTGACTGGCCCCACGACGTCCGCGAAGCGCTCGGCACCGGGCTGCTCGAAGAGCTCTTGGCGAGGCTGGTGATCTTCAGACTGCTGGCGCGAGCGTTCCGCGTGGACGTGGCGCTTGCTCTTTCCGCCGCGCTGTTCGGATTGGCACACCTTGGCAACCCGGGGGCAAGCCTGGGGTCGGCGGCCGCCATCGCAGTGGAGGCGGGCCTGACGTTCGCCGGCTTCTACCTGCTCACGGGGCGGATCTGGATGTCGGTAGGCGCCCATGCCGGTTGGAACTTCGCGCAGGGGGCGGTCCTTGGCGCGAGCGTGTCGGGCATGCCGAGCACTGGAAGCCTCCTTACCACGACGCCCCTTCCGCATGCAGCCGCCTGGCTGAGTGGCGGCGACTTCGGACCGGAGGCGTCACCGGTTGCCGTCATCATCGGTCTCGCCGTCTTCCTCGCAACGATGCGCCTGACCCAAACGCATGCGCGATGTCGAACGTCTGATCACGCAGCGACCGGCGGCATCTCGCACCGACCAAGCCATAGCTGACGCTACGCTGCACCAAGGACGCGGAGCCGATAGCGTTGTCGCCGTCCATCCCACCCGTTCAGAAGAAGGTCACAGTCTATGCTCCGAATGATCACGTCGCTGATCGCAGGTGTCGCCGCGACGTCGAGCGCCGCCTTTGCTCAGACCGCGCCAGCTCCATCCATCAACGATGGGCCAATCGTGACCAAAGCACCTTCACGAGGCATGATCCCCTCCGTCAGCAATCATACTGCAGCCCTGCCGCTCATGTATGCGCTCGACGCCCAACCAAAGGAGCAGATCTCTCCTCTTGTTCAACGGCAGTATCTCAGCGGTGCACAGTCGACTTTCGTGAAATGGACGGTGAAGGCCGGTGGAGTCTTCCCGCTGCACCATCATTCCAACGAGCAGATCACCTGGATCGTGTCAGGCCGGTGCGACGTGTTCTCCCAAGGGCGCCGGTTCGTGATGACGGCAGGGACGATCCTGATTATCCCGCCCAACGTCCCTCATGAATTCCATTGCCCGGAAGACACGATCGACATCGACTTCTTCGCGCCCGGTCGACAGGATTGGGCAGACGGCGTTCCGTCGGTCGCGCAGAAATAAAGAGTCGGATCTCTCTAGTCGGCCACGCCACGTTGTCCCTCCGATCAGGCCATCAGCGTGGCGGCTGGCGTCCTTGAACCTGACGAGCGCAGCACGGCTTCGCCCGAGCGCTCGAAACGCTCGACGCGGTGGGAAGAGCGTCAGAGATTTCGGGGGCAGCCTGCGTCTGACCTTCGAAGTGCGAGCCTGCGCTCCGGCGTGTCCGCTTTGGGCCGGAGGTCATCGACGTGCGTTCAGCCGGCGGACGCGGCGTACGGCTCGAACTCCTGTGGAAGCGCGACCTTGAAAGCGGCTCCATGAGGCGCGGCCGGCGTCATGGTAAGGCTCCCGCCGTGCGCTTCGACGATCTCGCGGCAGATCGCGAGGCCCATGCCCATACCATCGGCCTTCGTGGTGAAGAATGCCTCGAACAGCCTTTCGCGCTGCGCCTCCGGTATGCCAGGCCCGTTGTCCCGCACCTCGATCACGATCGAAGAGCCGTCCTCGTCCCAGGTTTCCACCGTCACCTCCTTCTTCTCACCACCGAAGGTCGCAACCGCATCGATGGCGTTGACCACCAGGTTCATGACGACCTGCTGCACCTGAAGGCGATCGGCGACGATCGCGATGGAGCCGTTCAGGTGCGTCGAGATAGTGATGCCTCGCCGGTGCGCGTCCGAACCCACCAGAGCGACGGTGTCGTCAACGATGTCGTTCGGCGTCAAGGTCTCCCTCCTGACGAACGACTTCTTCGCGAAGGATTTCGTGCGGTCCAGTATGTCTATCGCGCGTCTTGCCCCGTTTATGACCCGGTCGATAGCCCTTCGAGCCGCAGCGACGTCAGGCGGTTCGGCAGCCAGCCAGTTGAGGCTCGTGTTGCCACTGAGCATGACGCTGGTCAGAGGCTGTCGGACATCGTGCGATATCGCCGCGGTCCATTGGCCCACCGTCGCCAAGCGGTTGGCATGCGCCAACTCATCGCGCATCTCGCTCATTCGAGTCTGGTAGGCGGCGGCAGCGGCCTCGGATTGCCTGCGCTCCGTCAGATCCTGAATCGCCGCGAGATACTCGAAATCCTCGGGTCCTTCGACGAGCGCTCGCCAAACCAGGCGCATGTAGCGAACATCCCCCGTGCGTCTCACGAGCCGGAACTCGTAGGCGTGATCCTCCATCGCCCCGGTCTTGGCCCTCTCTATCAGGGACTTGTATCCGCAGAGGTCGTCGGGGTGAATTCGGCTGTAGATGATGTCCGGGCTTGGTCCGTCCGTAGGCTCGATGTCGAAGAGCCGATACGTCTGCTCGGACCAAGTGATTTCGTCCCTGTCCGGTCGCCATGCAATGCTTCCGGTCAGGCTCAGCCGCTGCCCCTCACTCAGGAGCGCTTCGCTCCGCCTGAGCATCTTGTTCGTGACCGCGAGTTCCAAGGTTCGCTGGGCGACCATCCGATCGAGCTCCGCGGCCCTCGCACGCTGCTCCGCGAGCCGCGCGCTCTCCTGCAGTCCGATCAGCGCCTGGCTCACGGCGACGTTCACCAGCAACCGTTCCGTGGCGGTCGGGAAGGTCTCACGGCGCGCGCCGATCATCACCACTCCAAATTCGTCCCTGACGCCGAGGTGCTGAGCGACGAGAGTCACCGGCTCGCCCTCGACCACTCTGCTGGTTACGCCGATGCAGGGGTTGAGAGCGCCACCCATCCAATCGTCAAGAACGTCCGAGACCGCTCGGACCGTAAGGCGTTCCCCGGCTGATGGACCCGCCCGGAATACTTCCTGCCTGCAATCCCCGCCGCCTTGCACCAGTCGTAGGTAGACGAAGTCCGGCTCGAGAACCGCGCTCAGGGACTGGACGAGGACCTCGGCGATCCGAGCCGGCTCGCCGCCGGCCCAAAGAGCGCGCAGCGACAGCACGCCCACGAGGTCGTTGACGCAGCTCCTGAGACTGTCGGCTTCCAGATCGCCGGAGCTCAGCTTCGGCCCATCCCCTTGAGCGATCAACATGGCTCAGCAGCAACGGGCCGCCGACCGCTTACGTCGGCAGGCTGCCAGAATGTCCTCAGGCGCCTCGTAGAAGGCATTCTCCCGAAATTGCCCCCCCACAATGGCGTAGGGATGGGTCCGCAGCGCGTTCACGAGAACCTCGCCGCTCCATTCCGGCATCTTCAGCGCACAGATCATCACGTCCTGATCCTGCGGAGTTGGAAACGCGTGAGCTTGGAAGATCGCCTCGTATTCGAGCAGTTCATCGGGCGTGTGAACGGCCATTGCGTATTCGCCTTCCCAGATGAACCGTGTCCGCGGAAAGCCGAGCGATCGCCCGGCGACGCAAAGCGCCCGGAAGTTCTCAACCGTCTTCATGTTGTCCCAGTCGCCCGCGCCGAAGAAGGCCTCCTCCCAGTCGTGCACGACAAGCTGCCCCGAGGAGATCAGAGCCTCGACGTCGATGCCGAAGGCTTCGAGGCGACGAGCATGATCCAGCTTCCGGCGAGGATCGACGGTGTGCCAGGCACGCTCCCCACGGTCGAGCCCCTCCTTGATGAAGGGAAGAAGAACCTGATACTGTTCCTCCACGCCGCTGAACAAGCCGCAGACGTGCCCCCTCACGTCGAACCAGCCACCTGGAAGCGTAGTCTCCCCTTCCACCAACAAGACTTCGCTCAATTCAACCATTATAGAACCACCCGCCCAATTCGCCTCAGAGGCATGGCCAGCACTGTCCCGCCAGCACCTCGCCGAAACAACACATACCTCGGTCGATATTGACGGGCCCGCCCACACGTTCATTGCGGCGGACCCGCGGAGCGGACGGGCGAAGCCCTGTGCTCAGGCCTCTGCGACTGCGGAGAACGCATCCCTCGCCCGCGTAGAGTAGACCAGTCCGGCGCCTGCGTTCAGAGCGACCGCCACCCCCAGCGCCTCGGTCAACTCGTTCTCGGTCGCACCCGCGTCCCGTGCCGCCTTGGTGTGGACCGTGATGCAGCCGTCACAGCGCAGGCTGACTGCGCAGGCGACAGCGATCAGCTCCCGGGTTTTCTTGTCGAGATAGCCGGTCTTGTCGCCAGCGGCACTCAGGGCGGCGTAGCCGCGTGTCGTCTCAGGCGAGATCTTCCCGATCCCTCCGACGCCTGCGAGCACCTGGTCCCGATAGTTGTTCCAATCCATCATGTGCATAGATCTTCTCCTTATGTCGCAGCGCGCAGGACTATTCCTCGCGCATCTTCCGGACGTCCGCCGCAGTGACCCGCGACGGCTTCGCGCCGAACCTAGCCGTGACGTAGTTGGCCACCGACGCGATCTCCGCATCGGTGTAGGAGGCGCGGAAGCTGGGCATGAAGGCACCCGCATGTTCGGGTTCGCCGATGCCGTTGAGGATCATCATGGCGACGTTCGCCGCCGTCGCGTCGTTCACGGCGCGGTTCCCCGTCAGCTGCTGATCGGACGTGATCGCTCCGCGGCCGCTCCAGGCGTGACAGCTGGCGCAGGCGCCCTCGAAGATCCGCCTCCCTGCAGGATCGCCACCCGGTCCAGAAGCCGGGACCGCAGAGACGGGACCAGCCATCCGGGGAGAGGCCCTCGTGCCGACTGGCGGGACCGTGCGTAGATAAATCACCATCGCGGCGATGTCGGAGGGCGTCATGCGGCTGGTGCTCAGCTCGACCGCCTCCGCCATCGGGCCGGAAGCCACTCCGTGGCCAGGCGCATGCCCCTTGGACAGGTATGAGGCGAGATCTGCCGGCGACCACGCGCCGACTCCGCTCGTGCGGTCACCGGTGATGTTGTAGGCGTTCCAGCCTTCGGCCTGACCGCCGGCAAACTTGCGACGCGTGTCCATCGCCTGCATCAGCGTGCGCGGAGTGTGGCATTCACCGCAATGACCAGCAGCCTCGACCAGGTAGGCGCCGCGGTTCCACTGCGCACTCCGTTCGGCGATCGGACGGAACCGTTCGCTAGGGCTGAAGAACGTGCTCCAGATCGCCATCAGCCAGCGCTGGTTGAACGGGAACCTGAAGGTATTGGGAACATTCTCCTGCACCACCGCGGGCACGGTCGTCAGATACCGGCGGATCGACAGGACGTCGTCGTCGGTCAGGAGCGTGTAGGAGGCATACGGAAACGCGGGATAGAGGCGCTCCCCATTGCGCCCAATTCCCTTGTGGACCGCCCGCAGGAACTCCGCATCGGTCCAGGCGCCAATGCCAGTGGCTCGGTCGGGTGTGATGTTGGGGGTGTAGATGGTGCCGAAGGGGAGCTTGAAAGGTCGACCTCCTGCGAACGGCGTGCCACCCTTGGCGGTGTGGCAAGCTGCGCAATCGGCGGCTTCCGCGAGATATCTGCCCTTGGTCACGGGATCCGCGTGCGCGAGCTCGATGGGAACGCCGGTCACGGCAGGGCCGCTATACGCGGCTAGATCGACCTGCGTGCCGCCAGCGAAGGCGAGTGGTCCCGGGAGGATCAAGAGGCGCCATGCGACCACTGCGGCGAAGACGAGCGTCGCCGCGACAAGGAGAAGCCAACCGCGTCGCACCATGGTCATGCTCGAGCCCCCTTGGCGAGCAGGCTCGGGTCGATCGGCATCTGCGTGAGGTGGACGCCCGTGGCGGCGTAGATGGCATTGCACACTGCCGCCTGGACGGACACGGTGCCCGGCTCCCCTATGCCACCGGGCACCTCGGCGCTGCGCACGACGTGAACGTCGATGCGGGGCGTCTCGTCGATGCGCACCACCCGATAATCATGGAAGTTGGATTGCTGGACCCGGCCGCCCTCCAGCGTGATGCGGCCGTGCAGCGCGGCCGACAGCCCGAAGACAAGCCCGCCTTGGATCTGCGACACGATACCATCCGGATTGACGGGGGTCCCGCAATCGACGGCGGTCGTCATCCGGGTCACCGACACCGTTCCATCATCGGCGACGACCACCTCCGCGACGGTGCAGAGATACGTGCCGAACGCGTATTGCAGGCTGATGCCGCGCCCAGTCCGCGCGGGGAGCGGTCCACCCCAATCCGCCTTAGCCGCAGCCAGGTCCAGAACTGCACGTGCTCGTGGATGCTTGCCGATCAAGGCCCGCCTGAATTCGAGGGGATCCCTGCCGGCCTCCCGCGCGACGCGGTCGACGAAGCTCTCCGTCGCAAAGACGTTGAGATTGGGCCCGACGCCGCGCCAAAAGGCGGTCTGCACCCCACGGGGCTCGTGGCGCACCCAGTTCACGTAGCTGGATGGAAAGTCGTATGGCGTCTCAGCGGCCCCATCGACCGCATCGTTGTCGATCTTGCCATCGAAGGCCGGTGGGAGCCAACGCCCGACGACCGTCGGGCCTACCGTCTTGTGATACCATGCGACCGGCTTGCCGTCCTCCAGCTTCGCCTGCATCCAAGCTCCGTAGACGGAACGGTATGGGGCCTTGCCGATATCCTCCTCGCGGCTCCAGACGACCTTGACGGGTCCGTTCACGTGTCGGGCGATGCGAACGGCCTTGCGAATGCCGTCGACCTCGAGGCGACGCCCGAACCCACCTCCAATGAGGTGATTATGGACGGTCACCTGGTCGGGAGCGAGCCCGGCTTCCTCCGCAGCCGCGCGCTGCGCCATGGTCATGACCTGCGTTCCGACCCAGACCTCGCAACGCCCCGGCGTCAGATGCACCGTGCAGTTCATCGGCTCCATCGGCGCATGGGCGAGCAGAGGCAGTTCGTACGCGGCGGAGATGACCCCGCTACCGGTCAGCTTGGCGCGCGCTCCCGTATCGACCACGGTCACTCCCGGGGTGCTTCCAGCCGCATGCAGACCAGCACGGACAGTCTCTGTGGACACGTTCGCGAACGGTCCGTCGGTCCAGCGGACTTCCAGAGCAGCAAGCCCGCGAAGCGCCGCCCAGGAGGTATCCCCCACGACCGCGACGAGATCGTCCAGAACGATGATCTGCTGAACGCCCGGGAGCGAGCGAGCCTGCGCGTCATCGACCACGGCGACCCGGCCGCCTAGGACCGGCGACGAGGTGAGGCTCGCGAAGCGGACTCCGGACGGCATCGCGTCGATGCCATACTTCGTGGTGCCATCGACCTTGCCCGGAGAGTCGAGCCGATGGTGCGGGCGACCGATGAGGCGGAAGGTGGCCGGATCCTTGAGCTTAGGTTCCGCCGGGGGTCTCTCCCGCATGGCCGCACCTGCCAGTTCGCCATAGGTGAGGCGGCGACCGCTGAGGTCATGGATGACGGCTCCAGCCTCCGTCCGGCAGCCGGCTGGATCGGTCCGCCAGCGCCTCGCCGCCGCCGCGACGAGCATCGCCCGCGCGGTCGCACCGACCTTTCGCATCGGCAGCCAATACCCTCTCATGGAGGTCGAGCCGCCGGTCGCCTGCACCTTGAAGATCGGGTTGCCGTAGAGCTCGTCGCTCGCTGGCGCCGCTTCGAGCGTCACACCCTCCAGCGGAAGGTCGAGCTCCTCGGCGATAAGCATCGACAGCCCAGTGTAGATGCCCTGCCCCATCTCCGTCTGCGGCATGACCAGGGTGGTGTGTCCATCCGAGCCTATCCGGATGAAGGCGTCGGGCTCGAATGTTCCGGCCGCTCCGCCGGCAGCCGCGGCGATGTTCGACGAACGCAGATCTATGCCCAGGATGAGCGCCGTTCCGCCAAGAGCGCCGCTTCGCAGGATCTGGCGCCTCGATAGTGCAACCTCACCCATGGCGGGCAGCCCGCTTGATTCCGTCACGGATCCGCACATACGTTCCGCAGCGGCAGATGTTGCCCGCCATCGCAGCGTCGATCGCCTGATCGTCGGGATCCGGGTTCGCTGTGAGCAGCGCCGTTGCCGCCATGATCTGGCCAGACTGGCAGTAACCGCATTGGATCACCTCGAGATCGAGCCAGGCCTTCTGGACGCGCGCACCGACCGGCGTCGACCCTACGCCCTCGATGGTTCGGACGGCCCGATCGCCCACCTCTCCGACCGGCAGACGGCAGGATCGGACCGCCTCGCCGTCGACATGGACGGTGCACGCTCCGCACTGGGCAATGCCGCAGCCGAACTTGGTGCCCGTCATGCCGAGCAGATCGCGCAGCACCCACAGGAGCGGCGTGTCGCTGTCGGCCACCACCTCCCTCACTTCGTCGTTTATCCGCATGCTGACCATGGCGCCCTCCGCTTCATGGAACGGCTAGGCCGAGGCGACGAGCGGGGGCAGACCTACATCGGTATGGGACGCCCTACCTTGGTAGGTCCGATCCCTGCCAAGGTCGTCCTTCGCCCATACGCCAATGCAGTATCGGCAGCAGCGAAACGGCCCGATCCTACGGAGACTGCCTCTGGAGAAAACACGTCATGGCCTACCGCACGACAAACCCCGCCACCGGCAAGGTGGAGAAGAGCTTCGAGTCAATAACCGACGATGCACTCGCCGCGATCTTGGACGAGACGGCGCGGTGCTACCGGGACGATTGGCCGCACCGCGCCGTGTCCGAACGCGCCGCCATCCTCAAGCGGGCGGCGAAGATCATTCGCGAGGAGCAGCAGGTCCTCGCCGAGACGATGTCCCGCGACATGGGCAAGCTCGTACCTCAGGCGATCGGTGAACTGCAGCTGTCGGCGGCGATTCTCGACTACTATGCCGACACCGCAGCCGATTTCCTGGCTCCCAAGCCCCTTCCCGACGCGCCCGGAGCCACCCTTCACGCGCAGCCCCTCGGCATCCTGCTTGCGGTGGAGCCTTGGAACTTCCCCTTCTTCCAGCTCGCCCGCGTCGCCGGTCCTCAGCTGATGGTCGGCAACGTCGTCGTCGCGAAGCACGCCAGCAACGTGCCTGCGTGCGCACTCGCGTTCGAAGACGTTATGCGACGCGCGGGAGTCCCGGCGGGCGCCTATGCCAATCTGTTCGTGACCACCGACCAGATCGGAGCCATCATCGACGATCCCCGGGTTCGCGGCGTGACGCTCACCGGAAGCGAGAAGGCGGGCGCGAGCGTAGCCGAGCGAGCCGCACGAAACCTGAAGAAGTCGGTTCTCGAGCTGGGCGGGTCTGATCCGATGATCGTGCTTGAGGATGCACCCGTAGAGGCCACCGTGCTCAACGCCATGGTCGGCAAGATGAACAACACCGGCCAGAGCTGCGTGGCGACCAAGCGCATGATCGTGGTCGGAGAGGAGCGCGGGAAACTCTTCCTCGAAGCCATGAAGGCGGCGATGGGATCGCTGAAGCCGGGCGATCCGCTCGATCCGAAAACATCGCTGGGGCCGGTGTCTTCCGAGGGCGCCCTACAGGGGCTTCTGAAGCAGATCGAGGAGGCTAAGGCCGCGGGTGCCGAGATCGCGTTGGGCGGCAGCCGGATCGACCGGACAGGCAGCTATCTGGAGCCCACCATCCTCGCGAACATCGGCAAGGACAATCCGGTTTACTCGCAGGAGATCTTCGGACCGGTTCTCTCCTTCTACGTAGTGCCAGACGAAGCAGCGGCCGTGGCCTTGGCGAACGACGTCCCGTTCGGTTTGGGAGGGTCCGTGTTCACCGGGGATCTCAAACGCGGCGAACGCGTCGCGCTGGCGATCGAAAGCGGAATGGCGTTCGTCAACAATCCGACCTGGTCGACGCCACAGATGCCGTTCGGCGGCATCAAGAATTCCGGATACGGCCGGGAGCTCAGCCAGCTCGGCTTCGGCGAGTTCGTGAACTGGAAGCTGGTGGCAGTCTCTCCGCCCGGAGCACTCCCGCCTGGCGCCGACGCCGCGGGCTGAATGGTGGATCGGGGCCGCTGAAGCGGCCCCGAGACTACAGCGACAGGAGTTCCACCTTCCGGACCATGTCGGCGACCGAGACCGACTTCAGCTTCCGCCCGGCACTCGACCGGTGCATCTTCACGGTGATCTCGGTGATGCCCAGTTCGTAGGCGATCTGCTTGTTCAAGAGACCGCGCGCCACCCCGCGGAGCACATCCACCTCGCGGGGCGTGAGATGCTTGGCGAGAACCCGCACCTCGTTAAGCTCCACCTCTCCTAGCCGTCGCTCCCGGTCGCGACGCAGCGCCTCCGCGACGGCGTCGAGGAGCTCCTGCTCCCGGAACGGCTTCGGGAGGAAGTCCAGCGCCCCAGCCTTCATGGCGCGCACGGAAGTTGGCACGTCCGCATGGCCTGTGATGAAGATGATAGGGATGTTGACCCCATCCTCTGCAAGCCGGGCCTGCAGGTCCAGTCCGCTCGACCCTGGGAGCCGCAGATCCAAGACCAGACAGCTCGGACGGTCCGGAACCCCCTCCTGCAGCATCTCCGCTGTGGAGGAGAAAACCATCGCATCGATTCCTACCGAATTGAACATGTCGGTGAGGCTGGCACGGATGTCGGGGTCGTCGTCGACGATGAGCACGAGCGGCGAGTCATGCATCTGGTCAGAAGCGGCATTGCTCAAGATAGCCGGCGTTGCTGCTGTCACGAACGGCCTCCTTCGAACCGGTTGCTGGAAAGGAACACCTACGCCCGTGGCGCCGGAGGTGCCAGCAGATAGCGGGCGGACCGGCCCATACATGAGTATGGGGCCAGGCCATCGCGCACAGCATACCTCCAGGTCTCCGACCCATACCTGCGTACGGATGGGATCACGCGCGGAATCCAGCATCCTTATGCCACACGGACGCTCCCGACTTCGAGCGAACGAGCACCATCAGGAGCCTGGATCATGAAAGCCGCAGTTCTGAACGCAAACGAAGGCCGGTTCGACATCGAGGAGGTCAGCATCGACGCGCCCAAGGGGCGCGAGGTGCTCGTGGACGTGAAGGCCTGCGGCCTGTGCCATTCGGACCTTCATCTTGCGGAGGCGAACTACGGCACGCCGCTGCCCGCCGTCCTCGGTCACGAACTGGCGGGGATCGTCAGCGCAGTCGGCCCCCACGTCCGCGAACTCAAGGTCGGGGACCATGTCGTCGGTTCGCTCGTCCAGTTCTGCGGCCACTGCATCTCCTGCCTGTCGGGACGCACCTACCAGTGCGAGAATCCGCAGGAGACGATGCGAGCTTCGGAAGACGGCCAGCGGCTCACCCGCACGTCCGATGGCGCACCCGTCTACACCGGATGGGGTACCGCCGCGTTCGCGGAGCAGACGCTGGTGCACGAGAACCAGCTCGTGAAGGTGCCGGAGGAGGTGCCGTTCCCGCAGGCCTCCATCCTCGGCTGCGGCGTCATCACCGGTGCGGGCGCCGCCATCAACACCGCCGACATGAGGCCCGGCGAAACCGCCGTCGTGATCGGGGTAGGCGGCGTCGGGCTGAACGTGATTGCAGGCGCCAAGCTCGCGGGCGCGGAACGGATCATCGCCATCGATGCGCAGCCGCAGAAGGAGGAGCTGGCCCGCAAATTCGGAGCGACCGACTTCATCAACGCCAAGGACACCGACGCAGTGGCCGCAGTGAAGGCGATCCTCCCGCGCGGAGCAGATCACGCCTTCGAGGTGATCGGTCTGACCTCCACGTCGGAGCAGGCGATCCAGATGGTCCGGCCCGGCGGAGGCGTCTATCTGATCGGCCTGCATCGCCCCGGACAGACGTTCCCTCTGGCCGGACTGGACGTCATCGTCCGCCAGGTGGATCTGCGCGGCGTCTTCATGGGGTCGAGCAACATTAAGCGCGACATCCCCATGTATGCCGACCTCTACCTTCAGGGCCGCTTCAACCTCGACGACCTGGTTTCGCGCGAGGTGAACATCAGCGAGATCAACGAGGCCTACGAGGACCTGAAGCACGGCGCCATCGCGCGATCCGTGATCACGTCCTTCTGAGCGCAAGCCATGAAGCTCTTCACCCACCCGGGGGCCAGCTCCCTGTCGGTGCATGTCCTCCTTCGGGAGATCGGACTGCCATTCGAGCTGGAGGTGGTGAACGTGACGGCCAAGACCCGTCCCGACGGGTCCGACTACCGCCAGGCCGCGCCGCGGGGAATGGTTCCTCTGCTCGTCCTCGACGACGGAACTGCGCTGACCGAGAACGTGGTCATCGCCCAGTTCCTCTGCGATCGTGCAGAGCGTCACGACCTCATGCCGGCCCCAGGCACCATCGCCAGATACCGGGTGATGGAGTGGCAGAGCTACGTCGCGGCAGAACTCCACAAAAGCTTCGTCCCGCTGAACTGGCCGATTGACGACGCCATGCGAGGCCTGGTCATGGATCGCATAACCGGCAGGCTCGCATTCGTCGAACGCGACATGATAGGTCCATTCCTGACAGGTGAGACCTTCACGGCGGCCGACGCATACTTCTTCGTCATCGCGAGCTGGACACGCTTCTACGGCATCCCGACCGCTTCCCTTCCACGGGTAGCGGCGCTGCTTTCGCGTATCGCCGATCGCCCGTCCGTGCGCGCCGCGCTCACCGCAGAGGGGCGCGGCATGGTCGACCTGTCCGCCCCCGTTCCCCAACCGTAGAGGGTGAGATGAACCAAGGTTCGAAGGTGAGGACTTCCGCAGCATATGTCGATGGCGTGCGGATCCACTTCAGCACGGCGGGCGAGCAGGGTTCCCCAGTCCTTTTGCTAATCCATGGCTATCCCGAGATGGGGATCGCATGGCGCAAGACAGTGGAACCGCTGCTCGCCGCTGGCTTCCGACTGGTGATGCCTGATCTGCGGGGTGCGGGCGGCTCGGCCCGCCCACCGGCCGGCTACGACAAGCTGACGTTGGCCGGCGACCTTGCAGGCATGCTTGACCAATTAGGCGTCACAGGCCCTGTGACGGTGGTCGGTCACGACATCGGAGCGATGGTCGCCTACGCCTTCGCGCGCCGCTTCCCCGAACGCACCAGCCGGCTTGCGATCCTGGACTCCGTCATACCGGGCACCCGGATGTTCGACGAGGTCTCGCGCGACGGAACGAAGGTGTGGCACTTCCACTTCCACCAGGCGCCTGACCTGCCCGAGGCACTCACGCAGGGCCGCGAGGCCTTGTATCTTGAGCGCTACTACCATGACATGGCCTTCGACGCCTCGGCCATCGATTACGAGGCGTTCCAGAGCTACGTCCGTAACTTCTCGCAACCCGGCGGAATGCGAGCGGGCTTCGAACTCTACCGCTCGTTCGCCAAGGACGTATCCGACAACCGACGGCTTCAGGCAGAGCAAGGGGCGCTCCGGATGCCGGTGCTGGCACTCGCCGGCGCAGGCGGCAGATACGCCGACCGCATCGGGCCGATGATGGAGGAAGTCGCCGCCGACGTTTCCGTCGGCGTCATTCCGGGCGCTGGCCATTGGCTCGCCGAAGAAAACCCACAAGCAGTTGCAGACGCGCTCACCGCCTTCGCGAACGGGCGTTCAGGAGAAATCAAATGATGCATCGCCTTCTGATCGATGGAAAGCTCACCGATGGAGCGTCGGTCACCGACGTGATCGATCCCACCAGAGGCGAGGCATTCGCCCAGGCTCCCCGTGCCGACAAGGACCAGGCAGAGCAGGCGATCGCCGCAGCGAAACGCGCCCAGGTAGACTGGGCGGCGCTCGGATACGACGGGCGAAGACCCTATCTCGAGCGCTTCGCCGAGGCGATCGCCACGAACCGGGACCGCATCGCCGAGACGCTCACCCGCGAGCGTGGCGGACCGATCGCGGATTGCCGCTTCGAGGTGAGCAGGGCAGCCGATGCAATCCGCCACTTCGCAAGCCAGAAGATCGAAGACCGCGTGATCCGGCGCAACGAACAGGAGCTGATCGTCGAGCAGCGCTACGCCCAGGGCGTCGTGGTGGCGATCATGCCGTGGAACCGGCCGATGACCCTGCTGTCGTTCAAGCTGGGTCCGGCACTCATCACCGGGAACACCGTCATCGCCAAGCCCGCGCCTTCGACGCCGCTTTCGACGCTGCTTCTTGGCGAACTCGCAGCCGACATCTTCCCGGCAGGCGTGTTCCAGACGCTGGTCGACGCGAACGATCTCGGCCCCCTGCTGACGAGTCACGCGGACGTAGCCCATGTGAGCTTCACGGGATCGACCCCGACCGGCAAGAAGGTTCTCGACTCCGCAGCCGAGACGCTCAAGCGCTTCACGCTGGAACTCGGCGGCAACGACGCGGCGATCGTGCTCGACGACGTCGACGTCGAGTGGGTCGCGGACAAGATCTATGCCGCCGCCTTCATCAACGCCGGGCAGGTCTGCTACGCGACCAAGCGGGTCTATGCGCCGCGAGCAATCGTCGAGAGGCTCGCGACTGCATTGGCCAAGCGGGCGCAAGCCGCAGTGCTCGGCGACGGAATGGACCCGGCGACCACGATGGGACCGCTGCAGAACAAGATGCAGTTCGAAAAGGTGCTGGCATTCATCGAGAGCGCTCGCGAGGAGGGCGGGACCTTCCTCACAGGCGGCCAGCCCACGGGTGAAGGATACTTCATCGCCCCGGCCATCGTGACGGGACTGCCCAACGACGCACGCCTGGTGCAGGAGGAGCAGTTCGGCCCTGTCCTCCCGATCCAAGCCTACGACCATGTCGACGAGGCGATCGCCGAGGCGAATTCAAGCGACTATGGTCTGGGTGGCACGATCTGGACCGGAGACGTCGAGCGCGGCATCGAGGTCGCGAGCAGGATCGAAACCGGCACCATCTGGGTGAACCAGCACATGGCCCTTCCGCTCGACGTTCCGTTCGGCGGCGCCAAGGAGTCCGGCATCGGACTGCAGAACGGCGTCGAAGGCATGGAGGATTTCACGCAGCTGCGCATCCTGAACGCCAAGCTCGCAGCCTGAGAAGCCAATCATGCAATCCACATTCACGATCGGCGGCGACATGACCGTCCGCCGCCTGGGCTTCGGCTCGATGCGCCTGACCGGACCCGGAGTCTGGGGCCCGCCGCGCGATCGCGCCGGGGCTCTCGAAACCCTGCGCCGCGTTCCGGAGCTGGGCATCAACCTGCTCGACACGGCGGACAGCTATGGGCCCGACGTGGCGGAGCCGCTGATCCGAGAGGCCCTGTTCCCCTACCCGGCCGATCTCCACATCGCGACCAAGGCCGGACTGCGCCGTCCGGGACCGGACGGCTGGCTGCCGCATGGCGACCCGACCTACCTGATCGGGCAGGCGCATCGCAGCCGCGAGTTGCTCAAGGTCGAACGGATCGACCTCTGGCAGCTGCACCGGATCGATCCGACGGTTCCGGCAGGCGAGCAATTCGGTGCCATCCGCCAGCTCCTGGACACCGGCGTGATCCGGCATGCCGGGCTCAGCGAGGTGGGGATCGCCGAGATCGAAGCCGCTCGAAAGGTCTTTCCGGTCGCCACCGTGCAGAACCGGTATAATCTCGCGGATCGCGGAAGCGAGGCGATAGTCGATTATTGCGAGGAGAACGGGATCGGCTTCATTCCGTGGTTCCCGCTCGCGGCAGGGCGCCTCACCGAAGCCGGCTCGGTTCTCGACCGCATCGCGCGCAGCCATCGCGCGACGCCGGGCCAGATCGCCATCGCCTGGCTGCTGCGCCGAAGCTCGGCCATCCTGCCGATACCCGGCACTTCCAAGGCGGCGCACCTGGAAGAGAACGTCCGCGCCTCGGCCATCGAGCTGTCTGACGACCAGTTCGCCCAACTCGACGAGGCCGGACGCGCCTCGGGCTGAACTCGTGGTCCAGCGGCGGCGGACTCCCAGGCTTGCCGCCGGCCTGCGGATCGGCTCAGCGAACCGAGCGGCCCGCCGAGGTGGCGGCGGGCCGCGCGAAGTCACTCGTCCAGCAGACGCGCGCCCTGAGCCATCACATCGTAGTGGGACGGCGGTGGTGACAGCGAGATCGGATCGCTCGCCGGGAAGGTCTCATCGAGCGCCTCGTCCAGCAGAGCCTCCCGGTGCGATGCCGCTACGCCGTCGTCTGAGATCGGGGTTGTCATCGTATTCTCCATGTTGGACCTTCGGGAGAGTGCCACGCGTCCCGGACGGATCCCACATGTGCGATGGTATGGCGTGCACACCGGCGGCACCATCCCGCTGGTTGCGTACGGACCGATGGCTTGACCAATTGCGCGGAGGATAACGTTTGTCGATCAGCTGGGATGACCTGAAGCTCTTCCTGGAGATCGCCCGGGCGGGAACCCTCACCTCCGCCGCGACCCGCCTCAAGCTGAGCCAGCCGACTGCCGGACGTCGGCTCAGGGCTCTCGAAAGCTCCGTCGGAGCGGCCCTGTTCCAGCGGACTTCGAGCGGCTTTCGCCTGACCGACGAGGGGGAGGCGATGCTGCTACACGCCGAGCAGATGGCGGAAGAGGCGTTAGCCCTCGAGCGCAAGGTAGCCGGAGGCGCGCGTGGGATCGAGGGCGTCGTCCGCATGTCCGCGTCGGACTGGGTCTCCTCGCGCATCCTCGCGGAGCCGCTCGCGACCCTCGCGATCGCCCAGCCCGGTCTGACGGTTGAGATCGTCGCAGACTCCCGACTGCTCGACCTGCAGCGCCGGGAGGCCGATCTGGCCTTCCGCTTCGTGCCATTCTCAGGGTCGGACATCATACATCGGCGCTTCCGCCGGATCCGTTACGGCCTCTATGCCTCGCCTGCCTACATCGATCGCTGCGGCGATCCCCTTTCGTCGTCGAGCGGCGAGGGGCATCGACTCGTCACAATGGACAGCGCCCTTGATCGTCTCGTTGACGTGACCTGGCTGCGGGCGCGCTGGCCTTCGGCGGCTCTCACCTTCCGCAGCAACAACCGCGAGGCTCAGGGTGCGGCCTGCGCAGCGGGGGCCGGCCTCGCCGTGCTTCCCCGCGTGATCGGCGACAACCTGCCGCTCGAGCAGCTAGGCGGCGAAGAGCCACCCGCCCGTGACCTCTGGCTCGGCTACCATGAGGATCTGCGCCGGCTTCGCCGCCTTCGGCGCCTGGTGGAGCATCTGGACGAGGTCCTGCCGGCGGACCTGTAGATTCGGTCCCCAAGTCATACCCGAGTAGGGGTGACCTGAGGCGAGCGTAGAATGGCTGAACGTTTGGCGCCCCGGCAAGATAGGCGAACCGCACAAGTCGCGGAGGTCACGGAAGCGCCAACATGCAGGTTCAGACCGTAAGCCGATCATCGGACATCCCCAGGGACGGGGCGGCCGACGACTTCACGAGCCTCGAGTGGCTCGTCATCGCAATCGGAAGCCGCGACGGATCCAAGCCGCTCCAATGGTCTGCGTTCGGGCGCCTACTGTCGAGGCTGCTGGAAGACCCACCGCTACCTCTCGCGTCGTTGCGCCTCGAGGCGCTCCGTCGAACGGCAAGCCTGGCGCGACGCTATGGCTGGACCATTCCCGCGGTTGAGATCGGCGCTTTCCTTCGCGCCGGCTGGTCGGAGCCTCAGCTCGAGCGTCTGATCGACGCCGTCTCACAATCAGGGCCATGCATGAGCGCATGGCCGACGTGCGAAGCTGTCGATGGCGATTTCCTGACCCAAGGCCGATCTGAGGCACGAACAAGGATGGAGATATTTTCATGAAGGCCATTGGATATCACGCGGCCGGTAGCATCGACCGGGATGACGCTCTGCTCGACCTCGAACTTCCGACGCCGAAACCAGGCCCACGTGATTTGGTCGTGCGGGTGAAGGCGATCTCAGTGAATCCGGTGGACGTGAAGGTCCGGAGCAGCAGCGCACGGACCGACGGCGATCCTAAGATCCTCGGCTGGGATGCGGCGGGCGTCGTCGAAGCGATCGGTGACGAGGTGAGCCTCTTCAAGGTAGGGGACGAGGTGTTCTACGCCGGGGATCTGAGCCGTCCCGGCACCAACTCCGAGCTTCACGCCGTCGACGAACGCATCGTGGGTCACAAGCCGTCTTCCCTGAACTGGGCCGAGGCCGCCGCGCTGCCGCTCACCGCGATCACCGCATGGGAGATCCTCTTCGACCGCCTGCGCGTGCCCTATGGGCAGAAGAAGGGTCCTGGCACCCTCCTCGTCATCAACGGCGCCGGAGGAGTGGGCTCGATCCTGATTCAGTTGGCGCGCCGTCTGACGGGCCTAACGATCATCGCCACCGCCTCACGTCCCGAAACCATCGACTGGGTCCGGAAGATGGGCGCGCATGTGGTCATCGACCACCACAAGCCGCTTGACGAGGAACTCGCGCGCATTGGCCATTCCGAGGTGGACTATCTTGCAGGCCTGACCGCCAGCGACCACTACCTGTCCCTGTTCCCGAAGATCGTCGCCGCTCAGGGCCACATCGCGCTCATCGACGACCCGAAGAGCTTCGACATCGTCCCGCTCAAGCGCAAGTCGATCACCGTCGCGTGGGAACTCATGTTCACGCGCTCGCTGTATCAGACCGCCGACATGATCGAACAGCACAAGCTCCTCGAAGAGGTGTCGCACCTGGTCGACGCCGGAGTGCTGCGCACGACGCTCACCAAGACCCACTCTCCAATCAATGCGGAGAACCTCAAGCAGGTGCACAAGCTCGTCGAGAGCGGAAAGGCGATCGGCAAGACGGTTCTGGAGGGCTTCTGAACGAAGGCTCGGCGGCGGGTGGCGGTCACGCCTCCCGTCGCTACTCTCTGCCGAACGAGTCCTTCAACACCGACACCAGGGCACGCAGCACCGCCGGGACGTGTCGATGGCCGGGATAGAAGATGAAAAGGCCGGGATAGGCGGGGCACCATGCCTCAAGCATCGCCACGAGAGATCCACGCTCTAGATGCGGTGCGGCAAGCCGCTCGGGCACATAGGCTACACCGAGGCCGGACAGTGCGGCGTCGATCATCAGCTCGGTGCGATTGAGCGTCAAGGGACCGGCAACCGCAATGGTCGACGTCTCTCCGTCACGCTCGAACTCCCATTGGAACGGTCGGCCGCCCGGCGTGCGGGAGCATATGCACCGATGGAGACGGAGGTCCTCCGGGCTCTCCGGCGGCCGATGTCCGCTCAGGTAGGCGGGGGTCGCCACGGGAAGCATCCTGGAAGGCCCGCCTACACGAACCGCAACCATGTCGCGGGGCACGGCCTCCCCCAGCCGGATCCCCGCGTCAAAACCTTCGGCGACGACATCGACCAGATCGGCAGTCGCGACCAGGTCGAGCGATGCATGCGGGAAGCGTTCGAGGAAGCGAGGGACCGCCTCCCGCATGAGCAGCATGCACACCGTCTCGGATGCGGCGATCCTGACATTTCCACTAGGCTCGTCGCGCTCTCCTTCGAGATCCGACAGAGCATCGTCGATCCCACCGAGCAATGGCGCCAGCCGCTCCACCAGCCGGGCACCAGCCGCAGTCGTGGCCACGCTCCGAGTGGTTCGGTTGAGGAGGCGTGTCTGCAGCCGAGCCTCGAGCTGCGTCATCATGTGACTGAGGGTCGAGGGAGCCAGCCCCAGCACGCCCGCGGCGCGACGGAAGCTGCGATGCGAGGCGACCGCAGCGAGCGCTCGGAGCTCGAGAAGGCTCGGTTGGGATTTCATGGCAAATCACCATCAGTCCATGCCGAACCAGCCGGCTAATTACCACGAATTACCTGTCTTATCTACCTTGCGGAAGGAGAAAGTCATGAAGAGTTGGTTCATCACGGGGATCAGCAGTGGCCTAGGTCGCGCGATGGCCGAGCAGTTGCTCAAGCGCGGAGATCGGGTGTTCGGCACCGTCCGCAATCTGGACATTGTCGCCGAGCTGGTGGCGGAGCATGCGCCCCGCCTCAGCGTGGCGCAGCTTGATCTCAGTGAAACGGATGCGATCCGCGCGGTAGTGGATTCTGGGTTCTCCGAGGGCAAGATCGACGTCGTCGTCAACAACGCGGGATATGGGCTCTTCGGCGCTGCAGAGGGGCTGACGGGCGATCAGATCCGCCACCAGATCGACACGAACCTCGTCGGGCCGATCGAAGTCGCGCGTGCTGCCCTCCCCCATCTGCGCCAACAGGGCTACGGACGCCTCATTGCCATCTCCTCATATGGTGGACAGGCAACCCATCCGGGAGCGTCGCTATACCATGCGAGCAAGTGGGGCTTGGAAGGCTTCTTCGACTCTCTGTCTCAGGAGATCGCACCGCTCGGCATCGGCGTGACGATCGTCGAGCCTGGCGCCTCCCGCACCAGCTTCCGTTCCACTGCCTCGGAACGGCTGGGGGCCGGCGTCGAAGCATATAACGAAACCCCCATTGGCCATCTTCAAGCCGTTCTTACGGACCCGGCGCGCACCCCGAACGGAGATCCGGAGCGTATGGCTGCCGCAATCATCAGCAGCGCCGACGAGGAGCAGGCGCCGCTTCGCCTCGTCCTGGGGAGCGATGCTCAAGCCATTCTCGATCGCGTGCTGAGCCAACGGCTCGAAGCAGTTCGGGCGCAGTCGGCAACGGCGGCGGAAACCGACTTCCCGAAGGCAGGCTGACCAAAGTTTCCGAGGCCAGCTCGACGCGGCCGATTTCGCCGCGTCGAGTTCCCCTCCGAAATGCGAAGCTGTGTAAGCTGCGTCCTCCTCCTGAGCATGCCGCGTGGGCAACCTCGGCACCGAACGATCAAACTGGACACGTTCCCACCTGTCTTTTGGTATTGCTGATCCCAGACCGATGTCCGGCTGCTCGCCACGATCGAAACATCGGAAATGCCCAGTCTCGGCATCGACTCGCTGCTGAGGCGCCGCTCGACCCGACCTGCGTCTCTGCGCCGCGCTCGATCCAACACGAGCTGTCCAGGAGACGACCATGCCCCTGAAGATCCACCCGATTAACCTCGGCAACATGACCCTCGACGCCAGCGGCCTCGTCATGTTCCGCACTCCAGGCGTGCAGGTCACGATCCCCGTCCTGGGCTTCCTGATCACAGGTGGCCAGGAGCCTATCCTCGTCGACACGGGATCCCGCAGCGTCGAGCAATTCGAGGCGTTCGGCCTGCCCTACGAGGTGACGCAGGAGATGACGATCGACCACCACCTCGCCGCGAATGGACTGAGGCGCAGCGACATCCGCCATATCGTCCACACGCACGCCCATCTGGACCACGTCGGGCAGGATTTCACGTTTCCCATGACGACGCAGGTGAGCATGGCACGTCAGGAGCTGGAGTTCATGGCATCGGGCATCATGGGGCCCGGGATGTACACGGCTCTAGATACCAAGCACCTAATCGACCGCCTCCACACGCGCGGAAGCCTGCGCCTGTTCGACGTAGACGGCACGTTCGAGGAGGAGCTGATTCCCGGGGTGGCCGTCCGGCTCTCGGGCGGTCACACGCCGGGATCGATCTCGATCCTGGTCGAGACCGACGGCGGCCTGGCGAACATTTGCGGCGACATCGCCTACAACCTCACCGACCAGATCATCGAGCCGATCCTCGACCAGGCCGCCCACGAGCCCACGATCACTGCCAATCGCGCGATGTCGACGCTCGAAGAGAAGCGGGCGATCAAGAAGGCCTTGGCGGGCAGCCGGTTCCTTCTGCCGAGTCATGACGCCCCGGCCCTGATCGAGGGTGGAAGGATTGCGGGCCTTGCGCTCGACGCGATCTCCAATCCCGCGATCGATGTCACGGAGGTCGGCAGCTACTCGCCTCTTGCAAAGCCCGTCGTCCCCGAGACGGCCGCGTGAACGCCTCCGTCACTGAGAGGCGCGGCGGCTTTCCGCAACCCGAGCTAGCCCGTCAGATCGAGCTTTCCACGGGGACCCTGATCCTCCTGGGACTCACGTGCGCCATCTGCGTCGCGAACAACTACTACAGCCAGCCGCTCCTCATCGACATCGCTCGCGATCTAGGTCTCTCGAAGTCGCTCTCAGGAATGGCGCCTACGCTGACCCAGTTGGGCATAGCCTTGGGCATGCTCCTGCTTCTGCCGCTCGGCGACCGCATCGACAATCGTCTAATCACGACAAGTCTGCTCGCCGTGCAGGCGGCCACACTGATCGTAATGGCTACGGCGACCGCACCCGCCCTCTACATGGCCGCCAGCCTCGTAGCGGGCCTGTGCGGCATCGTGACCTATCTTCTGCCCGCCTACGCGACGCGTCTGGTCGCGCCGGAACGCAGAGGGGCGGTGACCGGCATGCTCGCAACCGGCATCCTGACCGGAATCATGCTCGGCAGATCGGTCGCCGGAATCGCCGGCTACGCCGTGGGCTGGCGCACCGTCTACGCCACGGCAGCGCTCGCCACGCTCATCATGGCTGTCGTTATGATCCGTGCGATGCCGCCCACGCCCGGCCTGCGGCCACAGAGCTACCGCGGCCTTCTACAGTCCGTCACGGCCCTTGTGAGTCAGTCCGCCCTGCTCAGACGGGCCACCCTGCTTCAGGCACTCAGTTTCGGCAGCTTCAACGCCTTGTGGGTGGGACTTACGCTACATCTCCAAGAAGCACCATTCCATCTCGACACCCGCCGCATCGGCGAGCTGGCGCTTCTAGCCGTGACATCGGCGATTGCGGCGCCGTTCCTCGGACGATTGGCGGACCGCTGGAGCATGGCAGCGGTGGTACGCCTCGCCTTCCTAGTGACCGCCGCAGGCTGGCTGGCGGCGCTCGTCCTGCCCAGCGACTACATCGGGATCGTCGCGGCGATGGTTCTTGTCGGGATCGGAGCCATCGGAACCGACGTGACGCTCCGCGCTGCCCTTTACGGGCTCGCGCCGGACATCCGGATGCGGCTCAACGCCGTATATTCCACCGGGACCTTCCTCGGAGGCAGCATCTTCTCGCTCTTGACCCCCATCCTCTGGAGCCGCCTGGGCTGGCCCGCAGTCGCCGGAGTCTCGTTGCTGGCGACGATGGCCGGCTTCCTTCTGGTCCGAGACCAGAAGGTCTAGAGCCACCCCTCGCATCCTCTTTCGTTGACGAGAGATCACGCGGTCGAGAGCGCAGGAGGGCTATGCCCTCAGCAAGACCGTCGAAGCGGCTCATCTCGCGAACGCCGCCCGGAAGAGACAGCAGTACGCTGGACGCCCGTGTGACCATCCATCTAGAATTCAAAGACACCTACCAGGGTATGGGGTCATGCTTCTGGAGGTGATAACACGGAACCGGGGAAGACGGTCCGCGCTTCAGTCGCATCGATCCGGGCGAGCACCTTCGGGAACTGCCTAGATGCGACGCCTCGTCGAGCGTGACGTGTCAGCTGGAGACTTAGAGTTCGTGTCAGCAAGAACAGAAGATCGAGCCGGTTCCCCCCTCATCGCGGTCGTCGATGACGACGAAGACGTTCGGGCCGCATTGGAAGGCCTGCTCGGCAGCCTAGGCTACCGAGCGGCGCTCTTCGCCAGCGCCGACAGCTTTCTGCGCGCGCAACGTCTCGACGAGGTCACCTGCATCATCAGCGACGTCCAAATGCCTGGTAAGAGCGGGTTGAAGCTGGCTGAGGAAATCCAGGCGCAGGCGACGCCGATCATCCTCATCACGGCATTCCCCTCACCTGAGGTCGAGCAACGTGCGAAGGCGGCGGGTGTAAGCCGCTTGCTGATCAAGCCCTTCGAATCCGGTGAGCTCATCGACCAGCTGTCGAAGCTCGCCGTACATCCAGGCACGGCTGAACCAGTGAATCTCTGAAAGCGACCCGCGCGGGCCTGCCTAGAGCGAGGTAGGTGTGCGACTTCAGCGAACATCACGCCCGCAGAACAGGCCCTGCCGACGGACCAAGCTCAAGATCACCACGGAATGCGCCAGGCGCTACCGGAGTATGATGTCGGGACATCGGATTGCCGGCTAGAACGGCTGCTCATCCCAGTTGAGGCGACCCCATGATCTACGGCTTCATCATACTCGCGGTGGCCTATCGGTTCGCGATGCTCGCGAAATCCATGCGCAACGAAATCACGCTGCGCCGAGATGGTGCGGTCGAACATGGAGCCCTCAATTCCAAGATCCTGGCAGCCGTGCACGTCGCGTTCTATCTCGCCGCTTCTGTCGAAGGCATCGTTCGAAAGACGCACTTCGATGCCATCTCCGCCCTGGGGCTGGCGGTTTATCTCTTCGGCGCCGTCATGCTCTTCGTCGTTGCTCGCCTCCTCGGCCGGCTGTGGACGGTAAAGCTGCTCGTCGCTCGTGATCACACCCTCGTCCTTCACCCATTATTCGGGCCGTTCGGCACCCCAACTACTACCTGAACATACTTCCTGAACTCGTGGGGTTCGCGACGACCCTTCACGCCTTCGTCACGCTCATCGTGGGAATGGCAATCTACCTCGTGCCGCTCTTAGCGAGGATCCGTCTCGAGGAACGCGTCATGCGCGAGCGATTCACCAGATACTAATCGGTGCGGCTCGCCATCAACGCCCCTCAGAGACGGAGAAACGGGAAATGATGGGCTGAACTAGTGGCTGCTTCAGGGCACACCGATTGCCCACCTGAGTGTCCCGTTTATGGGCGGAAGCCGACCGGCAGCTAAGCGGCCGCAAGGACCCACATGCGGTCATTCACGGCCTCCTCTCGTATCCCCACCTTCTGCCACTCGTTCATCTGGCTTGCGCCACGTGATCGCGGTTGCTCATCTGAAGCTCGATGACGCTGTTTGAGACTTCGCGACCGTTCGTAATTTCCTGTGAAAAGACCGCTTTCCGTCGAACGCCGACATCATGAGCGTAGCCGCTTAATTTCTGGTTTGTGGCAAACTTGTTTCTGCAATGGTAATCATTGCCGAGTGACTACGCGCACTTACGTGTGGTTTTACGTTGGTGAGTTCGCTAATTCCATCAGGAGTGGGTTTCCAGCCTGAAGAGAACGATATGAGCCTTCCCCCTTTGAACGAACGCGCCCTCATTATTCTGGATGCCGAGCGCAAGCGCCTTGGCGAAACCTATCAAAAATGCGCGGAGGCGTTCGGCCCAAGCATTAGTCCTAGCGGGGCTCGAGCGTTGGACCGTATCAACGATGCTATGGAAGCTATCGAACGGGAGATTGCTACTCGCACAGGCACCTTGGCCCCACAAGCCGCCACTGAGCGCCTCTAAGCCGTTGCCCAAAAGCAACCGCCCGTTCAGCTGCATCTAGAACGGCGTGGCGGCACGAAAAGCGACCGGCCCGGTGCCAACAATCACGTCGTAGACTGGGAAGCAGCTTGGAAGTTCGTACTACTCAAGATCCTTTGTCATCCTGCGGTGTGAAAGACAGACCTAGCCCAGGAATTTTCAACCGCTCGCGGGACGAGGGGTCGATGGCAAAACGAAACACAGGCGCCAGCAGGATCTCGCCTTTAAAGTCTCGCAGCGGCCCTTGAATCACCGATGGCGACCCGAAATAGTTTGTCTTAGGTGCACGACTACCCGCTGATGCCCAATATTCAAGAGCAAGTTGCAGAAGCTCATCCTCGTTCGCAGCCAATTCCGCTGTCAAAACCTTCCATCCTTCCGCGCGGAACAACTCGACGTGGCGATCGGCTGCCGCCATGACCACCGACGGATGCACCTCAAAACCAGCGCATACCCGAACGAATGAACTCAGCTTGAGCGGCGAACTTCCCATTTCAACCTTAGTCCACGCGCTTGGGGTTACCCCGAGCCATTCGGCGACTTCAGCTTGGTGTCGACCGCGCTCGCCCCTTAATTCGCGAAGCAGGGCAAGGCAGAAGGTCGCGAAGGTGGTCAGCATGAACCTAAAACGATAAAGCCAGCAGCATGTTCCTGATGGGAAGATCTGCGTTCTTCGGGGGAAGTTGCATGCGCGCCGAGGAACGGTCAGGAGCTACCCAGTACCGCGGGCCACAGCCGGGACGGCCCGTCGTCTAACGGCGTACCAGTCGCAAGACCCATTCTCGGCCGTTCACCTGTGCTGCGGCGCTTCCCGAGATCGGACGCTTGATCAGCTGAAACCATTGCATCGCTCCTTCGCTAGAACGACGTGCGCCACGGGGCCGTCGTAGGTGAGCGCGCCACCCTTTCCGAGCGATCGCATAAGGAGCTATGCATTCCGCGATCCCCGTACAGGGGGAGCGCGATCTTTTGGGAGTGGCAATGGGGAAGCCGTCGACGGTGGTGTTCTGGGGAGCCGGTGCAACGGCCAATCTGGGCATGCGCGTGACGGCGAAGCAGAGCGTCTTCATCCTGACACTGGCGGGGGTAGCGGACCTCTCGCCGGCCAGCCTAGCGAAACGGGTGGAAGTCGCGCTCGGCCCAGGTGCCAACGCGCCGCAGCGCAAGCTTCTGGTCGATCTGCTCACCATTCTGGGTGACGGTACCGCTTCCGCAGCCCTCCACGACCCCACGGGCAAGCAGCTTGCCGCGATGGGGAGGAACTGGCGGGCGGGCGCCAGCGGCGACGAGTTGCGGGCACGTGTGCGAGAACTACGGCTCGCCTACGACTGGCTGGCGCTGCAGGACGTGCTCCGGGTCTGCCCGGGCGCCGCGGTCGGCGATCTGAAGATCAACGACCTCTTCAACATGCTCGACATGCATGCCCCTCTTGGTCATGGCTTCCGTACCGAGCAAGGTGCGTTCTTGGACGCGCGTCGTCTCATGGGGGCGAAGGCCGCGCTCAGGATGATCCTGCACGCGATGTTCTACATCGACTGGCAGAACTGCGTGCGCGACCGCTGTCGCCCGCTGGAGACCTACGAACGGTTCGCCGAGTGGCTGGGTCGGAGGATGTATCAATCAGAGCCGTCTTTCTCCGGTCGTCTGGACCGTGCCGAGTTCATCCGCGGCGATATCGCCTTCGTTAGCCTCAACTACGATCCCATCGCCCTCTGGACTCAATTTGTCGCGAACCGGAGACTGAATGGAGCACCGGACGTCGGGAAAGTCGATGGTGCGTCACGACGTATCCAGCTTTACCACGACATGGGCCACTTCATCCCCTCGCGGCGAATTGAACCGGCAGGGCGTCCGGACCTCTGGTATCCGATGAACGAGGCGTCGGCGCAGCGGATCAATGAGATCGACGCCGCAGGGTCGGAGCGGATCAGATTGAGCAAGTTCCTCTTTCCACACGGATGCCTCTGCTGGCGCGAGTGCCCGGACTGCGGCAAGCTGTCGGCATACCACGGAGACGAATGGAGCCTCCGATCGCCGTCCCTCCTGCCGCCCCCGCCCCTTCGTTGCTTCGACCGGCGATCGGCTTACCCGGACTTGGCGGCTCTCGACCCTGTGGATCGTGACAAACGTGAGAAGGAGAGCGACCTGTGGAGCAAGGGGGTGGTCGACGCGAGGGCCTGTCTGCACTGCCACACCATTACGACCACGGAACACGCTCAGACCGTGATGCAGAGTTCCTTCAAGCAAACGCCGCCGTCGTTCATCGACGAGATCCAGCGTGACCTGCGTGCCATCGTCATGCAGGCGGACCACATCATCCTGATGGGCTACTCCCTCCCGCCGGATGACGTGGCCTACCGCGCCTTCTTCGCCGCGCGCCGTCGTCGAACCGCTGGAGGGACACCGGTGAGATGCACCGTCGTGGGCTTTGACCACGCCCTGCCGCCACTTGCTGGCCCCGGCGGCATCGACCCGGCCGTGCTTGCTCGGCAGCCTGCCGTCGCCAGCGCACGCGAGATCTTCGGCGAGGATAATGTGCGCTTCTGCGGAGAGGGTGTGCCCGGCGCCTTCTGCGGCGCGCCCGGCGTGCTTTCCAAACTCAAGCTCGATGCTCTCTTCGAGTGGAAGCCGGTGTGATCGGACCGCGTGAACGCATCGATCGGCGGGGTTCGTCGACGGTTTCGGTCAGAGTTGTTGCCGTGTGCTCGCTACGGCATCCGTTTCCGTAGGCGACCTGACCAGCGTCGAAGTGGTCTAACAGACGACCATCTCGACCCACTTCCAGTCTTTCGGAGCACCATTACAGCCTCCAAGTTTCCGCCGTTCGCTCATCCCTTCGGCCGCTTTTAGCGCTAAGGGGGCAAGCAGCTAGCCTCGCGATGACAGCAAGAGTCCCGCAAGAGTGGATGTCGGCGGTTGCCAACCGCTCTCCGGCGTTGCAGTTTCGTCATCCCGGCGTGACGGGGCCGGGGGATGGATGGCAGGGGTTGATTTAGGATCAGGGAAGGATACGGCCGGGCTGCGCTCGCTGCCGACCGATCCCAAGTTGGACACGTCGACCGATCAGCTCATGGCGCGGCTCTACGTGCCGGCGCTGGCGCGCTCGGTGTCGTACGACCGCGGCGTCGGCTTCTTCACCTCGGCGTGGATGCGGATGGCGGCCGCCGGACTTCGCGGACTCGCCGAAAACGGCGGGGTTGCGAGGATCATCGCGAGCCCTATGCTGGAGCCAGGCGACGTCGCGGCACTGGCCGAGGGCAGCGACGCAATCCGCGACGAGACGTTGCGAGCGACTCTCCAACGAAGCCTCGACGAGCTGGAGGCCGCACTTGAGACTGACACGCTCTCCGCGATTTCCTGGATGGTTGCGGACGGGCTGCTCGAGTTCAAGGTCGCCTCGCCCGCGAACGCGCTGGACGGCGACTTCCACGACAAGTTCGGCATCTTCACGGACCGGGCAGGCGATGGCATCGCCTTCCATGGCTCGCCGAATGACAGCGCGAAGGCCTTCCGTAACTACGAGTCTGTCAGCGTCTTCTACTCTTGGATCGACGAGCGCGAGGGGCAGCGCGTAGCGGCGGAGCGCCGCCGCTTCGAGCTGCTCTGGGAGAATGCCGATCCGAACGTGCGGACGTTCGGTATGCCGGAGGCGATCCGGCGCAACCTAATCCAGTTCCGCGACCGTGCGCCGCGACCATATAGTCCGCCGGAACGTCCGCGCGAGGATCCGCGGTGGCGTCACCAGAAGGAAGCGCTCGCGCGCTTCCTCGAGGAGCGCCGCGGCGTGCTGGAAATGGCGACGGGCACTGGCAAGACACGGACCGCGATCAGCATCATGGACGAGCTGTTCGAGCGCGACGCGGTCCGGACTTCGGTCATTGCTGCCGCAGGCACCGACCTGCTCGACCAGTGGTACGGGATTCTCGGCAGCGGATCGCGGCCGGTCTACCGCGCCTACGAGCGCCACCACGAGGCACAGGCCTACCTCAACGATCCCGAGGACGCCGTGCTGCTCACGTCACGCTTTAACCTCGCCTCGGTCCTTCCCCGGCTTGCGCCACGGCTGGTGCGCGATGGCCTGATCGTGTGCGACGAGGTCCACGGCATGGGGGCCCCTTCGATGGTCGAGAACCTGCCAGGGCGCATCGAGCCGTTTGGGTGGCGACTTGGCCTCAGCGCAACGCCCGAGCGCGAGTACGATCAAAATGGCAACGACTTCGTCGAGCGCGAGATCGGGCCGGTGATCTTCGAGTTCGGCTTGGAGAAAGCCATTCGGCGCGGGATCTTGTGCGAGTTCGACTACCTCGATCTGGAATACGAGTTCTCGCTCGACGATAAGGCGGCCGTCCGTCAGGCGATCAAACGATATCATGCCCGCGCCCGAGTGGCGGACGCGCCGCCGATCGAGAGCCTCTACCAGGAGATCGCGCGGATCAGGAAGCTGTCGAAAGAGAAGCTGCCGCCATTTGCCGACCTAGTCGCGGAGAGGCCTGAAATTCTCCACCGCAGCCTGATTTTCGTCGAGACCGCTGAGTACGGCCTGCTGGTGCAGGACATCCTCATGTCGACTGGGATCGACTTTCACACCTACTACGCAGACGACGACCGGGCAAACCTGGGGAGGTTCGCGCGCGGCGATCTTGACTGCCTGATCACCTGCCACCGGATCTCCGAAGGCATCGACATCCGGTCGGTCGGCACCATCGTGCTCTTCGCCTCTGCGAAGGCTCAGCTCGAGACGGTCCAGCGGCTAGGGCGGTGCCTTCGCGTCGATCCGGCCGATCCCGGAAAGCGCGCGCTGGTGGTCGACTTCATCAGGACCGACGACGTCGCGCACGACGACGTGGGTGGCGAGGCGTCGGCCGACATCGGCCGGCGGGACTGGTTCAGGGCGCTGGGCGCCGTGCGGAGGGAGGAGTGATGGAAAACGGCGGCGGCAGGACAGACGGCCTCGACCCCGGCATCTTAGCCGCCCTGGACGAGGTGCTGACGGCGGCGGACGGCGGCGACGCCGCTCTGTTCGGGCGCGTGCGGGCGCTTGTGGAGAACTGCCTTGCCGACAACTACGATCCGACCGACGTCAGATCGGTGATCGAGCTTGCGGTCAGCCTAGACGGAGGGCGGTCCGATGGAGCTTAGGGTTGTCGGCTGGCGCTACGAAAACATTCGCGGTGGCATACGCAACGTATCGGTCGCGCTTGACGAGGGACAGCGATGGACGCTCGTTCAGATGCCGAACGGCACCGGCAAGACGACGACCATGACGCTGATGCGCGCCGCGCTGACCGGCGCGGACCTCACGCCTGACGAGGTCGCCGCGCTCCGCGCCGACGATGATGCGGAGGAAGGCCTTTTCGAACTACGCCTCGCTATCGACGATAAGCCATACCGCGTGGAGCTGCACCTCGACTTCGTCGGGCGCCGCGCGAGCTACACGACGACACGCGCGCAGCTTCAGGGCGGGGGCAGCGAGGAGGGATGGAAGCTGCCGCCACTTCTGCGCCGGCTGCTCACGCCCGAGTTCACCAAGCTATTCGTGTTCGACGGCGAGTTCGCCAAGGACATCAGGTCGGAGGGCAAGGATCGCACCACGCGCGCTATCCGGACGCTCTACCGACTCGACCAGCTCGACACCCTGAAGTCCGAGATCGCCAAGCTGGTGACAAAGGAGCAGGAGAGCGCCGCCGCGCTGACGAGCGCGAAGGAGCAGAAGGGCGTAACCCGGCTGGCGAACGTGCTGGCCGACGCGGAGGCTTCGCTGGCCGCGCTGAAGGCAAAGCTCAAGTCGCACCGAGCCGAGAGGTCCAAGCTGGTCGCGCGCCAGGAGGAGATCGGGGGCCGGATCGCCGACCGCACCGCGCAGGACGAGAAGTTCGCCGCGCGCAAGTCGAGGCTGGACGGCGAGCTGTCGACGCTCACGATCCGCATCGCCGTGCTGTCCGCCGACAGTCTCGCGGCCGTCCGCTCGCCGGCCAAGGTCAGTCCGCTGCTGCTCGCCCGCCTCCGCGGACTGGGTCAGCGTCTGACGACGCTACAGCTACCGAAGACCATCTCGCAGGAGTTCTTCCACGAGCTGGCGCATGCCACCCACTGCGTGTGCGACCGCGAGATCGGTGAGACCGAGAGCGCCGCGATTGTCGCCGGTGCCAAGAAGTATCTGGCCGAGGACCAGATCACGATCATCAACCGCATGAAGCGTAACGTGCGCGAGAGTGAGGCGACGGGCGGGGAGTTCGCCGACAGCGCTGGCGAGCTCAAGGCGAAGCTACGCGAGCGCAGGTCGGTTTACCAGCAGCTCGAGCAGCTCCAGCAGGAGCAGATCGCGTCCGGCGACGACGAGCTGAAGCGCCTGGTCCTGGAGCAGCGCCAGAACGAGCTCAGGCTTGAGACTCTGGATGCCGAGATCTCCCAGCTGAACACGTCCGACAAGCTGACGCAGATCCTGGAGAAGCTGGGCGCGCGCAACAACATCCCGTTGTGCCAGGCCGAGGTCGACCTTGCCAAGCGGCGCCTCGCCGCCGCTACGCAGACGGTGAAGTTCACCGGCGCCGCCGACCGCATCTCCGCGCTCATCGACACGGTCGCCGCCCGGGCGCTCGACAATCTGCGCGAAAGCGTGCGCGTCGCGACAAACGAGAAGCTGACGCGACTGATTAAGGGGGAGCCGCTGCGCGTCGCGCGGATCGGCTCGTCGCTCGAGCTCGCCTCGCAGGGCGTCGCGAGCAAGGGTGGCGTCAGCGAGGGGCAGAGCCTCTCAGTCGCCTACGCGTTCATCACGTCGCTTCTGGGCGCGGCGCCGTACCGGCTGCCCTTCATCGTCGACAGCCCGGCCGTGTCGCTCGACACCCGCGTCCGGCGCGAGGTCGGGGACGTGATCCCGACGCTATTCGAGCAGATGATCATGTTCGTGATCTCGAGCGAGAAGGACGGGTTCGCCGACGCCTTCTATCCGCGCGAAGACGTTCGCTACGTGACGATCTGGCAGGACCAGGGGGAGGAGTCGCAGATGCGCGAGGGGCTCGACGAGTTCCGCCGCTTCCACGCGACCGAGCCCGGGGAGAGGGCAGCATGAACTTCACACTGCCCGGCAAAGCGCGGCCGTTCTTTAAGACCGTGACCGAGCGCACGCCAAAGTACCTGATGTTCGATAGCTGGTATCTCTGTGCGCTCATCGGCCTGCGGGAGCGGACTCTAGGTGCGAAGGAAGAGCTCGAGGACGAGTACTTCATCGACCACTATCCGGAGGACTTCAAGGCCCAAGCCGACTTCCTCGCCGGGCTGCTGATCGACGCCGAGCTCGATCGCAACCGGATCAACGTGGACGACAAGGCGAGCGTCGAGCGCGAGATGATCCTGCTGCTTGATCCTTCCCGGACGACGGGGTTGAGCGAGTCCGGCGTCGAGATACTGAACCGGTATGCCGTGGGCGGGTTCGCCAAGTTGGAGGATGCGATGTTGCCGCCCGCGAACGTGGAGGACCTTCTTGTGAAGTATGCGGAACTGTGGGGAGGCCAGGACTGATGCCGGCGGCTCCAACTAGAGGGTGGTCGGATTTCCGTTCGGACCTTGCGAGGCGGACAAGGGTTCCGTTCGCGCACGTCACCTTCGTGATCTACTTCGTGGCCAGCATCGTGCTGATCGGCGGGCTCGGCCTGTGGGTCGAGCTCATCAATTACGCTCGTTCCACCAATCAGGGCGACCTCACGTCGGTCAGGACGGCCGTCGCCACGTTCTTTCCAGCCTTGATTGGCTCGACATGCCTGCAGGTACAGATTGGCAGATTCCAGAAGCAGGCCCGGGCAGTCTCGTTTCTCTCGCTGCTGGTCTTTGCGGTGGTTGGCTTCTGGCTGATCTTCGATCGCGGTCTGGCGGATCGCACCGTCTTGGCGATCGGCACGCTGTGCTCGCTGTTTTCTCTGTGGTTCTGGTGGGTCGCGAACGCTGACAACGTGGACCTGTATGACGACGAGCCGCCGAACGCAGCAACTGGCGGCGAGGACACCGGTCGGCCGCTCGGTGGCGACCTGACGGAGTTCCAGGCATGACCGCGCCCACATTCACCTTCCCTCATCGCGTCAAGGCGCTGCATGTGCGCCAAGAGCTCGCAGACTGCTGGGTAGCGGCTCTTCCAGCTGCCCTCCTGCTAGACGTCTGCTTCACCGACCGGCTGCGGGCGGAGCACACAGGGGATCCGACGTCCCCCTATCTGCTCGACGGGATTCAGCGCGAGTTCCAGGAGAAGCGGCTGCGGGAGATCGGCGCCTATATCGACCGTGACGATACCGCGTTTCCTAACTCGATCATTCTCGCGGCGAACGCCCGGCCCTCAGATGGCTTCAGCGAAGACGAACCCGAGGATCAGGCGGCAGAGGATGCCGCCGCGCTTGCGGACGGGGATCCTGCCGTCGATGATGCCCCAGATCCCGACCATGCGCCGGCCGAGGTTGATAGGCGGTGGCGGGTCGAGCTGGGCGAAGATGGCTGCTACGAGCTCGTTATACCGACGGCTGACAAGCTCGCGGCGATTGTGGATGGTCAGCACCGTCTGTTCGGGTTCGCCAAGGCGAAGGTCGTCGACCGACTGTCGATGGAGATGATCTGCGCGATCTACTTCGACCTGCCGAAGCCTTTCCAGGCGCAGGTCTTCGCGACGATCAACTCGAACCAGAAGCCCGTCGGCAAAAGCCTCACCTATGAGATGTTCGGCTACAACATCGACGACGAGGAGCCTGCATTCTGGAGCCCTGACAAGCTCGCCGTGTTCCTCACCAGAAGGCTGGGGAGCGACACCGACTCGCCTTTGAGGGGGCACATCTCGATCGCGCCCAAGAAGGACGACGAGTTGACAGAACTTACGAGCGAAGCCGAATGGAAGGTTTCGACGGCTGTGATCGTGGAGGGCATCGCCCGCCTGATCACGAGCAATCCCAAGTCGGACTCGAACAACTTGCAGACGCCGACGCGACTGACTCGCTCTGAGCTGGGGGTAAAGCGCAAGGACCGCTCGCCGCTTCGCGAAGCCTACCTAAGCGGCCAAGACGTGGTCATCTACACAATGGTCCTCAACTACCTGAAGGCGTGCGACGAGCTTTTCTGGAAGGTCGCTCCGCTCGACTCTTTCATTCGGAAGACGGTGGGAGTTCAGGCTCTATTAGATATTCTGCGGCGGCTTGCTCTGGAAGCCTACAGGAGCAAGGTTATTTCGGTCGCCCACTTCCACCAGATCCTCGAGCCAGCCAGGAACCTCGACTTCTCCGCCGACAGGTTCCGGAACGCCTCCGGTTCCGGGCGTAGCATCATCCGCCGCGCCATCGAGGCTGAGCTCGCGCGTGCCGATTTAGGACTGCCGTCATGATGGGATGGGAGTCTGACGTGCAGTCTCGCGGCAGGGCAATCCGACCTTGAATCGAACGCTGGCGGTGGACGTGAGGCGCGCCACGTGGCCACGGCGCGGACCGCCCGACTTCCCGGCGACGTTCCCGCATGGTCAGTCCTCTTACGATCTCGATGTACCCGGCATGCTGCTGCTGCTCGGCTATCTTACCACGCCGACGTCTTCGACTGGCGTCTCGCTAAGCGAATTCTGGGCATGGGTGCGCTATCTCGCCGCGGTCACGGGCGACGACGACCTGCGTCTGACGCGAAGCTTCGCCGACCTGGACGCCCATCAGAAGACGATCCTCAGCGACGACTTCGGGATGGGTGTGCCCATGCTCTGGCTGAACGAGCGGCTCGCGTTCGACCGTATATGCGACGGCCGCTACTTCATGCAGCGCTTCGCGGCCGATGTCGGCGCGACCGCGCGGCGGACGGCCAAGCGGGGACCGAACAAGACCCCAGACTTCGTCGGCCGGGATGCGGCGGGCGTATGGCACGTCGTTGAGTGCAAGGGGACGCAGTCGGGCCCGGATTATTCCGAGAACCAGCTCGGCGATCCATGGCCGTTCGCTACCGGTGGCGTCGCGCAGAAGCGCTCGATCGTATTCCCGCGCGCCTACACGGGGCAGCGACTGGTCTGCGGACTCTCTATCGGCGTCCAGGAGGGTAAGTTTGCCAGCCGGCTTACCGTCGTGGACCCTGAGCCGGAGGATCCGTTCGAGGTGAGATCGGACCAGATGTTTGCCGCGGATGATGCGGTGACTCGTGCCGTGGTATCTAAGGTCCTTCGCCTGAGTGGCTTCGAAATCTCCGCCGAGGCGACGGCGGCTCCCTTGGGCCGCTTTCCCTACAGTGTCCGCTCCAAGTCCCGGCGCTTCGACGAGGCGCGCCAAGCAGGCGTCGACGACCGGGACCAGCGAGCGAGGGACGAACTAGGTGCGACCGTCCGGGGTCGTGATGCCACAGCGTTCGAGGGCCGGTTCCGAGGCCGCGAAAGGCTCTTCGACCTACCGCGCCCAATATTGATCCACGGCGAGCCTGTGACGCGCGCAATCATCCGGCAGGGCGTCGATCAGGACGTGCTTCTACAGCTGCGCGAGCGCCCGACTATCGACGAGCCCTTGGCCGAAAGTGGTGCCGACTGGACGCAGTCGCTGGGCCAGACCGTCGTGAAGGGCGACGAGCGTAGCTCCTCCATGACGATCGGCGGGCTCTACCGGTCGGAGCTTATTCTAGACTGAGGGTGGATGGCGCAGCCAAGACCTCAGGCCGCATAGCGCCGCAGGTCAACAACCGCTTCGACGAGCGTCTCCCCGAACGTCCTCATCTCTTCAGCCTCCGTGAAGCGGCCGGGCGAAACGCGAAAGGCCTGGCGCGCGCGGGTCGTGTCTCCGAACATCGCGATCAGCACCGGGCTGGTCTGCACCTTCTCAGTCGCGCAGGCGCTGGATGCCGAGAAGCTCGCCACGCCGTTCAGGCGGTGGATCAGCGCCAGCGGCTCCACACCGTCGATCGATAGCGACAGGTTGCCCGCAAGACGTTCGGTCGGGTGGCCGTTGCGATGCACGCCGTCGACGGCAGCGCGCAGCTGGGCAAGCAGCGCATCGCACATGGCCCGCAGGCGCACGTCGTCGGCTGCCCCTTGCCGCGTCGCGATCTCGAGCGCCTTGCCGAGGCCAACGACGAGCGGCGTCGCGACCGTTCCGGGTCTGAGGCCGCGCTCCTGTCCTCCGCCGAAGGTGATCGGCACGAGTTTGGGCCGGGGCGAGCGTGATCGGACGTAGAGCGCGCCGACGCCCTTGGGTCCATAGGCCTTGTGGCCCGACACGCTGGCGAGGTGGATGTGCTCGGCTATAACGTCGACCCGACGGTGAGCCATCACCTGCGCGAGGTCGGTATGGAACAGCACGCCGCGCTCCTCGCAGGCCGCGCCGATCTCGCTGATCGGTTGAAGGGTGCCGACCTCGTTGTTGCCGCCCATGACTGAAACCAGGCCGGTGTCGTCCCTTATCGCTTCGGCGACGGCGGCTGGATCAACCCGGCCGTGCTCATCGACGCCGATGACGGTGACCTCGAAGCCCTCGCGCTCCAGCTGCCTGAACGGCTCGATCACGGCGGGGTGCTCGACCGCGCTGGTCACTAGGTGCCGCTTCTCGGGCCGCGCCCGCGCCGCGCCGAGGATCGCGATGTTGTCCGCCTCGGTGCAGCTTCCGGTGAACACGATCTCGTTGTCGCGCGCGCCGAGCGCCGCGGCCACCTGGGCGCGCGCCGTGCCGACCGCTTGTTGGGCGCGGTTGCCGTGGACATGCTCGACGCTCGACGGGTTGCCAAACACCTCCTCTAAGTAGGGTCGCATCGCGTCGGCTACACGCGGGTCGACCGCAGTGGTGGCGTTGTTGTCGAGGTAGACGGGGCCCCGCGCACCCGCTGCGCTCATGCGCACACCGCCAGCCGCCCCAAATCGACTATAGACTTCGCGCGCACGCTGAGTGTGCCGACGCCGCGGTGGATATGGGCGCGCAGGCGCGCGACCATCTCGTCATCGCCAAGGGGCTGCGACTCGCCCTCCGTCTCCTCCACGTGGCGCAACATCGCGCCGATCAGCGCTGTGTGGTCTCCCGTCAGCGTGTAGGCGTTGAACTCGGGACCCTTCTCGTCAGGCGCAGGGACGCGGATCGGGCCCTCCTCCAACGACATCATGATCGCCACCCGGATGAGCAGGTTCGGCGTCACGCCGGTCCGCTGGCGGATCGAGCGCAGCCGGCTGTTCGCGTCCTCGGAGATCCTAAGCCTGTTGTAGCGCACGCTGGTCCTCCTGACCAAAGTAGCCTGGGGTGGCGGTGGTCGACCGCGTCTCGGGATCGTAGTCGAGCCGGTAGGAATGGCTCACGTTGGGCGACAGGCGCTCGAGCAGCTCGTCGTCGACCTCCGTGTCGGTCGACAGCACAATGACCTGGTGGCTGGCCTCCGCGAAGTAGCGCTCGACGATGGTCGCCCGGTGCTCGGAGTCGAGGCGCGCCAAGGGTGTGTCAATGATCATCGGCAGCGCCCGGCCGCTGGTGCGGGCGAGCGCCCACAGCATTGCGATCGCGTAGATCTGCTTCTCGCCGGCGGACAGGCTGGACTTGCGAATCTCGGTGCCGGAGCGGTCGATCAGCGTCGCGTCGAAGGTGGTGGGATCGATCCGCACGTCCGCGACGAACCCACCCTTGCGCGCGAGGTGGTTAAAGCGCTCGACGAACTCGGTGCGGAGCTGAGCCAACTTGTGGTGGAGGAGGCGCTCTTCGTACTGCTGTAGCACGCGGCCCACGCGCGTGGCGATGGCCGCCCTCTGCTCGCCGGCGTCGACCTCGTTCTGGGCGTTGACGAGGCGTTTCTCCTCGCGCTCCAGCGTGAGCTTCTGGTATTCGAGCTGCTTCAACTCCTCGCTGCGGGCCTTGAGCTCGGCTTCGGCGGCGCCGACGTCCTTCTCAGAGAGCAGCAGCTCGTCCAGCACAACGGTCGCGCCCTTTCCAGCGGCGCGGACGAGTTCGGCTTCGAGCGGGCGGATCCGGCGCTGCAGCGCGTCCAGGTCCCGGACGAGGACGCTGACCCGTGCCGGCACGGCGTCCCGCGCGTCAGCGACCTTGGCGGCCAGCCGCCGGCGTTCCGCGGCGTCCAGACCGGCGAGGTGACCCGCGGTTCCTGTCACGGCGGCCGCCTCGGCCGCGAGGAAAGCGTCGAGGTCCTGCCAATGCGCGTCCTTCCAGGAGGCCTCGCGAGCCGGCTCGCCCGCCATGCGCCATCCCAAAAGGCGCATGCGGAGCGCCTCGGCCTCCTCGCGGCGCCCGGTCTCACCGGTCTGCGACAGCGCGGTGGCGAAGCGGCGCAGCAGCCGGGGGGCGGCCGCAAACGGCAGCAGCCCGTTGGCCAGGTCCCGCAGCTCGGCCTCGCGTTGCGCGATCTGGTTGCGCACCTCGTTGCGTTCGGCCTCGGTAGCGGCGCGCCGGTCGGCCGCGTCGCCGCCTTCGGCGGTGAAGCGCAGCCGCACGTTGTTCGCTGCCCGCTCCAGAGACGTGTGCCGCGTCTTCAGCTCGGCCACGTGCTCGGCCAGGTCGCCGATCCGCTTCTGGAGGGCCACCCTGTCCCGCACGACCGCCTGGAGGCGCTCGGCGCTGCCGCCGTCGTCCTTGCGGTTCCGCCTGGCGAGGAACAGCCCGATGTCGGTGCGCAGACGTCCGACCAGCTCGATGCCGAGCAGCCCTCGGACTGCTTCGGCGAGCCCTTCGTCGGGATCGTCCCGCGCGATCTCGGCGATCTTTTCGCCGTCGAAGAAGAACAGCTGCGACACGCCGGGCGGGATCAACTCCTGCAGGAAGCCGTGCCACTCCTCGCGGGGGACGGCGTCAACCGGCGCTCCGTCCTTCTCTAGCGTGAGCGTCTCCACGACCTTCGCTCCACGGACGATCCACCGGCGGGACACGCGGTAGTGCTGGACGATGCCAGCCTCGGCGTAGTCAAACTCGAGCCCGACGGACGCGACCGCGCTGGCGCGTCCGTTGGCGTCAACATGCACGCGGTTGCGCAGGTGCTCGTCATATTCAGACTGGCCGACGCGGGCGCCGAGCGCCCGGCGGCCGTAGAGCGCGAGGCGCACCGCCTCGAGCAGCGTGGTCTTGCCCGCGCCGTTGCGCCCGCCAAACAGGACGACGGGCCGGTCGCGGGTCGGCATGAGATCGAGCCGCTGCCGGCCGGCGTACAGTCCGAAGTTCTCCAGCTCGATACTGCGGAGGATCATCGTCCACCCTCCTCTTCCGCGTCAAAGCCGAGCTCCGCCTCGTCCTCGTCCGTGGTGTCGCCATCGATGCCGAGGTCGCGACGGCGCTCGTCGACGATGACGTCGAGATCGCGCCAGTCCAGCCGGAATGCATCCTCGATGCGGGTGTGGACGGCGTGACGGCGCTTCAGGCCGTGCGATGCGCGCTCGATGTCGAGGAGCTTCATCACCAGCTCGGTCGGCACGTCGTTCTCGGCGCAGATCGAGTCCAGCAGCTCGCCATCGTCTGAGGTGAACGCGACCGAATCTTCGGCAACCCAGTCGAGGTCCTTGCCGAGTGTCTCGCGCACGATCCTGGGCACGCTGTCCGCCCAGTCGCCGCGCTCGGTCCGCCATAGGCGCCGGATCTCGTGCAACTCCTCCTCCTGGATTAGCAGCGGCGCCTCGCCGATCGGCGCCTCGCGCGCCACTTGGACCTGCGTCTCGAGAAGCTGGCGCAGGATCTCGCGGCAGAACTCGAGCTTGTAGGGCCCGGGCATGACCCGGTCGGTGTCCTTGATGAAGGAGATGTGCCCTGTCCGTCGGCGGAAATCGCGAAAGTCGCGCTTGCGAGCCGGGTCCTGCGTCGCCGACAATTTGTCTCGGAAGTCAAGCAGCGGGGTCAGCCACTCCTCGCCGCTGTCGATCATCGCCTCCATGGCCTTGTCACGCTCGACGACGGTGCAGACCCAACAACCAAAGCGCGAGTTGCCGCACGACGGCGTGGACGTGTCGACGACCAGCGGGCACTCGCCCGACGCGGCGTTCCTGTACATCGCCACTAGGTCGCGGTTGTCGTTGCCCCATGGGGATGGGTTCTGCAGCAGGTAAGTCCAGACGTCATCAGTCGAGAACGCCGCAATCGGCGCGTAGACGAAGGCGTTGAGCAGCGACGAGTGGCGGGACAGCCTCGATCCGGGGATGCGGTGGAGCGACATCACCTGCGCGCGGGTCGCCGATTCTTGCGAGCGCACGCCGAGCACCATGACGACCTCGCCGAACTCGGCGACCCGGCTCTTGATGAAGTCGTTGGCCGGCTCAATCTTCAGTCGCTCTGTGCACCACCGGAAGCGGCGGGACGGCGCAGGGTAGCCCCGTCCGATCATGTTCACCCAGAAGCTCTTGTCGACCTCGGGCACCACCTTGTGCGCGACGATAGGCATGCCCTGCTCGGCGGCGGCCGACGTGATCTTGTGGAGGGTCTGGTCGATGTAGCGTGACACGACAGGCGTCTCGACCAGCGTGTCGGAGCTGATAACGTAGATCGGCTTAGTGCGCCGCTCGGGCGGAAGCGCGATGAGGGATGCCCAAATGAGCTGGAGCGCGGTGGTCGAATCCTTACCGCCGGAATAACCCACCACCCAGGGACGGTCGTCCTCGAGGTATATTTCCCGCACGTCCTCCATAAGCCGCGGCAGCAGGCCCAGCCCCTTGGCTGCCTCGTCCCCTATTTTCAGCTCGTCCATGTTCATGGCGCCAGACTAGTCCAAGTGACGGTCGGCGTCAGCATCGTTCGTGCTCCGTTCATCGGATGTGATCGCGCGGTGGATCGCGTCCGCCGTCAGCAGCACGCTCGTACGCGACCGGTTGATCCGGCCGCCGAGTAGCGCTCGCCCCTCCCACTGGGCGGCGTTCGCCCGGTCCCAGTCGATGCCACCTAGGCGGCCAAGTGCCTCGCGCCAGCCGTCCGGCCGTTCGTTTATCACCCGGGCGCCGGCAATCGCGATCGCTTCCAGCGCAACGCCGTGCGCGTGAACCCGGTCGCGCCGCAGCTCGGCGGCGGCGAGCTGGCCCCGGCCGGCGAGCCGCCACTCGGGCATTCCGTCTACGACCGCGCGCCAGAAGTCCACGGCTTGGTCTGGCCTGTCGTGCGTGACCTCAAGCCCCGCGTTCTCGATCAGCACGGACGTCGCGGTGTGTAGGTTGCTGAACGCGAACAGCTTGCGCGACCCAGCCGTAAGGTTGGTCCGCGTAAGGTCGGTGAGGTCGCGAAAGATGGGAACTGCCTCGACGACCGCCCGCGTAACGCGTGCAGCTTCGTCGCGCGCGTCGTAGAACAGGCGTAGTGACCGCGATGGCTTCACGCCGTGTTGATTAAGATCGACGAACATCTGCTGCGATCGCGCGAGGCCCTCGTCCGGAAACAAGGTCACGGCGATGGTCTCATCGCCAAGATGGGGCCGTTCTCGAAGTGCCTCGACGATGCCTGCCCTGCGGTGCTGACCGTCATTGATCACGATGATGGCCGTCATGTCGACTAATAGCGTGCCAAGCGAGCGCTCGCCGGGCACAGTCTCGAACCGCAGCGCTCCGTCGATGGTCGCCGATAGCGCGGACAGCACGTACTCTGCCGTATTCTGCGTCAGGTAGCGGGCGATCGCCGGAATCCGCGTCTTGTTCAACTCGCGCTGGGCCCGGAGTTGCGGCGGAAGTTCTGCCTCGTCGAAGCGGAACAGCCTTTCCACAGTCTTAAGCGGCACCATGGCGACGTAGTAGGCTCTTCCCGCCTGGACTCCTCGTATCGCGGCAAAGCTGTAGCTGTTGGCCATCTAGTTGCCTCTATCAATTCCAATCCTACGATGCGCAGAGCGAAGCGAGTATGTCAATAAGCCGGGGATATATATACCGTGGACGATCCGCGGTCTGACGTGCACGGTCGTCAGATGGCCTTGTCGTTCCAGAAGGATTTTGGCGAACGTATGCGGGCGCTGCGCGTCGAGGCGGGACGATCGCAGGAGGAGTTCGCAGCCTTGGTAAACATCGACCGTGCCACTTATGGGAAGTTGGAGCGCGGCGAGATTAATCCAAGTTTGATCACGCTCGCCCGCATCGCGGTTGCACTCGACACTAGCCTGTCCAGCTTGCTCAATGGCATCACGCTCGACGCAGACGAAGTACGCAAGATCCCCCGATTAGCCCGCGGACCTACCCCCATTTCCGCACGGCTTCGGCAGGCTAAACCAAGATCCGACTGACGTGAGTGGTTGCTGTCACGGCTGATATGGAAGCTATGCACCTTCAGACGTACAACATCGCTTAAGCAGCTTTCCATTTACCTGAACGAACGGGAGAGAAGGCCCTTCGGCTACCGCAAAGCGGCCGTTCGGCTTTCCACCCAACGTGTCGATTACGGCAACAGCAACAAGTGGGGGACTTTTCAGTCGCTCCGAGTACTGGCTGAACGTCATGATATGCGGGCAAGCTGATCGGCGGCTTCCAAGATCGTTGGGCTAATACCGGATGCTTAGGGACGTGGCGGCTTCCAGGCAGAACGAGAATCACGGGCTGAAGCTGAGCAGACCTAGAAGCGCCCGGAAAGAGCCAGGTCGAAACGACGGCCTCGCACATCGCCGTAAGGACTGGAGCTAGCGTCGTTCGGCGCAAGCGGCAATCTTCGATCGAAGAGGTTGAGCACTGCGAAACGCAGCTCCAGAGGACGCTCCGATCGCGAGGCTCTCGCGAACGGAAGTCGGATCCCGCCGGTCAGGTCGACGTAGACCTGAGCAGGAACGACGTCGAGGTCCAGCGCAGACGCATAGGCCTTGGTAGAGTCGAAGTCCCACGAGTTCACGGCGTCGTAAGGCCCGATGAATTGGGCCGCCAAACCGATGTTCACTGGACCACGGCTCCACGCCACCCCCGCATTGGCACGCAGGCTGAGGGTGCTGACGCGCTGCCAGGGCATCAACGGCGTGCCGCGCGTTCTATAGCGGGGCGTCCAAGTCGCGTTCGCCGTAAGACCAAGCTCGTCACCGCCAAAGCGGAGGCGATGATCCAGTTCGACATCGATCGCCGCAACCTCCGAGCGCCCGGTGGCCAGATTTGTGCCGTCGATTGCGGTGATCACCCCTGCGCGCAGCCCCGCGGCCGCGTCAGCTGCAGTCAGAGGAGCGCGTGCCACCCGTGCAGGCATCCTGCCTTCGTTGGCCAGGATGAACGGGATGCCACCGCCGGAATCGCCGAGCCTGCGCCACAGAAGTATCTGGCTGACGTCGACCGAGAAACGCGGCAGCCCTCCGCCCTCCTCGTTCAACACGAACCCAACCGAGGTCGATCTGGACATCAGGGGCTTCAGCCCAGGAGCGGCTCCTGTGGCATACTCAAAGGTCCCCTCGCTGCCGGTCAGCCGCCCACCCCGGAGCAGGTCTGGGTAAGCAGCTGAGCTGGCATATCGTTGTACAGAGACCTGAGAGATCGGAGTGGGAGCAGCGCCGCTGGCGACACTTCCGCGGATCATAACTCCGGAGAACGGTCGGATCCTGGCGCCCACAGTTGAGACCAGGGCCTGCTGACGCAGCACTGTCCTTGAGGCCTGGCTCCCCGCAGGCTCACCATCCGATCCGCCCCGATAACGAAACACCCGATCGTGGCGCAAGGCGAGCTGCAATTCGGCTGCCGAAACCCCCGGGCCAGCACCTTCGATCAGAGGCAGACGAAGCTCACCATATATCGATCGAGTGCGCTCCCCGAAGGGTTGAACCCGTGAGGTCTCTCTCGGCAGAGCATTACGTTCAAACGTCTGAAGCGCAGCAGGCGCATCCTCGCGACGATGCTGAAGGAGACCGGTGAACGTCGCTGCTCCCCCGGGCAAGTCCAGGATCGGACCGGCCATCCTTAGGCTCACGTCGGTCATCCTGTTCCGGAGCGTCACCCGTCTGAGGTAGGGAGCAGCGTAAGCCCGCAGTCCCGACACCAGCTCGGACCAGTCGCCCAGCGGATCGATCGGCGGCCTACCGCCGGGTGACCCGGCCAGAGCGTCCTCGATCCATCTGATGACCAGGACCCTTCCCTCGGTCTCTTCCCGGACTCGAGTCCATCCCTCCGCCAGATGAGCCACGGCGCTCCAATTGTCTCCAAGACGGGCGATCAAGCCGCCGGTCAATCTCACCTGAGCAAGATCCGTCGCCATCTCACGGCCCACATCCGAAGACGTGAAGGAGACGGTCACGTCCTGGCTGAACCGATTCAGGGGACTTCCCGCAGCAAGCAGTGCCTCGATCTGCCGCTCGGGAGCCTTCGCCCGCCCCCTGTCTTCGAATGCAATCAGATCCACGAAGGCCTGAACGCCCTCCCCTAGCTGTCGTCGCAGGTTGAACCGAAGCGATGTGGCCGAAGTGCCGGTCAGCAGGCTCTGACCTGCACCCGACCGATCTCTCGGCAGCGCGGCCTGGTCGGCTGGAGAAGTTCGGAGGCTGCTCAGAGTGAGCCCCTCGCTTCCCCGCGGCAGCAGCACGGAGTTCGTCCCGAGAGGCACAATGCCGTCAGCTGTCATCAGCGTCAGCGGCTCCGAGCCGCTGTATACGCGCACGCCGTCCGACGCGAAGTAGCGAGACAGAATGGTCCCGGGGCTGTTGCCTACCGCCTTGGCCCGGGCTCGCGCGGCATAGTTGCGCTCGCCTGCGAGGAGGCCGTCCCGCCGGTTCAAGCCGATGGACAGTTCGGCGGACGTTCGCCCTGCACTCCAGTTCAGACCGGCGCGTGCGTAGGCCCGGAAGGAACCTCCTGCGCCTTGCTCCGCCAGACCACGCTGAACCGCCGCATCCCCCCCTTCATACTCGTGGCGCATCACGACGTTCACGATACCGCCGAGCGCGCCCGTGCCGTAGATGCCGCCTGAGGTGAGGTTCAGAATCTCCATCCGCTCGACCGCCTCGACAGGCAATCCATTCAGATCGGGCTGGTGGAAGTAGCCATTAGCGTCGGGAACCAGCGGCATGCGGCTGCCGTCGACGAGGATGAGGGTCAGGCCCTCGCCAGTGCCACGTATGCTGATCTCGGACCGCGGCGTGGCGTTGAACAACGCCGGCTGCTGCAGCGGGGTCTGGACCTGGGCGTTGCTGGGCACACGCGTGCGAAAGAAGTCGTCGATCGCGCCAGCATGTGATGCCGCCAGCTCACTCCTGTCGACGACCCGATATGGCTGAACGTCATTCCGGGTGCGCGGAATGTCTACGTTCTGGGTCCTCGTGCCGACCACGAGGATCTCTGGAATCGCAGGCGGCTCGGCCGCCGCTCGGACGATCAGGATGGCGCCGCCTTCCGTGTGCCGAAAAGTAAACGGCGTGTCCGCGAGCAGCCGACTGAGAGCCTCCTCGAGGGTCATGCGGCCGCGTAGCGGGACACTGGCGGTAGAACCGATCTCGGATGGAGAGAAGAGAATATCCGCGCGAGTCTCCCGCGCGAGCTGGTTCAGCGCGTCCACAAGACGTGCGTGCGGGATGACAAGGTTGCGCACCGTCCCAGGGGCAATCTGACCCGAGGCAGGGGACGAAAGCGCGAAGCACCCCGCCAACACGGCGGCCGCGCCCAACGCTCCGCCCCTGTGCCGCTGCCCCACCATGAGTCAGATGAGGAAGCATGCAGACGACCCGAGTGCAACGCCTTTGTCGACACGGAGCGGTCCCGCTCCTCGGATCAGCCAGCGGCGAGCGGCAGTGTTACTTCGAAGATCGCCCCCCGCTGCGACGAGTTGGCACCCGAGACCTTGCCGCCGTGCAGTTCGATCATGGTCCGTGCGATGCTCAGCCCGATTCCCAGACCGTCGCTACGGGTGGTGAAGAAGGGCGAGAAGAGCTTGTCCCGCACATCCTCCGCTATGCCGGGGCCATTGTCCTCCACCTCGATGACGACGAACTCACCCCGCCTGCGATATCGCACGACGACGTGCGGATGGTCGGTCCCGGCCGCCTCCATCATCTGAGCCGCGTTCATGATGAGATTGATCAGCGTCTGCTCGATCTGGACAGGGTCCGCCGATATCAACAGCGTCTCGGGTCCGGGCTCAAGGACAAGTTCGATTCCCCGCCTTCCCAGATCATGAGCCACGAACGAGCTAGTTTCGAGCACGAGCGCATCCACGCACACCGGTTCGCGCAAGGGGGCGCTTCGCCGCGCCATGCGTCGGACGCGCTCGGCCACGGACGTCACCCGCGCCGCCTGCGAGATGATCCTCTCAAAGAATGTCGCGGTCAGCACGGGGTCGGCGTCACCGCGCTCCGCGAGGCCGAGCGCCGTCTGCGCATTCAGCTTGAGCGCAGTGAGCGGCTGGCCGATCTCATGGAAGATGGAGGCTGACAGCTCCCCGATCATCGACATGCGGGAGGAGTGGGCGAAGTCCTCCGGAGGGACGGGAGCATCAGGCAGGTCGCGTCGACCTTCCACCACGTCGGTGATCGCAATCGTCCATTCCCCCGACTTGAGAATGCCTGCCGACGTCACCGTGCAGGACGTCGCCCGAAAGCAGCGACCATCCTGCTTCAAGTGCTTTGAGCGGCGCTGAACGACCGGAACGCCGCGGCTGAAGCCGATCATGGCTTCCAGGAGAGCGGGGCATCGAGGATGATAGAGGTCCGCCACCTCCCTGCCGAGCAACTCATCAAGCTCGACCGCGCCGAACATCTCCAACGCTCTGGCGTTTGCACCGAGGACGGTCATGCCGACGAGTAACCCTCGATCGGCGCCAGGAGTGGCTCGAAGGCGACGATTTACTTCAGCCACTTCGGACTGGCTCATCTTCGCGAAGCGCTCGATTGCCGCGCTGGCGTCTACCCGCAGGACGGCCGCGGAAGGAAGAAAGCTGAAGAGAGCATCCCCTTCAGCTTCCTCATCCTGCAGCGCAGGATCATCCCCAACGCCGAAGCCAACCCTAGCGCTGGCTTCCGTCGGCAACCTGGAGGAGCAGCCTTCATCCGCCCGGGGCGGCCGAGCGGGCGCGCTGCCCAATCGATGCAGGGGCTTCGCCGGCAATGCCGCTACGCCTCTCGCGCCGCTTGTCCCGCTGCTCAAATAGCTGAGTGCCGCCATGCCCGTTTCCGTTCAGATCCAGGCACCGAAGCAGGTGCCCCTACCTTGAATTGAACGCAGGCTGTGCGGAAACCCTCACCTGCCGTTGCGGGGCAGCAGGATCAAGCTACCATCCGGCTGGCGGCGAACCCGTAGCGAATACAGGTCCGCCACCACCCGAGCGAAGCGGGCGCTGTCCGCCGCTCGGAACGAGCCGCTTATCCGAAGGTCACGAAGCCGTGGATGGGCGACAACCTTGACGGAAGAACCCTCGTTCATGCGTTCGATCGCGGTCGCAAGCGGTTCCTCCTTCAAGAGGATGCGGTCCGACGCTTCCTGCAGCGGCGCTCGGCCACCAGACACAACCCGCGCGCCCGACGAGTCCGCCTCGAAGGTGTCACCAGGCGCGAGAACGAAACTTCTCGAGGCATTCGCTATGTCGACCTTCTCACCGTCGAACACTGATACTCGACCGTGAATGAGACTCACCCGAAGGCGCGACCCGGCATGTTCGACCGAGAAGATCGTGCCTAGATCGGCGATGGTGCGCCCGCCGGCGAACACGCGGAACGGACGCGTCGGCGCGGAGGCGACGTCGAACGTCGCCTTCCCGTGCGAGAGGCGTACCACTCGAGCCGTGGCCGTGTATGTCGCCTCGATGGCACTGCCGCCCTCCAAGGTCGCTTTCGTGCCGTCGGCGAGGGCAAAGGTCCGCCGTTCGCCGGCCTCGGAAGCATACCGCCCGTTAGCGACCTCTGCAGCGTCGCGCGACGCTCCTCCGTCGAACGGCCAACGCTCGACGCTGAGAGCAAGCACGCCAGCTCCCGCTACTATGGCCACGCTTGCGGCCAGCGACATGGATAGCCAGCGTTGCCGCCGTGCACCGAAGGATAAGGACAGGGCTTCTTCCCGCATCGCTACCAGTGCCCCGTCCATCTCCCAGCCTTCGAAGCGATCCCAAGCGTCCCGCGCCTTCGACCAGGCCCAACGGTTAGCGTCGCTCTCCGCCAGCCAGCGATCTATCAGGGCCTCGCTCACTTCGGGGGGCGAGCGCTCGGCGCGATCGATGATGAGCGCCGCGGCGTCCTCCGCGGCCAGACCGGCAATTTCGCTCCAGGTGAGTTCGGCCTGGCTCAACGCTCGTCCTCCCCGCCAGCCGCAAGCGCCGTCATCGCGCGAACGACATGCTTCTCGACGGCACTCACCGAAATCCCGAGACGCACCGCTATTTCCTTGTGCCGCATGCCTTCCAGTCTTCGGAGAATGAAGATGGTGCGGGTCCTCTCCGGCAGCCTCCCGAGCGCCTCCGCCGAGGCCGCAAGGGCCAATCGCGCCTCCAGCTCCCGGTGCGGATCGATCCCATCCGTGGGCTGGCCGACCTCCTCGAGACCGACGTGATCCTCAATGTGGCGAGCCCGCCGCCGACGATGGCGATCGATCAGGATGTTGGCTGCGACGCGGTAGGCATAGCCTTCAAGATGCTCCAGCTCGTCAACACCTTCCTTCTGGACGATGCGCAGGAAGCTCTCTTGCACTAGGTCCTGCGCCTCGCTTAAATCCCCTGTCCGTCGCTTGAACCACACCGTCAGGCCAGATCGGAGCCGTTCAAGCCGCTGGATCACGCTCCCGCTTCGTTGCTCCTGAGTGCGTGACTGGTGCATTGCGTCGGCGACAGCTCGTAGAAGGCTGGGGAGCAGAGGATTCCGTGACGGGAAAGTAGCGGCTGAACTCTGCATTGCATTAGATCGAACGCATCAGCCAGGCAAATCCACATGCCGGCTACTCCACAGAGTGCGATGTCTGCTATCCGGCGCCGGTCCTCTCGTCGAGCAAATAGCAGACCCGATGCCGTCTTCATCGTCACGATGCCCCAGGTGCGTCTGCCGCTCACCAGAGCGCGCGATGTATCCCGGGGAGACGCAGCAACATGCCTTGGTATGGTCTACCCCACTCCTCCTTCCTGTCGATCCTAACATGCCGACCGAGTAGGGTGTCATCGATACTGTTCTCGCAGAAGAAAGTCGGTGAGATCTTCGCAGGCCTGAGCGCGATTGCCGTCATCTGTGTCGGTCACGCCCTGACCGAGACTGAGGCGCGTAAGACGCCGATGGAAGCATCCTGCCAGAGCCAGGAGATATAGCGTGGGTTATTGGGATATCGGACTGCGGCACATCGTCGATGTCGACGGTCAACTTCTCGCGATCGACGACGAGACCATCGAAGCGATCGATCTCCTTGCCCGAGCTAACCGCCCGACGGGCTCGCAGCTCTGGCTGCTTCTCGACGGCGAGCGCGTGCCGATAGGCCCCGAACAGCGCCTGTCCCTCTCGGAAGATGAGGTCCTCTTCTTCGAAACTTCCGACCGCGCATCGGGAGCCGGATGTCTGCTCGCCGCATGAGCACCGAAGCGTGCCGCTCGAACTCGCAAAGCATGGAAGTCGAACTCCCTAACCTGCGCTAGGGACGCTGAAACTTCAGTCCGCTCTAGAGGCTGAGCCTGACCTCGCCGTCCGCCACCGGCACGGGCTCATCCCGGTCGCGTGAGTGGGCTGGGACATTACAGCAGCCGACCACCGCAAGGCCGAATGCCACCAAGTTCCTTCCGTGGCACACGTTCAGTGGCCGGAGCTGATGGAGAAGTTGGCGCGTCCGCCGAATACGAACATCAAGAATGCCTCTCTAGGTTCAGGCCGCTAGTCGGCGATGCTCGACGGATCGGAAGATCAGGTAGGAGAGCCCCCAAGCCCCGGCGAACACGCCGATGATCGCGAAGCCGAGCGCGTTGAAGTTCTCGTTGAGCGCTATCGCCCAACGCGCCGCAGGACCTTCAAGCCCGAGCCGCCGCACCGCCAGCGCGACCATCTCCACTCCGCCGATGAACAGCGCCACTGCGATCGACATCAGCGTGATCGTCATGTTGTAGTAGAGCTTGCGCAGCGGCTTCACGAAGGCCCAGCGATAGGCTCCGACCATCATCACGCCATCCGTGGTGTCGAGCAGCGACATGCCCGCGGCGAACAGTACCGGGAACACAAGCGCCGCTCCGATGGGAACGCCCTGTCCCGCCTGGGTCGCCGACAGGCCGAACAGAGTCACTTCGGTGGCGGTGTCGAAGCTCAGCCCGAACAGAAAGCCCAGCGGCGCCATGTGCCACGAGCGGCTGATACAGGCGAAGAGCGGGCGGAACAGCCGAGACAGCGGTCCGCGACCGGCAAACATCAGGTCGAGGGCACCGTCCTCCATCGCCTCGCCGTCGCGCACTCGCCGGAGCGTGCGCAGTATCGTAGCAAGGATCATCAGGTTCATACCCGCGACCACCAGCAGGAACAGCGCCGAGACGCAGGTGCTGAACGTTCCGCCGACGTCTCGAAACTCCTCAAGGGCTTCGAAATTGCTCGCCGCGGCGATCACCGCGGCAGTCACCAGGACCACCACCGCCGAATGACCGATTGCAAACCAGAAGCCGACGGCGACCGGCTGCTGACGCTCCTGGATGAGCTTGCGCGTAACGTTGTCGATCGCGGCGATGTGGTCGGCGTCGACGGCGTGGCGCAGGCCGAGGCCGTAGACCAGCAGTGCGACGCCGAGCATCGCAGGTCGATCATGGAACAGCGCCAGCGCCCAGGCCCAGCCGCCGAGGTTCAAGACCGCGAGCACCGCGTAGACGAACGCGAGGTTGCGCCGGAATCCTTGGTCGGCGGGCAGCAGCGCGAGAAGGCGGGCGATCATGCCGCAGCCTCGTTCGCGAGCGCTTCGAGCAGATTGCGCATCGTGGCGGGTATCGTCCCGTCGGCGTCACCGCCATGGCGTTCGACCAGCCAGGCGGGATTGTTGTAGCCGATCCGCACCGCACCTTCGGCCTCCCAAACCAGCAGCTTTAGCGGCAGGTCGATCCCGAGGCTCGGCCGCGCCTGCATCAGCGGGGTGCCCGTTCGGGGATTGCCGAAGATCAACAGCGTCAGCGGCGCCAGCGCGAGCCCCGCCTCCGCGGCGGCGGCGGCATGGTCGATCCTGGCAAGCGGCACGAGACCGTGGCCGACCAGCGCCGCTTCGACACGGTCGAGCACTTCGGTGAAGCCGCCCCTGGCCTGCCTCTCGACCAGTCCCGCCGCGGTCATACGCCGGCCTTCGTGCGAGGAAAGAGGAGCACGACGACACACAACGCGACCAACGCGCCGGCGGCTTCGCCAAGCAGATAGGGCAGCGCCGAGCCTGCGCCGAGCGCAAGCGGCCCGCCAGCCACCAGCGCGCCAGCGATCACGGCAGGGTTTGCATAGGAGGTGGTCGGCGTCGCCAGCACGCCTGCGACCAGCCATGCGCCGACTGCGAATGGGCCCGTCGAGGCGCGGCCGCTCCGCGAACAGGCGAACACCACCAGCATAAGCCCGGCGCTGGCGACGAGTTCGCCGCCAAGTCCCTGCCAGCCAAGCCCTCCACTACCCGCAGCTTCGACCTGCCAGAGCCGGGCGGCGCACCAGCCGCCCGCCACGCCACCGATCAGTTGGGCGGCGACATAGGCGAGGGTGCACATGCCGCCCCGCTCGCCGGCGAGCCATTGCAGCAGGGTGATCAGAGGGTTGAAATGCCCGCCCGAAACGCTGCCCAGAGCCACTATCAGCGAAACGAGCGCGCCGGCGAGCACCAACGCCAGCACCGGGAGCACGAGACCCGGCACCGCGGCGAACAGGCGCGAGGCCGCAATCCCCGCGCCTGCCGCCGCCAGCACCAGCAGCAGCGTTCCCAGGGCCTCGGCCGCCGCGCGCCGCCACAGCGGCAGCGAAGGATCGGCCTCGTGGAAGCAGGTCGGCTGTGTCGGCCGCGTCACGCCGCCTCCTGGTCCGCGAAGCGCGCTTCTACCTGCGCCATCTTCTCGGCCAGCTCGGTGGGCGTGAAGAAGCCCTTGGTAAAGCTGATGTTGGAGAAGGCGACGATCCAGCGCTCGTAGTAGGGCAGCTTGCCGATCAGGCTTTCGCCCAGCGCCTCGACGCCCTTTCGCTTCTCCTCGGTGTTGATGAGCTTCTTGAAGTCGAGCACGTCGGCAAGAGCGTGGCAGCGCTTCTCCCAGGGCTCGAGCACATGCTCGACCCGCAGCACCGATCCAGCCTCGAATCCACCGATGTCGTTGGGCAGGCGGCTGGTGAAGTCCTGGGTCGCCATCACGCGGCCTCCTTGTCCAGTGTGACGGGGATAACCCCGATCATCGCGTCGCGCGTGACCAGCGCCGCGAGCTGCTCCTCGGACCAGCCTTCGGTGCCTTCCGGGCGGCGCGGCAGGACGAGGTAGCGCACCACCGCAGTGGAATCGCTCACGCGGATTTCGACCTCGTCAGGTATGATCGTGCCGAACTCCGCGAGCACCTTGCGCGGCTCGATCACGGCACGGGCACGGTAGGGCTTGAGCTTGTACCAGTCAGGCGGCAGCCCGAGCACCGGACGCGGATAGCAGGAACACAAGGTGCACACGATCAGGTTGTGCACGTCCGCCGTGTTCTCGAGCACGATCAGCTGGGTGTCGTCGTAGAAGCTGATTCCCAGCTCCTCGCACCCCTTGCGTCCGTCCTCGAGCAGCCGCGACTTGAACTCCGGATCGGTCCAGGCGCGCGCGACCACCGCGGCTCCGAGCGCTGGGGTGCGGCTGTCGAGCACTTCGATCTGGTGGCGGATGTCGTTGCCGGTGATGTAGCCCTTCTCGGTCAGGAGCTCTCGCACCGCGATCTCCATCACTTCGTGATAGCCGGGCTTGACGTCCGCAGCGATCGGGGCGTGGTCGTCATGATCGCGGCCGTGGTTGTGATCGTGATCGTGATCGTGATCGTGAAGATGCGGTTCGCTCGACATCATGCGCGCTCCAGCCAGGATTCGTAGATTTCGACGTGGAGCTCGTCGCGAGGCGATCCCTGATAGTCGTGCCAAAGTGACGGCAGCGAGATGGACACGCGGTAGTAGTGCCGCTTGTTGCCGGCGTTGCGCCCGTAGCCCTCCTCCTCGTTGTCCACTAGCGCGGGCTCGATCACACGCTCGATGGTGCCGGTGCTGCCGCGCAGGTAGACGGGGACCCGGTAGTGGCCAATCGGCGCGCGCGTGGCTACCCGCACCCGGTCGCCGGCAGCGAATGCCGGCAATTCATTCAAGGCCGGCTTGATCTGTTCCAAGATCGAAGCGCTCATGGCTTTCGCTCCTCATTTCCTCGATCGAGAGGATGCTCGAAGCGTTGCGAAGAGGCCATTCTACCGAGTCAGGAACGACCCCATACCACCGTCCAGATAGAAGACCGGCTTTGCCCCACGGCGCGCAGGGGCAGCACTTCGGACCGGCAGGCCAACTGCTCCGCTCGCTTCCAATGTGCTCTCCGGAACGACCGGCATTTCAGGACCGCCCATCCTAAATCCGCCTGCTCCTCAAACAGCATGGAGCAGCGCGCATGGCGAGCGGAAGAAGCAGGACGACGGCAGCCACGGGAACCGCGATCGCGGTGACGTCTAAAAGAGCCGGCACCCGAAGGATCGGAAATTACCTCGTCCCCGTCGAAGCGGTCTTCCACGTCCCCAGGATCGCTCCGGCGGCCAGAGGCCCGTGGAATGCCGAAGCAGAAAAGGTCGCCTGGTGGGACGAGATGTCCGGCTACGGCTGCATCATCCGGCGATCGGCGAAGAACGGCGCACTGGCAGGCTTCGTCGGCGTCGGTCCCGACCATCCGCTGTTCAACTTCGACCAGAGGGCAATCGAGAGCCTCGGGGTGCGCATCCATGGCGGCGTGAACTATAGTTGGCCATGCCAGGAGAGCGAGCCGGAATGGCGCTCGGTCTGCCACGTGGGGGACGCCAATCGCCGGGGGCAGGTCACCGCGAGGCTCGAGAGAACTTTCAATCAACCATTTCGCCATGACGAAATGTGGTGGGTAGGGTTCTCCTGCGACCAGCCGGACGACATCCTTCCGAACGACAAGAGGGACTATGCCGTGGAGTCGGCGCTCGATGGTCTGAGCCACCGCATCTACCGCGACGAGGCCTTCGTCTACGAGCAGTGCGTCTACCTCGCCGCGCAGTTCAAGGCGATCGCGGACAACCGCGATCCCGCCGAGGTGCCGGCCCCCTCAACCACCCCGGCAACGAAAACGGAGAGGTGATCATGCCCAAGGACATCGATCCCGAACTGCCCTGGGGATATTGGCTGCGCCTCGCGAACCGAACGAGCGGAACCGTCTACGTGGACGAGGACGGTAGCGAATGGGCAACGGTGCGCCAGGCTTTCTGGTGCGGCCGGCTTGGCATGCCGCTGATGCGCGACGAGACCCCGTCCGCGCTGCTCGAACTGCTGCATGCCGTCCTCGCTCACAAGACCCGGCATCCGCACCAACTCCTTTCGACAGACGACCTCTTCGAAGGGAACCGGCTCTTCATGCAGCACTTCACCTACTGGATGACCGCCACCGGCCTTCTTACCCCGCCGACGGACCGCACGAGTCTGGCGCTCGCCAGCATCAACGACGAAGCCGCATCGGTCCTGCTCATGCTTTCGGCAACTCGTCCCGAACCGGTGAAGCAGATGCGGCCGACCCATCCGTCGGTCCGCCAGCTGGTGGAACTCGGCCGCGGCCCGGTGCCTGGAGAGGAGCGACGCCGCGAAGTCGAAGATGCCGCCGGGCAGCTGAGCAGCGGGTTCGTCCGGCGCGCCCTGGGCAAGCCCGCGATCGTGCTCCGCCGCCGTG